>JAJFHC010000186.1 GCA_021775835.1 Hyphomicrobiales bacterium | reverse complement strand
GACGAGATCCGCCTCGCAGTCTGCCCAGGCAGGCAGACTGAATAGCACAAGAACACAAGCTATCGTAAGGGACTTCAACATAGTTGGTCTTCTCCGAAATTTCGGCAGCGCACGAACCTCAATTGACCGGCTGTACCGAATATATATACGCCTCAATGCAAGGCAATCATGGACATGTCGGAGGCTGACGCGCAACAAAAAAACTCCGGTCTTTACAAACTTCACACAGCAAAACCCCTGCCGTGACACTCCCGTAAGGGACGACAGGGGCTCTTGAGTGTCTCCTGGTGGTATGTATGGCGCATTGGACTGAAGTTTAATCAAGGGATATACGATCGACGGCGTTGATTGGAACAAAACAAACCTATGTTGCGACATCAGGATCTCGAGTTCGTCCAGTGGCATCAGTGGTTAGATGAGGCTCTGATTCGATGCCCGTGCTGCTGCTCAAAAACTGTGTCTAGAGGCCGGTCCTGTGCAAAGAAACAGGTGCGGAACTTTGTACATCGGCGTCCATTTGGTTCACGACAACTGAGCTGCCATCCATGCGGACATGTTAGACTGTTGCATTGTGTTCGATACTCTCACCACAATAGACAGCTAGGTCCAACCGCTGGCTGTCATTTGTGGCTGCAAATCAGCGCGGCGAAAGGGGATGTTTTCTCCTACAACTATGATCACCTAAGTGAATTGAAATTGTACATCGCCGCTGACCTGCGCGAACGACGAAAGCTTGAATGGCGAGAGAATGGCAGATTTCCCAAAACCCACGCGGAGTGGAGAAACAGCTGTTCCTGACCTCGTGTCTGACGCCCCATCATCACACCGTCTCCAAAGCTGATGCACTAGGGAAATAGAATCACTGTTCGCAAAAATGCTCAACCGACTTTTGCAACACAATCGGCCATCAACAGACTCTCTGGTAACGCAACAGGCCTTCCTTGCCGTCCCCGGGCAAGAACCTTGAGGTGTGTGATTCGTGCAACACAGTGACAGATTCGTAAAGAAACCGTTAATCGTTGTTTTCTTGTAACAGTTTGACGTGCTTAAGTGATTGGCTGAGATTTGAAAGTAGGATGGGTGATGCATCTGTCCGAGGACGGGGGGATTACATTGAGCAAGTTGCCCGGCTGAGCAACACCGATAACACCCATGGCCTGCACTTCGCCGGTTTCTTCTGGTGCCTCGCTTGTGATACGTCGCGCCATGGCAAACAGGGCGACACCAATGCTGATGAGTCCAACCAGTATTTGCAATCCGCGCCCGTCAGCCATGATGATGACATTGGGGCCCAGCAACATGCCGAAAACCTGACCAAGCTGCAGAAGAAACACCATCGTGCCGCTGGCCGGCACAACCTGTGCGGGCAGTAGCTGGTCATTGGCGTGTGCTGCAAGGATTGAATAGACCGGTAATGTCATGGCCGCGATCACCGCAAAACCGATCACAATCTGCGAGTCGTCAATCGCCAGCCAGGTCGCAGCCAAAGCAGCAATCAAACTAAGCCAGATCACTACGTTGCGCCTGTCGGTCTTGTCAGATATCCAGCCGATAGGATATTGGACAACCCCGGCTGCAATCATTGCCACCACCAGAACACCCGAGGCCTGTGCGGCGGAAAACCCATGATTCAGGGCATACAGCGGCAGTGCGATAAACCACGCCGAGACACCCACGCTCATCAGTGTGATGCCGGTCACTGCCATGGGCGACACCCGGTATAGTTTGGTCACAGTCATACGGTCAGGGGCAGTAAAGTCTGGGGCATGGATGCCAGACAAGAGCAGCGGAACAATAGATACTGAGATCAGAATCGAGACAATCCCGAACATCAGGTTGCCAGTCGGATCGGGGAAGCCAACAAGTGCGGTCCCAAGCGCCGGCCCGAGTGTCTGGATAATGAAATACACTGACAATACCTGCGCCCGGATTCGGTTTTCACTTTTGGCGTTCAGCCAGCTTTCGGTGACGACATAAAGACCAGGAAAGCAGACACCGGCGAGGAAACGCATCCCACTCCAACTCAGCGGGTCGCTTGTTAGCAAGTGAACGATCGCCGCGATTGAGACCATTGAGGCCAGTGCCGAAAAAACTCGGATATGGCCAACTTTTTCAACAAGTCAAGGCACAGCAATCGTACCGATCAGCGCACCCAGGGGATAACAGGCCTGCATGATTGAAATGGTCAGTGGCGAAAATCCCAGTCCTGCCCCCCGGATTGATAAAAGGGTGACCAGCAGACCATTGGCGACCATTAACATGGCCATGCCAAGAAAAAGCGTCCAGTTATCTATGAGTGCACGGCGCATGGAGTTCCCCTTGGTTTTAAGTCAGTGCAGCAAGGGCGAATTTGCCTGCTTCTTTGTTTGCGACAGTTCGGTCGTGTTCGGGTGATTAAACCCCTGAATGTAGAGCAAGCCCCCTACGAGGTTCTCGGCTCAAGAAAGACCCTTCAGTCCGTGCGCTGTCATAACAAATGAAAAAGCCCCACCACAAACGGGGGGAGTGGCGGGGCAGTGCATTTTCCACTTTGAACAACATCTCTCCAAGGAGGGGACAGAGTTGACTCTTCAGACGTTATGCCTCGCTCGTGGATTGCGCAAGCCGTTCATTCCACGAAAAAAATTCAAGGAAGCGTCTACACTTAACTAATTTCATCGACCCGGTGTCAACGCCGGAGTAAGACTCCACCACTTGGCCGGAGCAAAAGTACACCACTTTGGCGTTGCGGAAGGTTGTCCATAGGCCCCGTGCTGCGGCGTGCCCCCGGATGGCTGACGCAGCAGTGCGGGGACTGTGGGCAAGCTGGGTTTTGAGGGCTTTGATCAGGATTATTTGGTAGTGCGCTTGCGGCTGTGTTTGAGCCGGAAGCTTTCGCCATTCATTTCCAGGATGTGGACATGATGGGTAAGCCGGTCGAGCAGTGCGCCGGTGAGGCGTTCGGAACCGAAGATACCGGTCCACTCATCAAACGGCAGGTTTGATGTGACGATGGTCGAGCCGCGTTCGTAGCGCTGCCAGAAGACCTCGAAGAGCAGTTCGGCACCGGTTGGCGACAGGGGCACGTATCCCAGTTCATCGATGATCAGGAGCCGGTATTTGGCCAGTTGCTTCTGCAGGCGCAAGAGGCGCTTCTCGTCGTGAGCCTCGAGCAACTCATGAACCAGGGCGGACGCGGTGACGAAGCCCGTGGTCAGACCCTTCTGGCAGGCCGCCAGTCCGAGCCCCAGGGCGACGTGTGTCTTGCCGGTTCCGGAATTGCCCACGGCGATGATGTTTTCCTGTGCGTCGATGTAGTCACACCGCGCCAGTTCCAGGACCAGCATCTTGTTGAGGCTGGGGATCGCCTTGAACTCGAAGCTGTCGAGACTTTTGACGGCAGGGAACCTTGCCGCCTTGATCCGCCGCTCGACCATGCGCCGTTCCCGGTCGATCAACTCCAGTTCGGCCAGGCGCAGAAGATATCGGGGATGGTCTACGCCTTCGGTGGCGCACTGCCGGGCGACCTTGTCATACTCGCGCAGGAACGTCGGCAGCTTCAGGGCCTTCAGGTGATGGGCGAGCAGCAGTTGGGGTGTATCGTTCATGACCGGCTCCCCGACAACAGACTCATGTAGGCCCCCGGGCGCGTGGCCGCCACATGGGCCCTGGGCAGATAGGGATAGACGGTCAAGTCAAGGCGCGGCGGGCGCCGTTCGATCCGGCACAGCACCAGATGTTTTACCGCATCAAACCCGATGGTGCCGCGCTCCAGGGCGCTGTTGATCCCGGCCTCCACATCATCAAGCGGGAACGTCTCCATAAGGCGCAGGATCTGTACGAACTCGCGTTTGCCGTTTTTGCCCTTGTCGTTACCCTTGCCGGGTCGGCCAAAACGGTCCTCGAACAGATAGTGGGACACAAGTTCGCTGAACACCCGTGTGCGCTTGCGCCGGCCATCGCCCAGAATGCGGGCAACCGCGATCTTGGTATTGTCGTACAGTATCGACCGGGGAACTCCGCCAAAGAACGCAAACGCCGAAACATGGCCGTCACAAAAGGCCTCCGTCGTCTCGCCCGGATAGGCCTTCACGAAACAGCCATCGGACTGGGGCAGGTCCATCGCCAGAAAGTGGATCTTGCGCTCGATACCTCCGATCACACCAAGCGCTTCGCCAAAGTCCACCTGGGCATGGCCCGGCGGATGCGACAACGGCACGAACATCTCGGCACTGCGCTGACGGGCGGCATAGATGTAATCCTTCACGATCGTGATGCCGCCGGTAAAATCATGCTCGTCGCGCAACCGTTCGAAGATCCGCTTCGAGGTATGGCGCTGCTTCCTGGGGACCCTGGTGTCGCTCTCGAGGATATGGTCGATGACACCGGTGAACGCATCAAGCTTGGGACGGCGGACCGGTTTGCTGCGCCGATAGCCTGGCGGCACCGAAAACGCCAGCGTCTTGTCAACAGTGCGGCGGTCGATCCCGAAAACACGCGCCGCTTCCCGGCGGCTCATCCCGTCGACCAAAACCGCCCGCCTCACTCGTGCATAAAGTTCCACGCCCTTCATCCTCGCCCTCTGCAAAAAGCAGAAGAGCTACCACTGGTGGAGTTTTACTCCGGCCAACAACCGGACAATCCGGCCGCTTCAATGGTGGATTATTGCTCCGGCGTTCTCAGTCTAACGTTCGGTTGCAAGCGCCCACTCGATTCATCCAAATCGGGATTTCACGGATTCGGAGTGCTTACATTCTTGAGTGGGCGCAGCCTCCGCAGCAGCTTCGTTCTGACAAAAGCATCTAGGGTTGCATAAGAGAATTGAAAAGCGAATTTATTTCGCCCTTGATATCGACTTTTTCGATAGGTCAATTCTTACAGAGTGCTAGAATGATTTCCCGCCGTTGAACGGAAGAGCAAAGTTACATGGACGTCAGCCTGGCACGCACATTCCTGGCCGTAGTCGACACAGGCAGTTTCGTCGATGCCGCAAACCGCGTTTTCGTGACCCAATCGACGGTCAGTGCGCGAATAAAGACTCTGGAAGAAAGGTTGGGCAAGACGTTGTTCCTGCGGGGCAAATCAGGAACCACGCTCACACCTGCCGGTGTCCAGTTTCAACGCCATGCACAGGCCATGGTGCGGGTATGGGAACATGCACGGCTGGAGATTTCCCTGCCTGAAGGATATCAAACCGCCCTGACTGTAGGTGGACAGTACAGTTTGTGGGACGGTTACCTTCTCGACTGGTTAGCAAACACCCGGTCAAATTCCCCTGAAGTTGCCATTCGGGCGCAGTTGGGATTTTCCGATACACTCATGCAGGGACTGATCGACGGCACGTACGATTTTGGTGTGATGTACACACCGCAAGCTCGTCCGGGTTTTGATGTTGAACTGCTGTTCGAGGACGAGATTGTGCTGGTCTCGAGCGATGGGGACACGCGTTTCTCGCCCGCCAGCAACTACGTCTTTATCGACTGGGGGCCTGAATTTCGTGCCGATCATGCCCTAAATTTTCCTGAGGTTTCTATACCAGGAACCTACCTTGAACTTGGATCTCTCAGTGTTCAGTACCTGATACAGACCAATTCCTCGGGCTACATCCCGCGCAGACTCCTGAAACAACACCTAGATTCTGTACCTCTACAGACGGTTCGCGACGCTCCGGTGTTTTCCTACCCGGCTTATGTGGTTTATCCAAGTGATGTCGATTCGGAGTTCATGAAACGAATTTTGACCGAGTTGAAAGCTTCCGCCTCACGTCTGAATTTGATTTAGAATCGGCTGGGGCGACGGTCCAACGCGAAACTCACGCTACCGCATTGCGAGATTCACCTGATGCCACCCGAAGTCGACTCTCATGTGGCTTAGGGCGTGGCCGCCGTACGAAGAATCGGGCCTGCACTCCATCGAAAACATCGATGGCTGAGACGCATTATATTCATTTTACACGTCTGGTTCTGGCAAACTACCTTCATATGGTCGATCCAATGGAGCAAGATCATGAAGGTAGAAAACATCATGCACCGCGGCGCCCTTTGGGTAGAAGCGGACACACCGGTTTCTGAAATTGCCAGGATCATGCAGACCAGAGGTGTAGGAACAGTTGTGGTTGGCCGAAACGATCGTCTTGTCGGCATTGTAACTGACAGAGACATCGTATGCCGGGCAGTTGCGAAAGGCAGGACTTGGTCCAATGCCCTCGCCCGCGACGTCATGACGAGAAAAGTTATCTATTGCCATGAGACTGATGACCTGTCGGATGCGATCAGGATCATGCGCAAAAGAAGAATTCGCCGGCTTCCGGTGCTGACCCGCCAAAAGAGACTTTCCGGGATGATTTCCCTTGGGGATGTTGTAACTGGAGCGCCGAAAGAACATGTTTTGACACTTCTGTCATCCGTAGCTACCCGCCGCCGATCCACAAATGGCTCAATTCCTGATACCGGAGATGATGAATTGACAGTTTCTCCCGTACGGGCGGTCACATCAAATCCATCGGAATATTCGATGCGATCCATCTAAAACATTCGATTGTCGAAAGTGGTCGTTTTGCGCAAAAGTGCATTGCGATTCAGAGTTGATGTATCTGAGCGGTGAGAAAATCATGGCACCGAGTTTCTCACATCTCACATTGATTGCACGTGCTCTTTTTGCAAGTTGCAAATTAGCTCATTTCCTGGAGTTCGCAGTCCATGGCCATAGCCACGAGCGCAGCGACGCAGTCGGTTACAGCTGCGTTGCGATCAGTTGATATTGAAGCTTCATCGGCAGCAGAAAGAAATGTTTCCATCGATTGCGTGAGGGGATTTGCCGTGCTCGGCATACTGTTTCGCAATATTTACCTGTTTGGCATGCCAAGCAGCGCCTACGCGGTTCCAGTTATCTGGGGCGACGCCCAAGTGTTGAATATTTTGTCATGGGCGTTCACGGAAATATTCGTGGATGGTGTTATGCGGGCCCTGTTCTCGATGCTGTTTGGTGCAAGCGCCCTCATGATCTTGCAGACAAATATCGGTTCGACGCCTGTTGCACGTGTGGACCGATACTTTCGCAGACTGTTGTGTCTCATGGGTCTTGGACTGTTGCACGGTTATTTCCTGCTCTGGACTTACGACGTTTTGTTTCTTTACGGTCTGTTGGGAATGTTCTTATTTCCACTTCGCAACCTATCGGCAAGAACGCTTATCGCAACGGCAGCCTGCATGATCGTTGTATCCACCATTATAAGCATGTTCGCTTTGTTCCTGGATGAGTTGTCCACCGAGCAAACGGTATCGCAACTCCAACCAACAATAGTGGCGCCGGTCCTGATTTCGAACCCGATCGAACAGCTGAACCTCGATACAGACGATGACGAAATTCTCAAGACGTTGTTGGAGGATTGGGTTGCCGAGTACCAGATCAGAAGCGGCGGTTATGTCGAAAACTTCTTGGCCACAATTCCCATGACTTTTGAACAGCAAACCACTGAATTGTTTAAAACTCATATGGTGGACGTTGGTGCACTCATGCTTATCGGGATGGCACTTTTCAAGCTGGGCGTGCTGGGCGCTGAACGATCAAACGCGTTTTACACCAGAATGGCAGTAGTCAGTTACGGCATAGGCTTGACGCTGAACTTAGCCGACATCTGCGGCACCTTCGGTTATGGCCCAACGTTTCTGCAAACCGACACCTGGACCTACATCGGATATGACGTCGGCAGAGTGTCCATTGCTCTGGGCCATCTTGCGGCCATTATTCTTCTCGTGAAGAACGGTTGGTTCCGATCTTTGGTCAACTTGTTCGCGTCTGCAGGTCGGATGGCATTGACGAATTACGTGGCCCAGTCCGTTATTTGCATCACTCTGTTTTTTGGATTCGGGTTCGGCTTGTTTGCAAAATTCGAACACTACCAACTACTCTTGATCGCTGTTCTCATTGGTATCGTGCTGCTCTTTTCTTCGACACTGTGTCTTCGAGTATTGGGTGCAGGCCCATTGGAATGGCTGATGAGATTGATGCTTTGCGATAAATCTCGGTTACCTGTAGAGGCTCACGGTGTCAGCGAATCCGTTTTGGCCCCCAGGTCTTGATCTCGTGGAGAAGCCACTCTTCGTGACCGTGAAGGACTGTTGGTGCTCCAGTTAACGGCACTGAGGCTGGCTTCCGTGATGGGCCAACTAAGGCCTTCTGCCCGACGGGGATTACTGCGGGGAGTGCGCTGATATGCAGCTTTGCATGCCAACTTATGGGAGCGTTGAGGGGGATGGCGGACGCAAATTTGGACAGCCGTGCTTCGCAATTGGTCAAAGACGGTTGCCAGCTCAAGCTGACCGCGATCAAGGGCGGGAAACGTGGTTGGACTATCGGCAGGCCAACTTGGTAATGACAGCAAAAACGTGCACACTGCTGTGTGATTTATGGTTCTTATTGGAAGCGTCGATTTGATGAATTTCACACATAGACAGATCCTCTGGATCTGATGATCGTTGTTTGACCGATGGTTCTTTCCCGATCCTTGATCAATCTCAGTGACCAGCTTTCTAGCTTGCTGCGTGAAAAATTATGGCTTCAGGTGATTATCGGGATGGTGCTCGGCATTGGTACGGGCATCCTGATTGGTCCGGCCGCCGGCCTGGTCCCCACGCGGATATCGGTCGTCGTGGGCAATTGGATCGCTCTCCCGGGTCAATTGTTCCTAATCTCCATCCAGTTTGTTGTCATCCAGTTTGTTGTCATCCCGTTGGTAGTTGCCTCCATCATTCGGGGTATCTGCGCTGGTCAGGGATCGAGCGATCTCGGAAAGCTTGGCAGTTGGACTGTAGCTTTCTTCTTGGCGACGACCGTTGCAGCCGTCGTTATTGGCATCGTTCTGGCACTGGTGATAAAGCCGGGCAGCTACATTGATGGCGTGTCGATGCATATGGCTATGTCCAAAGGGCAAGCGGCCTTGGCGGCCAAACCGGCGAGCATCCCGGATGCCGCTGAGATTCCAGGCGTTATTACGGCGCTGTTTCCACGTGATCCTCTGGCGAGTTTTGTCAGCGGAAACATGCTGCAGATCGTAATAACCGCCGCCATATTCGGCATCGCTTTGTTGATTATGCCAGCAGACCAAAGCAAGCCGCTTTTGGATCTGCTGGCCTCTCTTCAAGCTGCTTGCATGATTATCGTCAAATGGGTGCTGCGTTTCGCTCCATTGGCAGTGTTTGGTCTTCTGGCGGAAATTACTGCGCGGGTGGGGCTCGCTACGCTGCTCGGTACCGGTATCTATGTTCTGGTGGTGATCGGCGGTCTGGCGGTTCTGTTTGTGCTCTACCTTCTGATTGGCTGGGCAGCCTCGGGCATGAGTCCGCAACGGTTTATCGGCCAGACCGGCGAAGTTCTTCTCCTGGCGTTTTCGACGTCGAGCTCTGCGGCCATTATGCCCATCACACTTTCTACGGTAGAGGAAAAGCTGGACGTTAACCAGTCAATTGCCCGTTTTGTCATCCCCCTTGGCACGACGATTAATATGGGCGGAACCGCGATCTATCAGGGGATCGCAACTATTTTTCTTGCTCAAGTGTTCGGTGTCGAAATCGGTCTGGCCGGTTTTATGTTGGTCATAGTCATGGCAACAGGTGCCGCAATCGGCTCTCCCGGAACGCCCGGCGTTGGCATTGTGATACTGGCGACGATCCTTACCAGTGTAGGCATTCCGGCCGCCGGCATTGCCATCATTCTCGGAGTTGATCGACCGCTCGACATGTTGCGAACGGTAATCAACGTTACTGGTGATATGGTGGCGTGTCTAGTGACCAAACGGCTGACTCGACCGAACGGGCCGTAAGAAATCCGCACCGCCACAGCAAGGTCAATCAAATTTTTGCTTGGGTCATCTCTTCAGCTTGTCAAAAAATTGCAGACGGTACGCATGCACCAAGATGCCCGTGCCGCTTAGAGGCGGTAGAGTCGCATATGGGTCTTGGTTGTGTGAAAACATCGGAAATTGAGCCAAACTACGAATTCGCAGCCTTCATCCAAAATTGGGAGTCATTAAAATCAATGGCTTAGGAAAGTGATGTTTTCGGATTTGACCTCTGATCGGCTCAATAAGCACGTTTTCACGCAGCCAGGGTCACAAGCGGTAACTCGCGCCGCGTTCGTCAAGGGTCTGTTGTCTGTACGTCAACGGACGAAAACAGTGAGAAAACTGACATCGTCGGTTGTCGAGGATGCTACGGAACAAGATTACGGTGACAGTAACACAAATAGACAGCGAACGGCCTGAACGCTATCCTGCCCCCATGGCTCGCCTTGCACGCATCGTCGTTCCCGTCCGGATACTATTGGTGCTCGTCGCCACCTTTTTTTCCGTTCTGCCGCTATCGGGCAAAGCCGGGACCGCCTCTGTCCTGGAGACACTCAAACAGCCAGGCATTCACGCCATTATGCGCCACGCCCTGGCTCCAGGGACAGGAGATCCGGCGGCGTTTCAGATCGGCGATTGCAGCACGCAAAGAAACCTCGATGAGCGCGGGCGAGAGCAGGCGCGGTCGCTTGGCCGTGCGTTGAAGACTGCCGGCATCGTCTTTGACAGGGTCTTGACCAGTCAGTGGTGCCGATGCCGCGAAACCGCCGATGTGCTTGAATTCGGAAAGCCCATTGACTTTCCCGGCTTGAATTCCTTTTATCAGAACCGCTCAACTGCAGATGCTCAGACTGAAGAGGTCAGGGAATTTCTAAGATCCTTGTCTGAGTCCGAAACGGTCTTGCTTGTTACACACCAGGTGAACATCACGGCGCTTACAGGACGAAGCGTCTCATCGGGCGAGGTTTTTCTCGTCAGGACCGGCCCCGACGGAAACGTTAGAGTGATTGCGGCGTTTCTCATTCCTGCAATCTGATCAACTCGACAATTTTTTTGTGGTCCTGCTACGGTGCATTGCGGCAACCGTGCCTCGCGCATTGCATCATGATCGAGGAAATGAGGGCGCCTTACGCTACGGGATCGCACAGCAATGTGATGATGTAACCCTCGATCATTGCACTTTGCGAGATGCCATTTCCAAGTTGCTTTTTTCGACGAATTGCACAGTCCAATGGAATGCAGCCAGAGAGAAAACAATTACGCCCAGGCCGACCAGCACCATCGCTTCGGTCTTCGAAGCGTCGATGAGAATGAATTTCCGCACGAGGGCCAGGATTGCAATTTGAACGACACAAGAAAGTTCAGCAAAATTGCCACGATCTGTTCAAAACGTTGATGGAACCCCAGCTCGCGCCATGTTTTCGTATAGCTATCGAATATTTGGTTTTTGTTTGAGCCACCGTTCCCTCCAATAAGTGCGCAACAATTGGCAATTCACTTCGCAATGAAATCTACCCCATCCAGGGCGATGCAGAAAATGAACCGTAGTTGGAAACGCAGAGAGTATCGATGGACCCTCGATGTCCGAGCTGGGTCTTGGCTGTGTGAAAACGCCTCGAGATTGTTGGTTTTGGGGACGGTTGCTCGTGCTTTGACATTTCTGCGGCTTTTTGCCGATTTTTGGCTAATTGGCGCTATTGACGAGCTTTGGAGCGGTATGAGGCGGTTTCAGGCAACATTAGGGGCGGACGTGAGAGCAGAGTGGCCGTTCACGCCTGTATTGCCGCCATCAGCGGGCGAATGCCAACGATGTTCATGACCCGGGTGAGATTTTAGGCAAGCACGCTCAAGGCGATCTCGGTTTTGACATTCTTCAGTCGCTTCATCAGGAAGTGGGTGGCGCCCATGCGCATCTTGATG
>JAJFHC010000185.1 GCA_021775835.1 Hyphomicrobiales bacterium | reverse complement strand
CCTTGTAGTACACCTGCTCTGCCGCATCGACCGCTGGCGTCTTGTTCTCCCGATCGGTTACCAGTTCAACACCCATCAGCAAGCCGCGTCCACGTACGTCGCCGATGAGCCGATGCCGCACCTTCATCTCATTGAGGCGGGAAAGTGCGTGCGTGCCGAGAACTGCTGCTCTTTCGACAAGCCCTTCCTCTTCAATGATTTCAATTGTTGTCAGAGCCGCTCGTGTGGTCACCGGATTCTTTTCATGCGTATAGTGTCCGATTGCAAAGTCCCCAGCCTGGTCCAGATCCGGACGACAGAGCGTTGCGGCAATCGGCAGAATTCCACCGCCAAGAGATTTGCCCATCACGAGTATGTCCGGCACGACGTCGTCGTGCTCACAGGCGAACATTTTCCCGGTCTTGCCCAGTCCTGTCGGTATTTCGTCAAAGATCAAGAGTGCGCCGTGTTCGTTGCAGGCCTCGCGAACGGTTCGCCAAAAACCTGGAGGCGGGATATAGGGAACGGCCCGCGCAGGTTCCGCGACAACTGCGGCCACGTCGCCCTCCCGTTCCAGGGCGTAACGAACCATATTTGCACAAGCCACCTTACAGAGTTCAAGTGACGGTTGGGTATCGAGGTCGGGATATCCGTAAGGACATCTGTAGCATGCGAAGGGTGCCACATGTTCGGCACCCGGAAGAAGCGGTCCCGCAATGTGGCTCCTGAAAAGCGCTTCGCCACCAACGCTTGCAGCACCGAAGCCCGCCCCATGAAACGCATCCCAGAACGAAATAGTCTTGAACCGACCGGTGGCTGCCCGGGCGACCTTGAGCGCGATCTCAATGGCGTCAGAACCGCCGGTCGCAAACAGAAGCTTGCTGAGGTTGCCGGGGGAAATGGCGGCAAGTTTTTCTGCAAGTTCGACTGCAGGCTCGCAGGTAAACCGACGCGGGGCAAACGGCAACGCGTCCATCTGTGCGGAGATGGCAGCTTTCAATTTTGGGTGTCCGTAGCCGATATGATGCACGCTGTTGCCATGAAAATCCATGTAGCGCCGGCCCTGGTCATCCTCGATCCAGATGCCTTCGGCCTTTCGTATGACGTGAACGCACGGTGTCGACACCGATTGATGAAGAAAAGCCCTTGCATCCCTGTCGAGCAATTCCCGGGCGCCAGATCCAGCAGTTGAGTGTGTCCATTCGGCACGACGTGCTGATTTGTTGGACTCACCTTCCGATTGAAAGGCGGCCTTCTTCATTTCCTGCGACTGATTTGTTTCCATGATGAACGCCTACATTACTCCTGGTCAGACCATTTGAGAAACACTTGAACACCAGCTACATAAAACGCCCCGGACTGGCCGCGCCCAGGTCCACATTGGGCGTTTCACCTGCGAGAAACCCCGACACAATCTCGGCAGTTCCCGGAGCGCCAGTGAGGCCAAGATGGCCATGACCAAACGCAGCGATGACGTTCGGTGCCCCGTCAATTGGACCAATTACCGGCAGATCGTCGGGCAGCGCCGGTCTAGGACCTTGCCACATTTCCGGCGACGAAAGATCGGCATCCGGGAACATTGCTCTGGCGACCGGTTTCAACATTTCCGCGCGCGACCAATCGGGCGGGGTATCCAGGCCGGCAAATTCAACAGTACCGGCCAGCCGAAGACCGTCTTCCATCGCATTCGCAACGACATAGTTTTCCGATTCAAGAATTGTATTGCTCAACGTCACACCTGAGTTTGCAAACCGCACGTGGTATCCCCGCTCTGCTTCAAGAGGTATGCGCACTCCCAACGGATCCAGCAATCGATGTGACCAGGCGCCGGCCGCGACCACGACCTTGTCGGCGACCAATGCTTCTGACTCAGTGATAACATCAACGGCGTCATCGGCACGCGCAACGAGTTTACGAACATCGGCCTGCAGTATCTGGCCGCCACCCTGCTGAAACAGGGATGCCAGAGACGTCACCAACCGATTGGGGTTGACGGTGTGGCCCTGGGGCCCGATCAGCAAAGCTGCTTTGTAGTCGGTCGAGAGGTCGGGTTCGACCTCCCTGATTTCACCATGCTTCAACACGGTGATCTGAGCACCGCGATCGCGACGCATGCTGTAGCCCCGATTGTTGAGGTCGATTTCCTGCTCAGACCGAAAGACGTGCAGGTAATTGCTCTCTACGATCAGTTCGGGGACGCCTGCTTCTTTTGCCAGACGTTGATAATGTTCGACTGTCGAATTGTTTAGAGCAAACATGATGTCTGCCGCCCGGTTTATCTGGGCCGGTCTGGCAGACAATGCAAATTTCGCGAGCCACGGTATAAACTTGGGCAGATATCGCCACCTGATTGTCAACGGCCCGTTTGTATTGAAAAGCCACTTTGGCGTTTCCAGAAGCGTTTCAGGTGTCGGCATGGGGACGCAGCCCCACGCAGCCAGGACACCGGCATTACCGAATGAACACGCTTCTCCCGGCGGCAAACGGTCTACGACGCACACTTTCAATCCGCGCCTTTGAGCAGCAAGAGCCGCGCAAATTCCGACAATTCCAGCACCGATGACAATCACCTGATGTCTACTCACTTCGTGCTCCTGTGGGATCGGAAAATGGACCGGCTCTAAACTTCGCTGTCTTGTGAACAATCAAGGCAAGCCCGGTTGTCGCCAAGCGTGCACGTGCTGTCAAATTTAATTTATGGACAGGTTTGTCAAAATGAGCCGTAATCGACGACAGGCAGCGGGGAACCCTGGTTCGGCATCGAAGGTTCGATGATTGTGCCGCCCACACGAGCGGATCGATCTCATGACTCTTCTTGATTTTCTCAAAGCGACAAGCGTGCCTATATTGTGGGGAACAGGCTTCGTGCTTGCCAAGGTCGCCATTGTGGATTTTCCACCTGTGCTGCTGATGGCGCTTCGGTTTTCGTTGACCGCCCTGGTGCTGGTCTGGTTCTTCAGGCCTCCTAATCATCTATGGGGAAAATTGTTCCTGGTTGCCCTGATATCAGGCTCAATTCAATACTCCCTGACCTTCTCTGGACTCAAACATCTTGACGCATCAACCGCTGGCCTCATCGTCCAGACTGAAGTCCCTTTTGCAGCGCTTACTGCCGCAATCTTTCTGCGAGAACGCCTGACACTGCTGATGGTCGCTGGAATGCTGATCGCCTTTGTCGGCGTGGGCGTGCTTTCCGGGGAACCTAAACTGGAAGGACAGACACTTTACGTTCTGATGGTCCTTGGCGGCGCGTTCACCTGGGCAATTGGCCAGGTCATGGTTCGCTCGATAGGTGAAATTGGCGGCTTCGTCATGATATCCGGAGTAGCGATATGTGCCACGCCGCAACTGTTTGTGGCGAGCTATTTGTTTGAGGATGGCCAATGGGAGGCAATTGCGTCGGCCGGCTGGAGTGTCTGGATCGCGGTTGTCTATATGGGCCTGGTCATGACAGCTATCGCCTATGCGATCTGGTACGACCTCCTGGGGCGCCTGCCGGTCAACAATGTGGCACCGTTCCTTTTGCTTCTGCCCGTAGCCGTCGTGATCGAAAGCGTGCTGTTTCTCCAAGAGGAACTGACCACGCCCAAGATTATTGGCGGTGTTCTCATCCTTGCGGGCGTAACGACATTGATATTTGCTCAACGTCCGGCAAAACCTACAGCCAAAGCATCGCCTGACCCGGCATAATTCACAAACTATCACTCAACGTATTTTTCGGTATACTTTGGTGTGAAGCACGGTCGGCTCGCTTTCAACAGCGATGATGACCGGTTCGCAGAAACGAGGAGAGCGTCATGAACATTGCCACCCCCCTGCCGTCGATGCCGACAAAGATCGTGGATTTCGATTATCAACCAGACGAGACCTTTGCGAAGTATCGCATTGGCCTGATCGCTCTCAGTTCTGATGAAATCACGGAGCGCGACTATCACCGAATGTTGCCCGATGAAGTCGCATTCTATACTGGACGGGTGAAACTCACCAATCCGTGCACGGTGGAAAACCTCCGCAAGATGGGACCTCAACTGGCCGACGCGACAAAACTAATTCTCAACGACGTGCCCCTCGATGTCATCACGTACAGCTGTACATCGGGAACCGTGGCAATCGGGCCCGACGAAGTGACCCGGCTCATACAGTCAGTTCGCCCGGGTGCCAAAGTGGTTACACCGGTAACGGCAGCGGTCAATGCCCTCAAGAAACTTGATATCAGCCGGATAACCATGGTTACGCCCTATATCGATTCAGTTAACCAGGAGATGCGTACATACTTTGAAGCTCAAGGTGTGGAAGTGCTGAACCTTTACGGGTTCGGACTGGAAAATGACAAGGACATGGCACGGCTTTCGCCCGATACGATCCGACGGGCCGCCGTCGAAGCCGCACACCCCGAAGCTGACGGGATTTTCGTTTCATGTACGGGCATTCGATCCGCCGAAGCGGTCGGCGCCATCGAGCAGGAAACAGGCAAGCCGACATTGTGCTCAAATGCATCCATGATTTGGGATGCTCTCAGGTCATGTGGCTACGAGAAACCACTCGAAGGTTATGGCCGTTTGCTGCTCTCGTGATTCCCGGCGACGGGCTTAACGGAGTACGCACATCGTCTGGCACCATTCAGAACATGTTCTGTTCGCTCCCAATGAGCGGTACCTTTGAACAGCTTCTGGAATATTTCGAGCTCTGAACGGCAGAGACCCTGACAGATCGAGGCGGCGGCGCATATGGGACAGTGGTTTTCAATAAAGACGAATCCACCGTCGCCGTCATTTTCAAGTTCAGCCATGTAGCCTTCCTCGCACCGTCGTTCCATCAGTTTGATCAGGCGATCTTCGAGAGAATGTTCGGCATCGACAACGCCGGCATAGGATACCAGCATCTGGCGTTCCCGGCGTTGGATTACCTTTTCGAGCCCCTCCTCGCCAAACATGTCACCGATCGACTCCAGCAATTCCACAGTCAGGTCAGAATGACGATCAGGAAACCGGGAGTGACCCGCCTCCGTCAAACGCCAGAACCGTTTCGGTCGCCCAACCGATTCACGCCTGTCCTCGTGAATCACCAGACCATCGTCAAGCAATCGCTCAAGATGCTGCCGGATAGCCACCGGAGTAACGTCCAACTGTGCGGCCAGCCCTGCGGCGTTCTGCGCGCCGCGGGACTTAAGATTATAAAGAATTCGGTCTGTCGTACGATCGGTCATGCTAATAGGCTATAAACCGAAATACTGATTTTGAAAAGCTTTTGCTTGTCTAAACCCGGTGCTTCAAAAACCCTTCGACATGTCCAATCGGGTAACGGACACACCGCCCCTCGTCTTCCACTTGCCACTCGACGTCACTTGATAACCTTGACGTTCGTAAAACGCTTGCCCTGAAAGGCTTGCAGCAATCCGGGAATGTTTGAATCCGGCCTCAAGTATACGCTCTTCTGCAGCCGTCAACAGCGCAGTACCAATCCCCTGCCTTGCCCATTCAGGCGCTACATAGAGCGACAGCACTTCGTCATCACGATACGAACTGAATCCTGCCAGATCCTCATTCTCCGTTTCGGCCAGAATGAAAACTTCTCCAAGTTTTGTCATTGCGTGGCCGTACCGTGCAGGCCTGAGTCCGGCGGCCCAACTTTCCACTTCCTCTGGAGAGTATCCCGACAATCCCAATGTCAAAATGGATCGGCGATGGACGTCGCGGATCTGTTCGCCGTCCTTCGGCACACCATCTCGTAATGTATAAAACTGTGTTGACATCTGGATCCCGCTTCATGGAAGTGTACGGCGCGACGGGTTTAAGAGAGTACTGTTGGTGTTTGAACAAAGTTCCAAGCAAATTGAGATTCTAATTTGAAAGTTCGCTCGCAGCAAAGAACAATATCGACGGCCACAGACAGACACTGCGGAACAAACAGTTTTTTTCCGCACGGCCCTGTCCTATTGTAATCACGTGTAGGTTTTATTGGGGACAACATCACATGGCGGCATCACACAAGGACGCCCTACTCTCTGCAACAAAATCACTCCTTTGGGATCATGGTTATGAAGCCATGAGTCCGCGCAGAATTCTTGATGAAAGTGGCGCCGGACAAGGCAGTCTTTATCATCATTTTTCCGGAAAACAGGATCTTGCAACCCATGCCCTCCGGGAAGTGTCCGAGGAACTGAAGTCAGAGTTCGATGAGTTGTTTGACCCTAAACTACCACCACTGGAACGCGTCCAGGCATTTCTGGGTAAAAAAAGACCGGGCACAAAAGGAAGCCGTCTCGGCCGTCTGGCCAATGAACCGATACTCTCCGAGGAAGAAATACGGCAGCCCGTCAACGACTACATGGCGCATGTGGAGAAACAGATTGCCCGGGCGCTCAAGGAGGCGGTCCGCGACGGCAGTTTGGCCAAGGGCGTGAAACCCAAGACACTTGCAGCAACCCTTGTGGCTACGGTGCAGGGCGGATATGTCTTGAGCCTGATTTACAATGATCCGAAGCATGTCAATCGGGCCACAAAAGGAGCACTCGGCCTGCTGCAACAGCTCGCGAGTAATTGACAACCCATATCATCCGCGCTGAGCGCATACATCAAAACCGGGAACACATCATGTGCAGTGAAAACACACCGGGGTCCTCAAAACCCACTATCTTTATCGACAACGACAGGACACGAGTCACGGAATGGCGCTTTCAGCCCGGCGACAATACTGGATGGCATCGCCACGAATATGATTACGTCATCATTCCGTTGTTTGACGGGCAACTGGAGATTGTGACAGCTGGGGATGTGCACACTCTTGCGGAACTCAAAACCGGTGTCCCCTATTTTCGTGAAGTTGGCGTGGAGCACGATGTCATCAACGCAAACGACTTCGAATGCGCGTTTCTCGAAGTAGAGTTTTTACGCTGATTCCACACCGGTTAAATGCACTTACTTATTCTGGCGGGCCTGTTTGGACTGATTGATATGGCGACGATGAAAGATAACAAGCTTTTCAAGATCGGGATTACCGGAACGGTGATCGCCGCGCTATGCTGCTTTACGCCACTTCTCGTGATTTTGCTGACCGCAATCGGATTAGCCGGTGTCATCGGATTTGTCGACTACGTTGCAATTCCGCTTCTTGTGCTGTTCGCAGGTTTGACCGTGTATGCGTTGTTCAGGCATCTAAGACGGTGACCGAACTCCAGTCTACGCTCACATGTCCGGAGTGCGGGCACCGCCGAACCGAGGAAATGCCGACAAACGCCTGTCAGTTTTTTTACGACTGCAGGGGCTGTGGCGCTCTGCTCAGACCCAAGAAAGGTGACTGTTGTGTTTTCTGTTCTTACGGCACTATGCCCTGCCCGCCCATTCAGGACGGGAGCACCTGTTGCAACTGACCTTATCTGAATAACGTCAAATCAGTTCGTCGTGGCGATCGTCAGTTTCACCGTAACGACTGAGGGCCGGCTTCTTCAGACCTTCGTAAAGGCGATCGATACCTTTGTTTATTCTACTGTTTTCCCGTTCGAATAGAGAGTTTCCCTGCAAATCGCTTTCAACCAGGAACGGTCCGAAGTTCTCCACTTCAAGCACCCACATGGCCTGGGCGATGCCTAACTCTTCAAGCCAGTGAACGTCGCGAACGGATTTAATGCCACGGCCCAGAAGGGCGCCGGTGCCATAACCCACAGTCGTGAGATAGATCGCATTGTTGGGCACGAAGTGCCGGCGATAGATATCCTCGCTCATGCCGCCCTTGCCGATAATGATGTTCGTTCCTGCGAGTTCGAACCACCGTTCAAGCCATTTGGCGAAACGAAAACTGGCCGTCGCGGTAACGGCACCGACGCGGTATGACCCGTCCGCATCGACGGCAGCCGCGGGAGAGCAGTGAAAATTCACATTCGACAGGGCCCTTATGTCAACAGGCGGTGGCACGTTGTCGTCCACGATGCGTCGATACAGGCCTTCCCGTCCGGTATAGATTGTCCCGTTGAGGTAAACGATCGAACCAATTTCCAGTGCTTCAAGGTCCTTGCGTTCAACCGGCACGGTCAGGTGGGCGGTCTTCATGCGATCGCCTCCTGCAACTCGTTCCACTCGACGGTTTCACGCCGGTGATACGGCGTAAACCAGGAAGGGTCGGTCCGATATTCAATCGAGCCGTCGGCGTGAATTCTGGCAACTGCGCGCCGCGAGGACAGACAGAAACTGTGGACACTGACCGGCATTCCGCCGGTGTGCGTGTAGCCGATCTCCACATGACAGTCGACGACCATACTCTTGCCAACAAATCCCATCGGCCCCATGCCGATCTGATTTCCCATATCCTTCAGTTCGTTTTCAAGTTTCGCGACCAGTGGATCTGGATGGCGGTCGCCAACCGTTCGCAGACACGCGGCCTGTTTACCAATCGCCATGCAGGTGTCCTTCGAGCCGCCTATGCCAACTCCGACGATGGCCGGCTGGCAGGCAAGGCCGCGGCGGCCGAACTGAACCATGACATCAAGGAAAAACCGCTTGATGCCGTCAATACCGTCTCCGGGGAAGAGCATGCGGTAGTCGGTGCCGAAGTGGCCTCCCTTGTGAACAGTTTCAATGTCGATCCAGTCTGCATCAGGTTCGAAGCTGTATTCGATTTCCGGGGCAAGAACGCCGACATTGTTGTTGTTGTCACGACGGCTCAGAGGATGGACACGGTTGGGGCGCAGTGGAATTTCGTGGGTCGTCAGGGCGGTTGCGCGACGCAACGCTGCCTCGACCGCGATCATGCCGCCCGCAACACGAGCCTCATTACCTACTTTCACATAGAATCTAGGCAATCCAGTATCCGCACACATGGACCGCCGATCTGTCTCAGCGACGTCCCAGTTTTCAATCATCGCTTCAAGTACGAAACGCGAAAGGTCTTCGGATTCATGATCAACCATTTCCTTGATCCCGGATCTGTAGTCATCCGGAATGACGATCGCTGCGCGGCGCATGATTTCGCATGCGGCCTCCTCGACCGGCTCAATACCGATCATCTTGTCAGGCATCTTCTGCCTCCCTGGCTTCGTCAATCAAAGTCTCCCCGGGATTTACCCGGGTAAAGGACACCGTTTTGCGTTCGATGACCCACTCCCCTGGAAGGGGTTCGCTGGCACATATGGAGACTGTCCGTTCCAGATCACCGGCTTCGGGAAAATCTTCACGGTAGTGGGCTCCACGGGAGTTATCACGGGCAAGTGCGGATCGGGTGATCGACTTGCTGACATGTATCTGGCTTCGTAGATTCAGCCAGTCATGCCAGGTCAAGTTATAAGCGCGGTTCGAATCCGGAATGCCGCATTCCTTCAATTCCGAGCCGAGGCGATCCAATTCCGTCATCGCTTTGCGCAGCCCCGCACCCGTGCGAGATATCCCGACCCGTTCCCACATCAGATCCAGCAATTCCTCCCTGATCCGGTTCATGTCCCCGGGTGGGCGGTCAAAAGGTCTGTTCGCCAGATCTGTCGAATACTCGATTAGATCCAAATCCGGGTCGGAATGGGGCTTGCTGTCGACTAGGTAGCGGGCGATGCTTTCACCGGCAATGCCACCGAACACAGTCGAGTTGGCGACACCGTTGCCCCCCAGCCGATTGGCACCGTGTACGCCACCAGAATCCTCGCCCGCGCAATAAAGACCTTCCATCGATGTCCTGCATTCTGTGTTGAACACCACACCGCCCATCAGATAATGTGCTGTCGGCACGACCTCGACAAAACCCGACACCAGATCAAAACCGCAGTCTGCGCAACGCTTGACCATGCCCTTGAAGCGATCACGCACCATGTCGGATTCGAGATGTCCCATGGAAATGTAGAGCCCGCCCGCCGGTGTGGTTCGGCCGTCACGCATCTCCTGGTACATCGCACGGCTTACGATATCGCGCGTCGCGCGTTCTTCGCGTTCATCGTAATTGTGCATGAACCGGTCCCGCGACCCATTGAGCAAATGCCCGCCGGAGCCTCGCAAACCTTCTTCGATAATCGTACCGGTCATTCGGGTGTCGCTGCCGGCCAACAGGCCGGTCGGGTGAAACTGAACCATCTCCATATCCCGCAGCACCAGGCCCGCCGACAAGGCCATTGAAAGGCCGTCACAGGACTTGTCGCCGGATGGCGTGTGGTATCGATACATTGTTGGTCCGCCGCCGGTCGCGAGAAGAACGGCACGGGCTTGTACAAACTTGTAGGTGCCTTCCCGCATGTCGATGAACAGCACGCCGGAAATGCGGTCTCCCAAGTCACTTCGGATCAGGGCAATGGCCCGATGGTCCTCGAGGCGGTTGATGCCCCGTGACCACGTTTGTTCAGCCAACCGGTTGACAATTTCGATTCCCGTCAGGTCCCCTTTGTGCACCGTCCGGTCGAATGTCTGGCCGGCAAAGGCCTTTTGATGGACCGTTCCGTCTTCATTGCGGTCGAAGAAGCAGCCATAACGGTTTTCGAGCTCATGGATACACTTTACGGCGCCATTGACCAGGGTCCAGGCCAGGTCCTGATCGTTGATCCATTTGCCACCCTCGATCGTATCCATGAAGTGGCGCTCGATGGAATCGCCCTTACCAATGGCAACGTTGTACCCGCCCTGCACCATTCTCGTGCAACCGCTCTTGCCCAACAGGCCTTTCACAGCGATCGTAATATCAAGCTCGGGGTTGAAGTCATGAGCATGGAGAGCCGCCATCAGACCCGCACCGCCTGCTCCCAAAATGAGAAAATCAGTGGAGACGACTTCGATCTCAGCCAAGGCTAGGCTCCTCCCAGGACGACGGCGCTTACAAAGTACAAGAACGCCAGCGCGGCGCCGGCCGCCGCCGTCATCTGCAGCCATTTCACGTTGCGGGCCTCGTCTGACCGAAAATCAAGCACCAAAATTCGAATGCCTCCCGCCATGTGAAGCCCGAGCAGGCCCAGCAGGCCAATTTCCATGAACTTGACCAGGAATTTGTCAGTCCAGACCAAGGCCTCGTCGAGAGCCGATTCCTCAATAGCCAGACCAAGGACATAGAAATGGAGTGGCAGGAAAATGGACAGGCCGACACCCGATACCCGATGAACCACGAAGGCAACATATTCCCCGTGGGTTCTTGTGGCGAAGGCACCGGGAATCATGTCACCGCCCCCACGGCTCGAATTCCCAAAACTAGAAGCACCACGCACACGGCCAGAGCCAGTGCGTTGAGCCCCGTCCCCTCCAGAGGAGTCAGTTCACGAATGACGTTGCGCAGACCCAGGGAGCCATGTACCGCGGCGGCGACCACGAAGATCGAGTAGAAACTTGCCCAGAAAATGCTGTCCTTGGTTCTCGAGAGAATTTCCGCCGCGCTCAACCCGCCCTCGACAGCAATCAGAATGACCACAACATGTATGAGGACAAGGGGCACCATGACGACAGCAGTGCCTCGCTGCAGCAGGTGAAGATAGAAATCGGATCGTGCAATCATGAAAAAATGACCCATCCTATTTCCGACCCATAAAATGGCGTCCAGGAAGCGTCGCAATTGCCGTTTCGCGTTTCAACGACGCTATCGATGCGAGGGGGTCTAGTTCTTGCGGGCAGGTTTGTGTGCAACTGCCCATACTGTGACATCTGTGACATCCACCGGACGAAGTGAGCGCGTTGAAACGGGCTGATTGGTCTGCATCACGCTCATCATTTGCAAGCGCCCACGATCTATTCAGCGCGGCTGGTCCCAGATAGTCGCTGTCACCGGCAACAGTATCGCACGCGGCATAACAGACTCCGCAACCGATACATTCAATCGCTGCATCGGCCGCTTTCTTCCCCGGATCAGACGAGCTCACCGTCGCCATTTGAAGGGCATCCGGTGCAGACGGGCTGAAGTACCCCTTCGCGTCTCGCCATTTGTCGAAAAACTCAGCCATGTCGACGACCAGATCCCGAACATGAGGAAAGTTTCTCAATGGCGCCAGGTCAATCGTATCCTTTTCGGAAACCGCATTCACGTGTGTCCGGCAGGTCCAGCGCGGACGGCCATTGACCATCATCGCGCAGGACCCGCAGACGCCAACGCGACATGCGAAACGATAAGCCAAAGTCGGATCAAGCTCACGTTGAATGTGGGTCACAACATCGAGAACCGTCTGGCTGTCACGTTTCGGAACAGAGTACTCCTCAACACTTCCCTGCCCGCCCTGGCCTCGGAAGACACGCACTTGTAGCGTGGGGTCCATGTTGTTATTCCATTTCCAAACAACTATAGAGGACTTGGGAATTCCATCCTTTATCCGATGCACGCAAAGATAGCAGACCCGCCCGTCAATCGAAACATGAAGGACTAAAGTTTCTTTTTTGTACAATCTATTGATTTCCCAAAATGCCGATAGAGATGGCTGTAGGACTCTAGTGAAGTCCTGTATAGTTCTTGGCAGGACATCCTTAGAGGCTTGGACGAACCGTGTCTGACACCCCAACATCTGCCGTTCCAAAATATCGACAGGTTGCCGACGCATTGCTGACCGAAATCGAGAAGGGCAAATACGAGCCGGGCGCCCGTATGCCGAGTGAAGTCGAGTTACGTGACGTCCTGGGTGTCAGCCTTGGCACTGTTCAGAAGGCCCTTAACCTGTTGGCGAGGAACGGGGTTATCATTCGACGCCATGGTGCCGGCACATTCGTGACAGGCTCAACAACGATCGGTTCTGCCGCCAGAACCCGATCAGTTGATCTACGCCATTTCAGGTTTCTTGCCGACGACGGCAAGACTGTTCTGCCCGTTTACTCCAAGGTTGTGAAGATCGAACAGGTTGTGGCAGACGGAGACTGGAGTTCATTCCTCGGATTCCATGCAGACTTCGTGCGGTTGACTCGCCTGCTCAGAATCGGCGGTGAATTCGACGTTTTCAGTGAGATGTATTTCGTAACCAATCAGGTTCGGGCGCTTCTCGACACCCGCCCCGACGATCTCAACGGTGTCCTCATTCGCGACTACGTCCATCAGAAGTTCCGATTGGCAACGACCACAATCGAACAAACGGTCCGGGCAGGGCTTTTGCCGTCCAGAGCATGCCGCCAAATCGGTATTCTGGGCGGCACTGTCGGATTAATCTGGCATATACTGGCTCGCGGTCTTCGCGAGGAACCGACCATATTCCAGCAAGTCTACGTCCCCCCTACCGACCGGGAACTGCGCTTCGACGCCAGTGATGCGGGCTCCGGCACTTCATGACACGTTGCGGCTTTCACTCAATCAACAGGGCCGCAGCCAGCCTCTCAACGCCCTTGGTGATTTCATTTTCGGGTATTCCCGCATATCCCAGTACCAACCCGCTTTCGCTGGTTCCCTGCAAGTAGTAGGACGATAACGCTGGCGCCGTAATGCCGTTCCTGGCAGCGCGTTCAGAAGCCTGCCGATCAGACATCCGTTCGGACAGGTCGCCGGATAAACGTGCAACAATATGCATTCCTGCGTCCTGAGGTTCGACGGCGAGGTCAGAACCGATAAGTCGTCCCAGTTCGGCAACCAGGTGTTTCTGGCGCGCTGAATACAATCGCCGCATCCGCCTGATGTGGGCGCCAAACTTTCCTTTGGCGATGAATTCGGAAAGAGCCGGCTGGGCCGTCGTTGACGCCTGAGTACCAAAAACCCCCTGCACGGCTAGGAAAGTGTCGGTAATCGACTTTGGAACAACCAGCCACCCAAGACGCAAACCGGTGAACATGACCTTGGAAAAACTGCCCATGTATATGACTCTGCCATCTGAATCGAGAGTCGCCATGGCGGCTATAGGCCGGCCGGTATATCGGTACTCACTGTCATAATCATCTTCGACGATCCAGGCCTTCTCCCGTGACGCCCAGTCAATCAGGGCCAGCCGTCTTGAAAGTGATAACGGCATGCCTATCGGGTATTGTCTGGACGGCGTCACGAATGCCAATCGTGCACCAGGAAACATAGATTGCGCCCGTTCCAGGTCAAATCCCTCAGCATCAATCGGAATTGGCCGAACCTGTCCGCCCTGGCTGCCGATGGTTTCACGGACGGTAGGATATCCGGGTTCCTCCATCCAGACCGTATCACCGGGATCAAACAGGACGCGCGCGAGCAGTTCAGCGGCTTCGCGTGCGCCGGAGGTGACAATAACCTGTTCGCTCGAACATTCGAGGCCGCGCATGGTTCGCAAATACTCGGATATTGCCTCCCTGAGTGGCGGATACCCGCCCGGGTTTCGCTCAAACAACCATTCATTGCTTGGCATCCTCTGACTCCTCGCCATCAGGCGCATCCACTCATCCACAGGAAAGTCCCTGATGTCGGTCAGGCCTGGATCAAAAGCACGCCGGCGGTCGGTCATCGGAGTCGTCGTGTGATGCGCCGCACGCCGCGATACGGTTGGCCTGGCCTCAAATGCTTGTGCGCATCGCCCGGATGCCGGGGTGATCTGTGAAGAAACTGAGAGTACGTACTCAGGAATGTCCCGCGATACAAAAGCGCCCGAGCCGACCTTCCCGTCAAGATACCCCTCCGATGTGAGTTGATCGTAGGCAGCGAGTGTCGTTGTCCGCGAAACGCCCAGTTCGCCTGCCAGCGCACGTGTAGAGGGAAGCCTGGCACCAGGCACAATACGGCCGGCCAGGATCAACTCCCGGATCTGTTCATAAAGTTGAACATAAGCCGGAACACCGCTGGCGTGTTCCAACGCAACGCTGAGAGTTGCAAGATCGATATTGCTGCCCAATTGCCTTCTCCGACGTCGAATTCCGTTATGCATCACTTATTGGTTATGTCATTAAGCCACAAAATGGATCTATTTGCATAGCCAATAGACTGTTAGGTGTCGATGCGCTTTAGGAGAATTCTACGGAGATGAGCATGTCCACCAAGCCCCCAACCGAACGCACACGCGCCAAACGAATCCATGACCGCGGTGCCTATGACAGAGAAACCATTTATGCCGTGCTCGATGCCGGTTACATCTGCAATGTGGCCTACGTAATCGATGGGGCACCCTACGTCACACCAACCATCCATTGGCGCGAAGGCGATCAGATATACTGGCACGGGTCGTCTGCCAGTCGCATGCTCCGTCGTTCCAAAAATGCGGAGGTTTGTCTTTCGGTGATGCACAATGACGGACTGGTTCTTGCCCGGTCCGGATTCCACCACTCGCTAAACTACCGTTCGGTCATGGCATTCGGTGTTGCACGACTGGTCGAAGGCGATGATGACAAGACAGCCCACCTGAAAATCTTTGTAGAGGGCCTTTATCCCGGTCGCTGGGATGCGCTTCGACCTGTCACGACACAGGAACTCAAGGCAACGACCATCCTGACCATGCCGCTCACCGAGGCATCGGCAAAGATTCGATCGGGACCGCCGGTGGACGATGAGGAAGACTATGCCCTGCCCGTCTGGGCTGGCATCGTGCCCATATCGCCCTCCCACGCCGCCCCGGAACCGTGCAAACGGCTCGATCCGGAAATCCCAATACCCGACTACCTTGGCGATCTTGTAAACGGGTGACGCGCTTACGTTAAAGCCATTCCAATTTCTGAGTTCGCCGTCATTCAGTCGCCCCTTGGAAACCGACAAGTCACAATGTTCGGTTTCAAAGGGGCCCCTCCCGCGATCACCACGACAACGATGCTGTTGAGTTTCCTTGCGACAGCAAACACACTCAGTAAGATTCCGGCACCACGCCCTTGCCTGCAATGCTGCGCCAAGATCACGGTGCCGCATCTATAGGCAGGTTGGGTGCCGTTCCAGAATCCTAGCCCATCTGGCCAAGCGTACCGCAATCCCAAAGTGGCGGATTTAACATTTATTATTTCCATACTATAAGTCTCACTTAATGCATTGTGCGTCATCGCCAATCGGTTCAATATTTGCGCTCGATATGCACCGAGCGGATTTCAAGTGCCCGGGGTTGCTTCGAAAATGGCCTGGTCCAAGACTTTTGATCTAAGAGCAATGGAAGTATTCTTGACAGTCGCTGAGTCAGAAAGCATGGCAAATGCCGCTCGCAAGCTCGGCATTACGCAGGCTGCGGTTTCCCAGAACATAAGCAAAATTGAAGTTGAGCTTGGTACGACGCTGATCGACCGAAGCCTTCGTCCGCTGCGCCTGACGCCCGCGGGTACGGTTTTGCGTTCCCGCGCACGCCACCTCCTTGATCTGGCCCAGGAGACACGCATTGCCGTTCGGGGAACAGGCCAACCGTCTCTGCCCAAGCTCCGTCTTGCCGTTCTCAATTCGTTGGCCGGATCACTTTTGCCGACTTTTTTCGACGAACTGACGGAACGGTTGGAAATCGACAGTCTCACTCTGTGGTCGGGCTTTACCATCGAACACAACGAGGCCCTGCTCAATCGCGAAGTCGATGCGATCATGACATCCGAACCGATGGAGAACGTGGATGAGTTGGAGGTGTTCGAGATCCTCCAGGAACCGTTCATCGTGGCGCTCCCGGCAAACTACGAGGTTGGCGACTTCGGCCTGGACACACTCCCGATGGATCTGCCTCTCATGCGCTACAGCGCGCGCAACCTTATGGGCCGCTTGATCGACCAACACTTGCGCCGACTGCGTATTTCGATTCCCAGGCGGATTGAATTCGACTCCTCCTGGTCAATCGGCCGGATGATATCCTCGGGACGAGGCTGGGCCATCATGACTCCAGTGTGCCTACTGGAAGCCAACCTTTCACCCGGACAGGTGCAGTGTTTGCCGTTTCCCAAGGTGTCGTTTTCACGGCGACTCTATATCGTCACGCGGGCCGGAGAGCTTGGTGACCTCCCTGCGAAAATTGCCGCCATTTGTCGGGAGACACTCGACAGCGCCGTCAGGACCGAAATACGTGGATTTGCGCCCTGGCTGGCAGAGGCGCTTGTCGTTCCTTCAGGAACAAACAAAATTCAACAATCGATTTGAAAGATAACTAGGCAGAGGAAATATCGTGAAAGATAAAGTTCAAGTGGCTGTCATCGGCGGCGGGGTCGTCGGGTGCAGCGTTCTCTATCATCTTGCAAAACACGGCTGGAAAGACGTGGCACTGATCGAGCGGGACGAACTCACATCAGGTTCGACATGGCATGCCGCAGGTGGCATGCATACACTCAACGGTGATCCAAACGTCGCCAAACTCCAGGATTACACGATCAGATTGTATAAGGAGATCGAAGAGATTTCCGGACAATCCTGCGGTCTGCACGTCACCGGTGGCCTGATGCTGGCGGACACACCGGAGCGCATGGACTTTCTCAAGATGATGCGGGCGACCAGCCGATACCTCGGGATTGAGAATGAACTCATCTCCATTGATGAAGCCGCTGAGATGTACCCGCTAATGGACAAAAAGCACTTTATCGGCGCCCTCTATGAACCGTTCGAGGGCCATTGCGACCCGTCGGGCGTGACCAATGCGTATGCCAAGGCGGCACGCATCAAAGGTGCCGACATCTATCGACACACCAAAGTCGAAGAGCTCAAACACCGGCCCGACGGCACCTGGGATGTGATTACGAACCAGGGCAATATCCACGCCGAACATGTTGTGAATGCAGCCGGGCTTTGGGCGCGTGAAGTGGGCCGTATGGTTGGCCTTGAGCTTCCCGTTCTGGCCATGGAGCACATGTACATCCTGACCGAGGAAATGCCCGAAGTGGTCGAGTACAACAAGACCATGGGCAAGGAACTGGTCAAGATCATCGACTTCGGTGGTGAAATCTACATCCGCCAGGAACGTACCGGCATGCTGATGGGCACCTACGAGAAAGCTGGTGTCCCTTGGTCGGAGAAAGAAACGCCATGGGACTTCGGACATGAACTCCTGGCACCGGATCTTGACCGTATTGCGCCTTCACTGGAAGTCGGGTTCAGTCATTTCCCTGCCTTTGAAAACACCGGCATCAAGCAGATCATCAATGGTCCCTTCACTTTCGCACCAGACGGCAACCCTCTGATCGGCCCTGTACAGGGCTTGAAGAACTACTGGTGCGCCTGCGGCGTCATGGCGGGCTTCAGCCAGGGTGGTGGGGTCGGCCTTTCGCTTGCCAACTGGATTATCGACGGTGATCCGGGCGCAGATGTCTGGGGCATGGACGTGTCGCGTTACGGCGACTACGCAACCATGGCCTACACCAACGCCAAGGTCCGGGAAAACTACTCGCGCCGCTTTCAGATCACCTATCCCAACGAGGAATTGCCGGCCGCACGACCGCATCGCACAACCCCTATCTACGGACGCCTGAAGGAACACAATGCGGTGTTCGGATCTGCTTACGGTCTGGAACATGCCTTGTGGTTTGCACCGGAAGGCAGTGAACCTGTCGAGGAGGTAACATTCAAACGCTCAAACGCCTGGAATTCAGTGAAGGGTGAATGCGATGCCGTTCGAAATGGCGTCGGCCTGATCGAAATTTCCAGTTTCGCAAAATATGAGGTGACCGGGCCAGACGCCGGTTCTTGGATTTCGCACATGCTGGCAAACAAGCTGCCGAAAACCGGCAAACTTGTGCTTTCCCCGATGCTCAATCGAGAAGGCAAACTGATTGGCGATTTCACGGTTGGAAAGCTTGGCGACGAGCAGTACTTCATCTTCGGATCGGGCGTTGCCGAGAACTATCACATGCGCTGGTTCCGCCAGCACCTTCCCGACACCGGTGTTTCCATCAGGGCTCATGGGCTCGATCTAGTGGGGCTTTCGATTGCCGGCCCGAAGTCGAATGCCTTGCTGACAAAGATTGCCGGCCAGGATGTTTCGACAGAGAAGTTCCGTTTCATGTCGATCGCAAAGATGGAACTTGGGTCGGTGCCTGCCCTCGTCGGACGGATCACATTTACCGGTGATCTGGGTTATGAGATCTGGGTAAAACCGGAATACCAAGCCAAGCTCTTCGATCTCTTGATGGACGAAGGCGAGGAGTTTGGTATCCGCCTGTTCGGCGCGCGTGCACTGACTTCTCTGAGACTGGAAAAGAGTTTCGGATCGTGGGCGACCGAGTTCAGACCGATCTACGGACCGTTTGAAGCCGGATTGGACCGGTTCGTCGATCTCACCAAGAACGACTTCATCGGACGGGAAGCCGCCGCGCTCGAAAAGGAAAACGGGCCAGAACGCCGACTTGTCACGCTTTCAATAGATGTCGACGACGCCGACGTTCTTGGAAACGAACCTGTCTGGGCAGGCGATGAAGTTGTCGGATGGATAACGTCCGGCGGCTATGCGCACCACGCTGACACGTCGCTGGCTCTGGGTTACATTCCTAATGCGATGGCCGATGGAGGCGAGAACTTCGCCGTCGAAATCATGGGACAGAAACGCCCGGCAACACTGCACAAGGAAGCTGTGTTCGATCCGACGGGCGCCCGTATGCGCGCCTGATCGGCGACCGTCGGTTCCTGAAATTGAAACAAGCGCCGGGTCCAAGCGATCCGGCGTTTTTCTTTTAGCACCCTGTCAATTGGAAGACCCGACAGTCGATCGTCCTTAAGCACGTGTATTCGAATCGATCCGAGGGTATATTTACAGATGTGGTTCCAAACAAACAGTTGGAGTAGCTATGAGCACGGTGCCTGTCAGAACACTATCAAGATGCTGTCTTTACGTGGGTATCGCCCTAGCGGGATTTGCAATGTCGGGCCTACAGAACGCTGCAGCGAAAGACGCTATCGCAAAACAACTGTTTGGCAAGGTCAAGGATGCAGCGGATCTTAAACCCGCTGTTCATGGTGGCTACACACGCGGTTGTCTCGCCGGCGGTCTGCAATTGGCCCAAGATGGTGAGGCATGGCAGGCGATGAGGCTGTCGCGCAACCGGAACTGGGGACACCCCAACCTCGTCGCTTACGTCGAGCGGTTGGCTAAGGACGCCAAGAAACTGGATGGCTGGCCAGGCCTTCTGGTCGGTGACATGGCACAGCCTCGCGGCGGGCCGATGCTGACAGGACATGCCAGCCATCAAATCGGCCTCGATGCCGATATATGGATGTTGCCGTCGCCCGGACGCACCTTCACAAAGAGCGAACGTGAAAACATCAGCTCAATCTCGGTCGTCAAGAACCGGCGAGAAATCAATTCCAAGACGTGGACCACCGCACACGCCAAACTGTTGAAACGGGCCGCCTCGTATAAGGAAGTCGCCAGGATATTCGTGAACCCGCCGATCAAAAAGGCCCTATGCAAATGGGCAAAGGGTGACCGGAAGTGGTTGCGCAAGATTCGTGCTTGGTACGGACACACGTATCATTTCCACGTACGTCTGAAATGCCCCAGGGACAGCAAAGGCTGCCGCGATCAAAACCCGCCACCACCGGGCGACGGTTGTGGTTCCGAGCTCAAGTGGTGGCTTTCGGATGGACCCTACAAAAAGAAGAAACCGACAAAATTCAAACCGGAACTCAAGCTGTCTCAGCTGCCGAAGGCTTGCAAAGCCGTGCTGAAGTAACCGTGGCTTAGTCACACCTGAAAACTGGTGTAACATCGGTCATGGACAAAGCCTCAGGACTGGAAACATTTGTGGGTGTGCCGGGGAAACACTGGCATGCCCTTGAAGACGGTCGCATTCAATGTGACTTGTGTCCTCGCTTCTGCAAATTGAGGAATGGTCAGCGCGGTTTGTGTTTTGTACGGGCTTGCCAGAATGATGGAATTGTCCTGACAACCTACGGACGCTCATCGGGTTTCTGTATTGACCCCATCGAGAAAAAGCCACTCAGTCACTTTTTGCCAGGAACCTCGGTTCTGTCGTTCGGCACTGCCGGATGCAATCTGACATGCAAATTTTGTCAGAACTGGGATATCTCGAAATCGCGCGAGTGGGATACGCTGACAGACCAAGCGTCACCGGAAACAATAGCCAATGCTGCAGAAAAGAACGAATGCCGCAGCGTTGCATTCACTTACAACGACCCCGTCATTTTTCATGAGTACGCCATCGACGTAGCCCAGGCTTGTCGGGAAAAAGGCATCAGGTCTGTCGCCGTGAGTGCGGGATATGTCAGCCAGGCGCCTCGCGCGGAATTCTACAACCACGTCGATGCCGTCAATATCGACCTCAAGGCGTTCACGGAGCGGTTCTATCGCGACCTGTGCACAAGCCGCCTGGAAGCCGTCAAGGAAACGCTCGCCTACATCAAGCATGAGACTGATGTCTGGCTTGAGATTACCACACTTCTTATTCCGGGCGAGAATGACGATGAAGGGGAATTGAGACGCCTTTGTAACTGGGTATTCGATGCGCTGGGGCCGGACGTTCCAATCCACTTTTCAGCTTTTCATCCTGAGTACAAAATGATGGACAAGCCCAAGACGCCGCCGGAGACGCTTTTTCGGGCGCGCCGCATCGCCTTTGAGTGCGGATTACATTACGCCTATGTGGGGAACATTCATGACGTTGGGAGAGACAGCACCTATTGCCACGTCTGCAACAGCCGGCTGATTGGGAGGGATTGGTATGCTCTCAAGTCCTGGTCACTGAACGGTCAAGGCCAATGCCTGACCTGTGGTGCGACCTGCGCCGGTGTCTTTGACACCAAGCCCGGCACCTGGGGACGGCAACGAAAGTCGGTCAAAATAAAAGACTATCAGGTCATTCAGGACCCGCATGTCAACGCCTAGAAGAGCTCTGCGGAGAAGCGGAAAGCCCGCATGTTCTCCGACCAATGATTTTCCGGCCAACCGCCTTTGAGCAACAGTTGCTTTACGAACTCACGCGGGTCGGAAAGGTTTGACCAGACCTTGGGCAAAAACAGGGAACGTTTCCCCTCGCCATCGAGAATGACGCCGTCTTTGTCCGGGTTCAGTTGTTCGATCAGCGTGTCAATCGATGAGCAACTGATGTTGCGGGGATGGGACAGCACCGAGATCTCAATTTCCGCCCGATGCGTTTCCTCCCGGGTCAGTGCCGGCACCCGAGGATCGTGAAATGCTGAGTTGAAGGTATTCTGCACAACGTCGTCTCCCCAAGGTCGATGCGGCACGATCGACCCCCGACAACCACGAAACTTGCCGTCCACGTAGACCGTCACAAAGTTCGCGCGCTCTGTCGTCAATGACACCGGCAATGTCCGGTGATCAATTTTAGGAACCTCACCGCCGTGCCCTCCCTCAACCAGGCTTCTCTTTGCAAGATGGTGCAGCACCTGCTGTGTTCCCGAATCTGTTCTGGCGCTTGAAGCATACTCGAACGACCAAGCGCCATAACCTACGACCTTTTCCTTGGGGCCAACAGTGTCGCTGGAGTTGCACAAGGCGTGGCGGGTAACTCTCAGGTCTCTGAGCTTTGCTTGTTCCAGCAATCCGCTGAACGGTACCCAGCCACAAGCATTGTTGCCTTTTATGTTCTCGACGTTCAACCGTTCTACACTCCTGGCGGTTAAACCATCCATATCCCTTGCTTCGGCATCGCTCAGATAGTGACTCAAATCAGAACTCACTATGATGATCGTTTCCGGTCCACCCCATATTTCGTGAAGCAGACGGCTTACCGATTGTGTGTCCAGTCGGCCAATGATCAACGGAACAATTCGAAAATTTTCCAACCGGCGTTGCATGAAAGGCAGAAGAACTTCAATCCCATGTTCCTCCGCATGCGCCTCATCGTTGAGACTGCAAAACGGCATCGAGACCATCTGGTCACAGACCTCCCGGTCGAGCGGAACTTTGCCAAGGGGCGTGGCGAAGTACTCATGACTGGGCACGGCAACGCCATCCACGGGCATTTTGTGGTTAGGACTGAGGATCACCACACGGGAAACTGAATTGTCCCGGTGGCAAATCCGCGACATCGCCGCGGCGGCCGGTTTCGATGAATACAAATATCCTGCATGAGGAGCAACGATAGCCTTTGGCGTATCGGCACAAGGCGACGTGCGATGCAGCAATTGCTCGACGACGGCGTTCAATTGGTCAGGATCTGCGGGATAGAACGATCCAGCGACGGCAGGTTTCCTGACAGAGTGCACGGGTTCCATCACGTTGCAGCCTTTGAATTCCTGAAACAGGCCCCTAGCCTCCGATTGTTGCACAAAGACGCTTGATTGTCCGCTTCGCAATCTTCAGGCTTGGTACCGAACCCCGTCCGAAACAGGTCGATTCAAGACAAAATCGATACGTGTCAGAAGTTTCCGTCGCGGTGCACATAGTGCCCGCGATTTACCGACGGCGCGAAATCCGACCTTCTCATGCACTCGAAGGGAACCCAGATTGTCAGCGAATACACCCGAGACGATCCGATTTGTGGGCAGTTCGCGAAACGCGGCCTTACAAAACATAGACAATGCTTCAGTCATGACGCCGGCTCCCCAATAATTCTGATCGAGAAAGAACCCTACCCTCGGCGTCTTGGTGATTTCCACAAGCCCGATCATTCCCAGGAAATTGAAGCTACCGTCTTCAATGGCAAAGTAGCGAGCATCTGCTGCTGTGCCTGAATTCGATGCATAATCGGCAAATGCCCGGGAGTGAGAAATATGATACGGCCAGGGGATCTGCGCCAGCATGCGAGCGACCTGCCAGTTACTGACGACCTCATGGATCGCGTCGGCGTCACCTGGCTCGAGAGGGCGAAGCATCACATGACGAATCGGTTGATTGATCACGGCCCCTGGGCAGGTCCTCTGATCGGTACGAAACAGCTCTACCGGACGCATCACAACCAACTCTTCTCAACCCACACTAACAATGAGACTCGGTTGTTTGTGCTAAAATTGGATTAATCACGAGCCGGGGGAAGCCGACAGCAGATGGTTCCTGTCTTTACTAACCGATGAAACCGTTTGGCTTGCATTCAATTCTGAATGGTCAGGCCCGATTTTCAGTTTCAGTGGCCGCACCAGCAGACTTGGATTCGATCGCCTTGGGTGAGCCTTCCTGAGAGTCCTTGTGTTTTTCTGAACCGTTTTCATCAGTCGATGGCTCGGGTGTCAATTTCGCACGGCGTCGACGTTCCATGTTGACGGCCACCGTGCGCCGCGACGCACGGACATACCTTCGCGTGCGGCGGCCATAATGTGCGAGCCGCTTTGCCCCTTTCCCAATTTCCGTAAATTCGTCGGCGTAGGTTTCTGCAAGTGCCGTGCGAAAATCCATGATCCCGGTTCGCGCAACGTCGTGAAATCGCCGCGCCGTGGTCATCCATATCGGGCTCACGATCAACGTTACGGCGATGACTGACAGGGCCAATCGATAAGTGTCCTGATCCAGTACCTTGCTGGACAAAGCGGCGGCTGCAAGGATGAACGAGAACTCTCCGATCTGAGCTGTTGCCAGGCCTGCGGGCAAGGCGATGTCCCAGTCGAACCCGCTGTATCGCACCAGCAGAACGTTGAGGACGGTCTTGAGCAGAATCACGCCGGTCGCGAACAGGGCAACGACCTGCCAATTGTCGCGGACGTAGTCCAGATCAAGCAGCAATCCAACAGACAGGAAGAAAATAAACACCAGGATACTCTGGATCGGTGCGGTCACGGAAATCGCCTCTGAGCGTAACGTCGAACTCGATACGATCAGGCCCGCGACAAAAGCTCCATAAGCAGCAGAGAGCCCGGCGAGCCCACTGAGGGCTGCTGCGGAAAAACAAGATGCAATCATCGCAAGCGCGATGACGTCATGGCGGTCGTGAACGAGACTGGTGAACGGCAAGCGAAATTTCCCGGGACGCGCCAGAAACGTTAAAAGGACCGCCAATCCTCCGACAGCCAGTGCTACCTTGAGAAACAGGCTCCAGCCCAGTAGGTCTGCAGAGACCTGACCTTCGCCCAAAGCTGTTGTCAGAATTAATATGGGAACAATCGCCAGATCCTGAGCGATCATGATTCCGACGGTTATCCGCCCGGTTTCAGTCCTCAGTTCACCGATTTCTTCGAGAACCTTTATCGCCACAGCCGTGCTGGACAGGGCAACAATAAACGCCAGAACGAGCATTTGCTCGAAACGCCAGCCCAGAATGTAGCCAAAAACCGCAGTAATTGCGAATGACGCCGCCAACTGACCAAGAACGATCACAACAGCTGGCCTCAACACCATCATGAACGCACGGATGGACAATTCCATGCCAATGATGAAAAGCAGCATCAATACACCGAGTTCCGCAAGCAGGCTGATCGACTCACTGTGTTGAACGAAACCCAGTCCAGTCGGCCCTAGAACGAGACCAGCAATGATATAGCCGACAATCGGTGGCTGTCTCAGTCGCATGAAACCGAAGCCAAGAATTACCGCAACTGTTGCAACGATCGCAATGCTAGTAAGATCGGAGATGCTATCGTGCATCGAATCCTTGTCTGTGTTTTCAAGTGGACTGACGGTTCAACCACGTCGCAAACACCATAGGCCGCGCGATGACGTTCTGGCCAGCCCAAAAGATGCAGGAAATACGGGAGTATCTTGATCGGGCCACTGACATCATCGGTTCTGCCAGAGAGGCCTTAGGACCAGAAACGGAAGTGTAATTTGCGCGGACTACATACCGGCAAGACAGGCGTGCAATTCACGGAATCGCAGCGCCCCTTCCCCATGGAGTAGAGGGTCTTCAAATTTCGAAAGTCGAGCGTCCAACTCACTCCAGTCACTCTTGCTCAGTTGGCTTTCTACCGTGGTGAAGAAGTACTTTTCTTCAGCCGCCATGTGGGTCCGTTCATTCTCGATAAACTGGCGCGCGGCGGACACGAATTCGTCTCTGGGAATTTCTGCTTCCAACAAGATTTCGACGACCATGCGTGAGAATCCATGCAACCGGTCGGAAATTTCCTCGTGGGCGGCCTCAAGGTCGCCAATTCTCTCCACTGCCTCTGGATCACGTTCGCGGAGTTTTCGCAATATGGCGTTCTCTTTAGGGTGGTGACACAGGTCAGGGTAGGTCAAAAAGTAATCGACAATTTCCTTGATGAGTTCGTAATTCGGTTGCTGGCTCTCGGCAAATTTGTCGACTTCCATTTCAAGAAGTTCGAGCAATCGTGTCATACTGCCATGTTCATCACGAAGCGCCTGCAACACCTTTGCCATACACCTATCCTTTCACTATGGACAAGCAACACGATAGGTGGCGACTAAACCTTGATCTGAATCAAATGCGGTGTTCCGGCATGGGGCCGTAGGACAATCTTCTACTTGGTCTGCCGGCCGACCCGAAAACCAATTCCGAAAGAGTTGTTGGGCGACCGGAACCCCCACAGGTGATAGTGGTGTTTCTCGTCGACCAACTGAGTTTCCTTTGGGTAGATCTCGACGGCTTCACACTCCGGGCCCAGCAGCGCATTCTTGATCTCCTGGAAATGCTGCCAGTTGTGGATTGGCTGCTTGTCCAAACGTCGAATTATCAAATGGGCGCGGTTTTCGGGCATGAACTCTATGTTCACCTGATACAGGTTATTGGCCCAGACACTCTGGCTCTTCATCCAGGCCACACGTTCTTGGGCTTCCTTCTGAGTGCCGCCACTGGTTTTCTGAGCCTCTTGCCAAGTCGGGATATCCATTTCGACGCGTTCAAACTTTGTCATCGTTTCACTCTGGACGAGCGAAGCCACTTGACTGCCAACGGAACTCCCCGGAGCTGTCAGTTCAAGCTCCTCATCGCTGCTCACGACACGATCCGCAATCGTCTCGATCCAGCTGGAACCCATCAGATGGACATCAACGCCCTTGAACTTGGCAATTCGGCGCAGCGTGCTGTACGCTTCCCGATCCGCATCGTCCGGCTCTCCTGCCTGCTCAATGACGATGGCTTCAGCAGAACCGGTCTTGGCTAACCAGTCACTGAGCTGATCTATGAATTCGGAGATCTTTACAGCAGGGTCACCCTTGTAAACGGCACCTTCCGCAGACTGTGCAACTTGTTCGATACGTGACCTTGCGGTGTCACCATTGTGCAAGACAATCATTGCACATTTACCTCTTCAATTGACCATTAGCGCCCGGAAACCGGAGCGAGTTCAGGGGCGTGTTACCTCAAACGAGAGGCGATGTCGAACACTGATGCGAAACAGACAGGATTATCGCCGGATTGTTACCTTGTCGGTTCAGCAATCGATCACCAATTTTTCCCCACCATACTGACACCCCCTGACATAAGGTCGGCGTAATACAGTACGGTTTTCGACTACAGATTACAGGCGACCCCCATGCCAGAGCCATTCAAGAACGTCTTCAACCAAACCATGATCGACCAAATCGCACACCAATTTAGAATACATTGCAAGGATTTCGACGATGTCAGATTTTTCAACCTTGCAATGCACGGTCTCGAAAACCTGGAGTTGAAGGCGCGCGCCGAGAACGTTCTGGAAGCCCTTACCCAGACACTTCCTGATAACTTTGAAGAAGCGTCGACCGCTCTTTTTGCAGCACTGTATCCGGATACAGAAGAACCGCCATCTCAGTTAGAGGACGAACCGGGTTTACGCGGTTGGGCCATTTTGCCATTGTCGCTGTATGTAGCCAAACATGGCATTCAAGATTCTTCCAGATCGCTTGAACTTCTCAAGGAGATGACCAAACGTTTCACGTCGGAGTTTGCAATCCGAACATTCCTAATGAATGATCTGGAAACCACACTCCCAACGCTCATGCAATGGACCCATGATCCCAGCGAACATGTCCGTCGCCTAGTGTCAGAGGGCACCCGTCCACGACTGCCATGGGCGGGACGCCTTCCCAGACTGCAAGAAGACCCCTCGCCGATCCTCCCTCTGCTGGAAGCCCTGAAGGACGACGAGTCTGAGTATGTTCGCCGGTCGGTTGCAAACAACCTGAACGATATCTCCAAAGACCACCCTGACATTGTTTCCCAAATAGCGACCGAATGGCTTGTGGGGGCCTCCATGGAGCGTGCGGCACTTGTGCGACATGCTTGCCGGTCGCTTGTAAAGCAGGGGCACCAAAACACGCTGGCAACACTGGGCTTTGAGCAGCCGTCCAACATCCACGCGACACTGGAGGTCAGGGACACCGTAGTCCGGTTTGGCAACGCCTTGTATATTGATGCTACCCTCTCCTCATCGCACAATACGGCCCAGTCCCTGATGCTCGACTTCATCATTCATCACCGCAAAGCAAACGGCGGGACAACACCAAAAGTCTTCAAATGGACCAACTTCACACTGCAACCGGGACAGACCAAAGTTCTGTCCAAGCGACACCCTATGCGCCCAATTACCACGCGGCGCTATTATCCAGGACGCCATGAAGTCGAATTACTCATCAACGGGATCACTTTTTCCGGTACACCATTTGACCTTCTAATTGACGAACACGCTTGAACGGCGATCATAACCGCGACTGCATCGAGAAATTCTCCACCCCATGGCAACAAACTCACTCAGTTCATCGCAGGCACGACGCATGGCACTGGCGGCCCAGGGCTTTGGTTCTGACCGGACCACCGGCGTCAAGAACTGGCGCTCCGCCCGAAACGCCATAGAGCGCATGGGGCTTCTGCAGATGGACACAATCAACACCATAATCCGATCCCACTACATGCCACTCTATTCACGTTTGGGTGCCTATGACCGCAGTAAGCTCGATGCCCGCGCGTTTCGTGCAAAGGGACGTGAACTATTCGAGTACTGGGCTCACGAGGCGTCCCTCCTGCCCATGCCTATGTACCCGCTCCTGAAATGGCGGATGGATCGCGCCTGTCAACACATCGGGCTCTACAAGGAGTGTGTGAAACTCGCCAAGGAAAAGCCGGACTACATCAAGGGCATACTCAAGCGTCTTGAAGACTCGGGTCCTCTGAGCTCGCGTGCCTTCAATGAACGCGGCTCGGGAAAGGGCATGTGGGATTGGCATGAAGGCAAGACGGGTCTGGAATATCTTTTCTGGACTGGTCAGATCACGACTCATTCACGGGTCGGATTCGAACGGATCTACGACCTGACCGAACGCGTGATTCCAGCAGAAGTACTCAACACCCCTGCCCCAGCCCACGAAGAAGCCCACCGGGCCTTGTTGAAGTTCTCAGCCAAGGCATTGGGGATTGCCACAGAGTCAGACCTTCGCGACTATTTTCGACTATCGGCTGCGGATGTAAAATCGCGTATTCCCGAACTCGTCGAGAGTGGCGATCTGATTCCGGTCACGGTGGAGAACTGGAGCCAGCCTGCCTATCTGTCGCCTGAGGCCCGCGTGCCGCGGAGTGTATCGGTCTCTGCCCTGCTCACGCCGTTCGATCCGATTGTCTGGGAGCGAAAGCGCACTCAAAGGTTGTTTGATTTCGAATACCGAATTGAGATCTACGTGCCGGCACATAAACGAAAATATGGCTACTATGTCCTGCCGTTCCTTCTTGACGAACGAATTGCCGCAAGACTGGATCTCAAGGCAGACAGAGACGTCGGTACGCTAAAGGTCCTTGGATCCTACTGCGAACCGGACCACAATGCTAATCAGGTCGCCGAACGCCTCATCCCGGAACTGCACAGACTTGCAGAATGGCTGGGCCTGAGCGATGTCTCCTTTGCTGACAAGGGCGATATGGCCATCGCTCTTAAGGACGTGAGGTAACGAAAAGGCATGCCCGAACTTTCCTCCCTCCTTTCCCACCGGTTTAGATCCCCACCCGATCTTGACAAGAACCTTGAAAACAACGAATTGGCCAAACAACTGGCCGGGCGCGGATCCTGCAGGAAGTTTCAGAACACGCCGGTTTCAGCCCAGTTGATCGAAACGCTGTGCGCACTTGCCTTATGCGCACCGACCAAAAGCGATCTTCAGCAACGGGACATCGTCATTGTCGATGACAATTCTTTGCGCGGGAAAATCAATGCCTTGCTCAGCGACAGCCCCTGGGTTGCGACTGCACCGGCATTTCTCGTGTTTTGCGGCAACAACCGGCGCCATCGTCAGATGCATGCCTGGCACGAGCGCGAGTTTGTGAACGATCATCTTGACGCGTTCTTCAATGCCGCCGTAGACGCCGGGATTGCACTGTCCGCGTTCGTCATAGCCGCTGAAAATGCTGGCCTTGGCTGTTGCCCAATCAGTGCAATTCGCAATCATGCCAACGAAGTCAGTTCCTTGTTAAACCTGCCGGACTTTGTATTTCCGGTGGCGGGCCTGGCCTTGGGATATCCCGAGACCGAAGCCAAGATCAGCTTACGCCTTCAGTTGGACGCGACGGTTCACCGGAATCGCTTTGATGATGATTCCATCAGATCCAATGTAGCCGCATATGATCGCCGGCGGGAAAACGTTCAGTCCTACGAAACCCAGAGATTTGAAGGACGGTTCGGCCGTGCGGCTGATTATTCGTGGTCAGACGACAAGACCAGACAATACTCGGAGCTTGAACGTGCGGACTTTGGTTCACACGTGCGTGCAAAGGGGTTCAAGCTGGATTGACCTGCATGGTCAAAAGGCGTCAGTCTGCTGGATTGTGCTCGTGATTCAGGTTGTCGCTTGGAGATTGTATGCTGTTTGACCGGACCAAAGCTGCCTCAAACCATTTCCTCCTCTCATTCTGCATCGCTGTATTGGGTCAGTTTCTGCTTTTGTCCATCGCGACAACTGAGGCGCGCTCTTCGGAACTGCTTCTCCGGCAGAAAACGCAGCTAAAGGGATCTTTCTGGGGCGTTACAGAAACAGATGGGGCTGTTGTGGCTGTCGGTCTCAAGGGTCAGATTGGCCATTCAAGCGACCACACGAACTGGCTGACAACAGCGCCTCAAAAAGGCACTCACCTGCTGGGTGCCGCAACCGCCGCAGCCGGACTCATCTTTGTCGGGGGAAAAGGATTTACGTCAGGCAAGGGTATCTTGCTCAAGGCCGGACCGCGCCTTGAAACAGTAACAGAAATCACGCAAACTAACGCTCCTCTCTACGAAGTGGGATTCTACAATGCGGCGGTCGGGCACGCTGTCGGCGCCAGGGGTGTCGTTGTTCGAACGGAAGACGGCGGCAAGACCTGGAGCGCTTTGTCATCGGATACAATGGAGAACCTGTGGGCTCTGAAGTTCATTTCACCATCGACCGGCATGATAGGCGGTGGCGCTACGCCATGGCAAAACCAGAACATGTCATCCGGCATAATCCTGCGGACCACCGATGCCGGACAGACTTGGACCAAGGTTTATGACGGCAAACACCGGATCAGCGATTTCTCGTTTGTAAATGCACAACAGGCTTATGCCAGCGGTGTTGGCGGTGTCCTCCTGAAGTCGGGCAACGGCGGCAAGTCATGGCATGCTGTTGGCAATACGCCCCTCAAAACCATCGTCAACGCCCTGGTTTTCCAAGATGAGAAATGCGGGGTCATCGTCGGCGCGGGCGGAACTGCCTACCTGACACGCGACGGGGGGCTCACCTGGCCCGGAAAGATCGTTGTAACAAAAGGAAGTTTTCTGGAAGCGCTGGCACCAAGTCGTCGCACATCCGGCGCTTACTGGGTAGTCGCGGGCAACGGTACAATCGGGCTCATCGACCTTGCTGCATATTGCCGGCGATAGCAAAACAAACCCAAACCTTGCGGACACAGAGCAGTCTTCATCCCTCTCCGCAATCGTTCACCGGTCATTTTGATTTGCCCCATAGGGCCCCGAAATGACAATCCGACCTCCGGCCGATGAAAGGCACCTCAGCTTTTGTTCTGTGGGGGCCTCGGACTTCATGCGGATGCAGCACGCCAATCTGTCGGCTGCCCGAGAGACAATCCGTCCGGCGGTCCAACTACCATCCGGAAAGTGGACTCTCATCTTTTCGCCTGCCAGGGCATCAGCCAAAGGCCAACCGTCTTCCCTGACACAGTCGACGGTCAAAGACCCGTCACTGTCGCCCCAACCTTCAACCCGGACAAGTCTAGGCCAGAACGAGAAGGCAGGGGCATTCTCTGGACAAAACTCCGTGTAACTCGATCCGGATGGTTTCCCTGGAATCACGACGTCACCGGCACGGACGACACCACCTCTTGAAACCCTTGCATAAACACCGCAATAGCCATGGCCATATGTTTTCATGAGGTGTTCCGGCACGTTCAGATCACGTTCCGTGGTTGATGGATTTACCGACGTAGCTGCAC
>JAJFHC010000184.1 GCA_021775835.1 Hyphomicrobiales bacterium | reverse complement strand
GGTGATCCGGTAGAAATGTCGCTCAGCACGATATCCTATTTCATTACCAATGCAGGCTTCGGCATTCGCCCGGTTCATGTCTACAGGACCTGGCGACACAAAAGGCTTGGCACTTTGATATCGTCAGCGCTAATGATCCTGATTGCGGTTCCTCTGGCTGGGCGCTTTCAACGTGGCGGCGGCTTGGGATTGATGTTCGCCATCGGGATCGCAATGGGTTTCGGATTCTTCATTTTTGAAGGAATTTCCCTGACTATGGGAGAACTTGGCATACTGCCGCCCTGGTTTGCTGCCTGGGTGCCAATGCTGGTTTTCGCAACGGCTGCAGGCGCTGTCGCCTTTAAACATGAAAGCCTGTGACACAAGTCTGAATTACGGTCCTTGACACATTGATCGCGATCCGATTTATCAAGAGTAGTCGCACAGGCGGAACATTGTAGGCAATGAACCTAGTTGCGTAAAACCTAACAAATTTGGTCATGAGCCAGACGATTTGAACAAGCAGACCGCCATTTCCCTAGGTTGTACAGACGAACAGCCGGTCCAAAATATGGCGCCGGTACTGTGTCTGGTGGGCACTGATCATCGTAATCTGTGGGGTATGACCTGTGCCCAACGCATAGTGCGGGCATTTGCACGTCAAGGCGTCAAGCAGGTCGTCGACTTAAGCCAAGCGTCGACCGCTGGTGGGCCCATAATCATGATTCGGGCTGACGCGGCCCTTGATGCACCATTGGTTTCCGCCCTTTGTGACGATTCCGATTTTGTGCTGCTGGGGTCCGACCTAGAATCGGAATTCCCAATTGCTGCCCGGACTGATGCCGCGTCTGCTGTTTTGATCTCGGAAATCCTTTCCGGAAGCGGGAACATTGCCGATTTCCCCGAACTGACCGCCAATCGTCCCGAAGATCTGAAAGCTTCCTACTGGAAGTCGTTACGAAAACGAGAAATCCCGTATGCTTTGATCGTCACAACGCAGAACCGCAAGGCCGTCGAATGGCGGATGTTCATGGGAACATACAAAGGCGCGACAGACTTCATCACGAAGCATGTATGGCCTTTTCCGGCTTTTATCCTGACAAGACTGATTGCGCCGCTGGGCATTACACCAAACATGGTCACAGCAGTAGGAGCCGTCTGTGTTGTCGCCGCATACCTCTTTTTCCTGAACGGCAACTGGGCCGCCGGCTTGTTGGCCGGCTGGCTCATGACGTTTCTGGATACTGTTGACGGCAAACTTGCTCGGGTTACGCTGACCTCGAGCAAATGGGGCGACATATTCGATCACGGCATTGACCTTGTGCACCCGCCATTCTGGTACACCGCGTGGGCGATCGCGATCATGGCAGGTCCCTATCCCCTGTCGCCGACGATGTTCTGGTGGATATTGACCATTATCCTAGCTGGTTATCTTATTCAGCGAATCATGGAAGGAATTTCCATAAAATTTTTCGGACTGGAAATTCATGTCTGGCGCCAGATTGACACCCTATTTCGCCAAGTTACCGCAAGACGAAACCCCAACCTCGCAATCATGACGATCGCCGTCATCATCAGCAGACCGGATTGGGGGTTGATGGCAGTGGCCGCCTGGACATTCATTTGCCTGGTGCTTCATGGCCTTCAACTGCTGCAAGCCAGATCGGCTTATCGCCGGGACGGCGCCCTTGAAAGCTGGCTTAGCAGACCGCCTTCCAAACCATGACTGTCGCCGTTCTGGTCAATCCGGCAGCACGTCGAAACCGGAAGAAACGAAACCGACTTGAAGATATCCTCGCTGGCCGCCCCGATGTTCTGGTCGAAAGGGCGGAGAATTTCAGCGACCTTGCCGGAATTATTGATCACTTCATTCAAAAAGATGCGTCTGCCGTTATCATCAGCGGCGGAGATGGTACGGTGCAGGCCGTCCAGACCCACTTGGCGGAGTCCGTTTCGCACGACCGTCTGCCGCGCCTGGCCATCCTGCCTGATGGCACGACCAACATGAATGCAAGTGACATCGGGGTCCAAAATCCGCAAAATCGGGCGGTTCTGGAGCGCATTGCTGTCTCTGAATACTGCATGCGCACTACAACGGTCAAAAGACGCCATACCCTGAGGGTCGACAACCCCAAAGACATGACGCCGCAACATGGAATGTTCTTCGGAGCCGGAGCAATTTACAGGGCTGTCCTCATGTCACACCGTGACGTTCATGCCAAGGGGCTAACCGGTGACTGGGCCAACGCAATGACACTCGCCAAGGCTCTTTGGCAAACCGTCTCAAAGGGCGATGACCCAAAAATTCCAGACAGAATTTACCAGACGACAGAAATGAAGATCGAAGCCGACGGCACACCATTTGCCTCCGGCGGACATTTGTTGCTTTTGACAACCACGCTTCATCGCCTGGTCTTGAACAGCAGGCCGTTCTGGAATCAAAATGGCGAGGCCCTTAAACTGACGACAGCCGGTTTCCCGACAAGAAGGCTCATGTCGTCTCTCCTGCCCATCCTCTATGGTGGCGAGAATCGCAACCTGGACCCGACCATTTATCGCAGCACGACAGCGCGGAAGATATCTCTGGATTGTTCGATGCCGTTCATTCTCGACGGTGAAATCATTGAGAAACCCGACGACGGCCCTTTGACGTTGTCATTGGGACCGGAATTCGAATACCTATACAGATAGAACGGTCTGAGGACTGCCCGTAAATCTGCAGATGTCTGCCATGCAACACGCACCCTTGATGCAACTCGTGGAAAACCACGATTCAGCCCCCTTGCCATCGCCGGTTATGGCGATCGTGGAATCGATCCGCGCCGAGGTGGGGCCCGCCGTTAAAGCGATTTTGGCCTATGGCTCGTGCCTGCGCGGAGTCGAATTGTCGGATAGTCTTGTAGACCTCTATGTCTTGGTCGACTCCTATTCGACCTTACGGACGAGCGGTCTCAGCAAACGCATGAACGCGCTGGTTCCCCCCAATGTCTACTACAGTGAGGTAGAACATCAGACAGGAACTGTCCGAGCAAAATACGCCGTTGTTTCGATCGATCAGTTCGAGCGACGCGTTTCCCCGATAACCCGAAATCCCTATTTCTGGGCAAGATTCGCTCAACCCTGTGTCATTGCTTTCGTGGAGAACGGCGAATTGCGCGACAGAGTGTTGCGGGCTCTCACTCAATCGGTCCTTACTTTCCTGCAACGAACCCACATCACCTCTTCAGAACCGCAAGGACCAGATCAGATCTGGATTGGCGGTTTTCTGGAAACCTATGCATCAGAACTGCGGTCCGAAGACATCTCGCGGGCAACCCATCTCTATGAATCGAACAAGTCATTCTATGATCAGGCGTTAGCGGCCGCTGAGGGAAATTTTCATCCTTTGACACGCTCCCCGCTTCACCGCCGATTCATCCGCCTTGAGGGAAAGACACTTTCAGTAGCCCGCCTGATCAAGGCATCTTTCACGTTTTCGGGTGGTGCCGACTATCTTGCCTGGAAAATCACCCGCCATTCCGGCGTGAAAATCGAACTGACACCGTGGCAGAAACGGCACCCGATTCTTGCAGCGATAGTTCTTTTTCCGCGCCTCTATGCCCAAGGAGCGTTCCGTTAAAGCGGACAGCGGAAATACGAATACGGTTTCCGTCTGCGCACCGCTCCAAGGTATTGAGAACGATCAGGTTTAATGAATGTCGATTCAACCAGAATTTATCCTGATCCGGCGCCTGTTGAGTATCTCTCTCCATTCGAACTCTTCGCAATGACCTGAACGCCGTTTGTTTGAGCGAGCATGTCTTCGATCTGATTTTGATCCATCAAAGTCGCCGCGGTGGATATCCCGTCCGCTATCGCCGCGGAAAGATGGATAACGCTCACCCGTTGCCATTGGGCGCGAGCCGGCAAGCCGCTCTTTGGATCAATAATATGGCTCGTTATGCCATTGAATGTCGTCCCGACAGATGAAGACGTTGCAATGGTCTGATCAACGAGAGAAACAACATCTTCGGCAGTCCCGTCGCCTAACTGCGCAATTCCGATTTGCCAGGGCTCGTTACTCGGATTGTGCCCAACAGCTGAAATTTCACCCATATCCACCACAGCGCTGGATAGCCCCTCAGCCTTCAAGAGCTGTGTTATGCGATCCGTGATGAAACCCTGCGCAATACCGTTCAGCGTCACGGCCATGCCGGTTTTCTCAAACCTCACTAATTGTGCATCTGACCGTACATATTGCCAGCCAACCAGCCTGGCCGTCTCGCGTATCAGTTCTCTCGGAGGGTGCCCCTTGTGTTCTGCGTAAGCAGTCCAAAGCGATTGGATCGATGGATCAAACATCCCACCACTTGCCACATGAAGCGAGTCGACTATGGACAATAGCGAGACTAATTCAGGAGGTGGAAGTGCCAACTTGCCGAATGCATTCAAGATCGAAAGCGAACTCTGTGGACGATAGATGCTAAAAATTTTCTCAAGCCGCTCAATCTCTGCGCGGGCCAGCAGGATCAGTCGATCTGCTTCTGATTTTGGTAATCCTGTGATAACCAGCTTGGCCTCAGCCCCCAAAGCAATCCCACGCCACATCGCCGTTTCCGCGAGTGTCGGCGTTACCGTGGCGCTCAGGCCTCCAAATGCCATACCGGCAGTAATGGATATGAACCGCCTACGGGAAAGCGTCATTGCACACTCCCGGTTGGCTGGTGTTTCACATCAATCGGACCAATCACATATTCATCCGGAATATCCGAAAATTTTACGACCTTCCCTCCGTTAAGTGCCGCAAATTCAGATGCAGCGTCGTTTGTTCCAAAAGGTATGGTTTCTGGCGCACCCATCCCACCTATTTTTCCGCTTTCAATCACGAAATGCGCTTTGTTGATATTGATCCAGGCGTCGTCTCCTGGCGCTTCCCAGCTCACGGCGCGTGACATGTCATGGACATAGATTGCTGTAACCTCATAGGTCTCTTCGGGTAGTCGCGTAAAGGCTACGGCATCGCGAACCTGTGAAAACCAGATTGGGAAATCGATACTCTTCAAGTGTATCTGGGCCTTGGGTCCAGTGTGCTCGAGAATATCCATGTTGCAGTAATAACCTACAGCTTCTTCCGTCATGGCAATTGGGCCCGGAATTTCCAACGCCGAATTATCGTCGCTGGACCCGCCGAGTATCAAAGCGGCGCCCAGTCCGAATGACAGAAACAGGAACATCAGTTTCATGGCTGAATCCTCTTCAAAATGAGCGTTGAAACGACGAATGCCAAGACCATCCAGACAAGCGGACTGATCATCGCAAATGCCGGGGAAATCGGCATTTCACGTCCACTTGCCGCCAAGCCGGTGGTCATACCTGACGTGTCAATCGCCGCCATGTTGAAGACACGGAACGCATCGGCGGGATTGGCGAGCAGAAAGTATGGAAAAAGCACCGTGGCAAAGAAACCGTCCGTGCTGATCAACAATCCACCGAGCAGGGCCAGGTCGTAAAGCACTACCGCAAACAGCCAAATGGTGACCGCTAAAGCAGCGGCGGTACCCGTTTGCCGGACGCTGGCGCTGGCGACGTATCCGATAGAAATAAACGTTCCACCCAAGGCCATGCTTGTAATGATCAGGCGCGCCAGATCAGCCAGTCCTTCAGATCCCGAATTCTGTCCCAAGGCAAAGGCAATGCCGCCGGCGATTCCGTATCCAAAAAAGACCGCAAGAGCCAAAACCGAAAAATGACCCAAAAACTTCCCCAGCAGGACTTCAGCACTCGACACCTGAGTTGCCAGGGTGAGTTGCAGGGTCCCGCGATCAATTTCCCCGGCAATCGCATCAAACGATAGCAACAATGCAATTAGTGGGATCAGATAAACCGTAAGCGTCGAAAGACTCGCGACAACAACTGTGAGGCTGTTGGCCTTGGTGGCACCGGTTGGCGCACTGCCGAGCAACACCAGTAGAAGCGCGAACACCAGCAGGATGAGTGAGGCAAGCATGATCCATCGGTTGCGAATGCCGATGCGAATTTCATTTTGCGCGATGGCAAGGATTGCGTTCATGAATCCCCTCCCTGCTCCTCTGTGGAGAAATGACGATAAATCTCATCCAGGCTTGGCGGTGATAGCTCAACGTCTTTGACCACATCGCCAAGGTCGGCAATGGCTGCAAGGTTTTTCATCTTTGCCGGCTGCGCACATTCGAATTCCACCGTTGCGCCATTTAACCTTTGCCCACCAAAATGCCGGTGGACATTCTCCACATTATCCGGGGTCGAACTGACACGAATACGAATGGGTAGATTGGCGGATTTCTGAAGTTGAGACAGTGGCGCATCTGCCACCAACGCACCATCTCGAAGAATGGCGATACGGTCGGTCTTGGCTTCCAGCTCGCTCAAGCCATGAGACGAGAGCAATACAGCGGAGCCCTTGTTCGAAATGTCGGAAACGATTTCGTAGAAACGTTGCCGCGAAAGTGGATCAAGGCCCGAAGTAGGCTCATCAAGAAGGAGCAGCTTTGGATTGCCCACCAATGCCTGCGCAAGACCAAGCCGCTGACGCATGCCTTTGGAATAGGTTCCGCACCTTCTGTCTGCAGCATCGGCCAGATCCACACTTTCCAGCGCTGTTCTTACGTCTGCCATTTGTGCATTTTTGAGTTTTGCATAATAGGAGACAATCTCGGTTCCTGTCAGCATTTTGGGAAAGGCGACGTTTTCCGGCAGATATGAAATGGCTTTGCGTGCCTCCCGGCTGCCAGGTTGGTTTCCGAGAACCTCAACAGATCCACAATCGGCGGGCAGAAATCCGAGCGCAATTCGAAACAGTGTTGTCTTGCCTGCACCATTGTGGCCGAGCAGCGCAACGCGTTCCCCCGGTTCAACGTTAAGAGAGACATTCTTCAATGCTTCAACGGATTTGAATTTCTTGGAGACACCAATTGTATGTAACGTTGGGACAGTCACGATGGCCCCTCCACGACAGCCCTGGCGGTAACCGAAGGGTCAAAAACCGGAGTCATGCGGGGTTGTGAATCAACAATCCCGCCCGGCAATAGTGAGGGAAACTCTTTCTGTGCCCATCGGATAAGTTGCACCGCAGGGCTGCCCAGCAACAGCTTGGCAGACGGTTGCGTCCATAACATCTGATCCATCGCGTCGTTTGGCCGGAAAGCCTGATCGGCGATCCCATCACCGTTGACGTCGTATGCACTATGATCGCTCCAGTAATTACCAGCCCACACGTGATCCTTCGAGCCCACATACTTGACTTGAGTGCGATTGCCGATGAACGAGTTTCCGACCATTTCGTTTCGCTCGGAACCGGCTGTAAAATGAATGCCGATCGGGCAACCTTCAAAATGATTGTTGCGCATCGTGTTTTTGTTGGCGTTGTACATGAAGAGGCATTTCTTGCCGCCATTGCGGACAATATTCCCCTCAACAATCGCACTGTTGGCATAATTCAGCATGATGCCATGATCGCGGTCGCCGATTGAGGTGTTGTTTCGAATTTTGATGCGACTGGTAAACATGATCGCATAGCCGAGGTGATTGCCAATCGACACATTGCCGGAGACTTCGCTGTCATCGGCGTACATATAGTGGATGGCAAAACGGAGATTCTCAAAACGGTTGTTAACGAACGTATTTTTCTTGCTGGAATTGACGAAAATGCCATCGCGTCCATAGAGCACCGAGTTGTTACGGACCTGCGCGCCTGGAGCATTCCAGACATAAACGCCATTGCCGCGCCGGTTCATCCTGCGGTCCTGGCGGCCAATAATTGTGTTGCCTTCAACAATGGCATTCCTGGCACCGTGAACATCGACGCCGTAAAGGTTGCCTTCGATATGGTTGCCGCGAACTACCGAATTTGTGGCGTTGTCTGTGAGCTGAACACCACTATCAATGGTTTGATGTTCGGAGCCTGATCCCGTCAGCCGCAGTCCGGCAATGGTGACATCCGGTGCATCGATCAACAAGACCGAGCCAACGCCTGTTCCCTCAATGTGTACTTTGCCATTGCCCTGTATTTCGAGCGGCTTGCTGATCGTCAGACCGCCTGAATAGTCGCCCGTCGACAGCAGGAGGCGGTCCCCGGGATTCGCAATTTTGATGGCCCGTGCGAGCGCACCCTTGCCGGGCTGCACAACAACATCGGCAGCAAGCGCCGGTGTCATCGACAAAGCCGACAAGAGAACACTCATGATCGCGCGGGCCATCATCTTCAGTTTCTCCTAAGCGTTGCGCGGTTCTACGAACATGCGTCCACGCATTTCCATGTGGAGCGCATGGCAGAACCATTGGCAATAGAACCAGTGAACACCAGGTCGGTCAGCCGTGAAGGTCACAGATGCGGTTGCCTGCGGTGCGACCTCCATGGCAACGCCGTGGTTCGACAGACAGAAGCCGTGGCTGACGTCATCCACATCGTCAAGATTGGTCACGTAAACCGTCACTTCGTCGCCCTGTTTGACCGTGAATTTTTCAAGACCAAACTGTGGGGCAACAGACGTCATGTAGACACGCACCTTGTTGCCGTCACGGATGACCACATCGTCGCCTTCAAGATCAACGCCATCGGCTTTGGCTTGGTTGACTGCGTCAGCGAAGATCGGATCGTCGCGTTCCCAGACATTGACCGGCTTCACGATGTCAGCGCGTACAATGATGCTGTCATGTGGCTCGGCAAAGGTCGGACCGTCATGAACAACCTTCATCTCGTCGCTGGAGATGTCAATCAGCTGCTCGTTTTCGGGTTTCAATGGCCCGACATTGATGAACCGGTCCTTGGAGAACTTGTTCATCGAAACGAGCCATTCACCGTCGGCTTCGGCGGTTTCCCCCATGGAGGTCGAGTTATGTCCCGGCTGGTAGTGAACATCGACTTTCGAGATAATCGGATCGACACTCTCACCGGCAAACGCCTTGATGGCTTTCTCCATGTTCCACTTCACGACCTGGCTGTCGAGGAACAACGTTGTGAAGCAATTGCCCTTGCCGTCAAACGCCGTATGAAGCGGCCCAAGACCAAGTTCGGGTTCACCGACAATGCAGGAGCGAGGATCTGCATTGCTTTCAAAAAGCGCGTCGACTTTCTCAACATCAATAATCGAAACTGTCGGCGACAGCTTTCCGTTGATGACGATGTGCTTTTTGTCCGGCGCGGCATTGACGCCATGCGGGCTGTTCGGGATCGGAATGTAACGGGTGTATTTCTTGTTGGACCCCTTGAGGCCATCAATCACCGGCACACCGTTCAACATTTCCACGTCGCCGTTCTTCACCCCCTCTTCGATGGCCTTGAGATTGAACACCACCACGTGGTCAAGTTCACTCTTGGTCATCTCGGCAAGGTTCATACCCATTTCGGAGTTATAGCTTGTCGAGAAGGCGTACTTGCCCTGATAGTCGCAATCGGTGTTATCGAGATTGCCCGATACCTTGACCTGCCAGGCAACCTTCATTTCATCGCCGTCGATGGCGGTGAAGATGTTCACGTACTTCGATGGATCGTCGAGAATTTGGCCGTCATTGACCAAAGGCGCTTCATGCTCTCCGTTGGCGAAGACATAGCCGGTGCGCGGAAACTTCTGCGGGCGCATGCCATGGATGTCTTGTGCATTGGGGATCTCGATTATCTTGTCGCATTTCATCACATCGCAGCGGATCCGGGCGACACGGGTGTTCGCCTTGTCGTTTGCGAAGATGTAGCGACCGTCATAGGTGCCGTCCGTAAAAGACATATGCGGGTGATGAAGATCGCCATTGTCATATGTCTTTTTTCCCCGTGCGGCGAGAAACGCCTTGGTATCGTCCGTCAGCCCATCGGTGAGGACCTTCAGGCTTTCGTTGGTCTGGCCCCATCCCGTCGCCGAGCAACGGTTGAACACCGGAATTCGCATCAGTTCGCGCATGGAGGGAAAACCGAGAATCCTGACTTCGCCCGTCTGGCCCGACGACCAGAAACCGTAATAGGGATCAAGTTCCCCTGGCGCCAGGTTTGCCTTTGATGACCCGGCAGCTCTTGCCTTGGGAACACCACCCTCAAACAGGCCGTTGACAGCACCCGTGCCCATGGCGACAGCTCCCACCGCGCCTGCACCCAGCACGCCTCGTCTCGAGAATCCCTTCCTCTTGGTTTCTTCAGCTGACATTACACTTTCTCCTTTCTAATTGATTTCTTTAGGTTTTCAGTTTGCGAAATTCGCTTGTTTCGCGGCTACGTCGGCGCCCGGCTTTTCTCCGGTGATTCTATTCTTGCCCCGAAATTTCGCCCTCTTCTCCGCGCTGATAACGCAGACCGGACACTTCGTGCTACTCTGGTAGAGAACCTGGCAATGCAGGCATTGGTGACACTCATGAGGATTGATGTTGCCTTCGGGATGGATCGCCTGAACCATGCACTCCCTCTCGCAGCGCGTGCACGGGTCGCCGCATTCCTTGTACCGCTTGAGCCAGTCAAACATCCGCAGGCGGCCGGGGATCGCCAGAGCGGCGCCCAATGGACACAAGTAACGGCAATAGAACCGTTCAACGAAAAGCCCCACGCCCAACAATACCGCGACAAACAGGACATAGGGCCACGAGCGATCAAACTTCAAAATGATGGCAGTCTTGAATGGCTCGACTTCAGCGTAGCGCTCTGCAAGTTCCAGTGAATAAAGCGACAGGCCGAACAGACCCAGAAAGATCATGTACTTGATTGGCCATAGCCGTTCGTGAAGACCCCATGGCACCCTGAATTGCGGCACCTTGAAGAAACGGGCAATTTTGTTGGTTAGTTCCTGAAGCGCGCCAAAAGGACAAAGCCATCCGCAGAACACACCTCGCCCCCAATAGAGCAGTGAGGCGGCAACCGAGAACCAGAGTATGAAAACAAGCGGGTCCATCAAAAACGCCGACCAGGAGAAGTCAGTTGTCGCGGCTGAAAAGAATGCGAGGATGTTGACCACTGAAAGCTGGGCGTTGGCATGCCAGCCAAGCACAAAGAGCGTAAAAGTCAGGAAGCCGATCCGGAACCAGTAGGCCAAACGCTCATATTTTGTGAACTGCATCTGGAAAAAGAAAACACCAGTCAGGACAACAATTGCAAAAACAAGCAATCCGACTTCAATCTGCTTCTGCTCCCAGATGCGCTTCCAAAGATGGCTGAGCTCATTGGGATCGGACGAGGCGAGTTCGCCGGCAATCTGTGGCTTGCCAGGCGCGGCGTTCGTACCGGGCGGAACCGTTGTCACAAGCCGGTCCGGCAGCCGATAGCCAAGGTCGAAGGTGATGAAGGTTTTGTCGATCGCCCCGACGGCGCGCTGAACCAGCAATTGAAGTCGAAACGGAGAGGTTGGATCGAACCCCATCTCCGCGGGGATTTTGAAAATGTCCAACTCGGTAAAAGTCGGTGCATCGCCGGGTGCCAGGCGACCTAATCGGCGGTGCTGCTTGTCAAAAAAGCGGGCTGCCGCATCCCCTTGTATGAGTTGAATACGATCAAAGATTCCGCCCCTGACGTAGCCTGAACCCTTGAAAGAGTATTTTCCGCGACCAAGCACAAGTATGGCCTCTTCACCCTTGCCCAGCCATTCTACAAGGTTGTTGTATTCATCATCGCCAAGAAGGGTTCGCCCAATCTCAGGAGCACTCACCAGGCCAACGTGCATCTCGACATAAGTATCTGCCGCGTTACCTTTTTCGGGGCGCTTGATGGCGCGCTGATCACCATTGTCGATGAAAGCCTGATTGACTTGACCTATATCAAGACGCAGGGAACGAATTGAACCGTCACCGGTCAAGGTTTGCCAGTCGGAGCTGGGCACCTCGTCTCCAACGGGCCTTAGCAATTCCTTCCGGGGACCGCTTGCCACAAGTTCTGGTTTCAATCCTCCAAGGCCCAACTGCCGGGCAACCTTCAATCCGGCACGTACGATAGAGTCATCAATGACCATGATTGTAACCGTCGCACCAGAAACGATATCGAGATCGTGGGCGGAGCCACCGGATTCCGCTTCCTTGATTAGATCAAGGCCTGCATATTTTTTTGTGACGGCTTGTATCTTTGAGTCCGGAATACCGATGAGGACGATGGGTTCTGAATGTTTGACGAGCTTGACGCCGGTGACTTTGGCGTTTTCATCGACACCCACCACAACATGGATTGGTTTTCCCGAGTAGCCGGTCGTCGTCACAAAGTCAGATGTGAGAAATACATGGCCAATTGTCTTGTTACCCATAAGTGCGGGAACAACAGCAATGTCGTCACGGATGGCTCCAAACCTGTCTGCACCGGGCACCAGTTCAGAGATGTCCACCTTGTCCAGAAACTTCGCGACAAGGGGTTCGGTGTGACCTTGGCGAACAAAAGTGACCAGGATAACCAAAGCCAGCAGCAATGATGTACATGATCTGTGCATATCTCGAGTTTCCCAGGATGGAGAGGACATCTCTGAATCCATCGCCCGGAAAGTCGCACGATCTCATAGTTTTTCTTTGTTCTATGTCAAATGCTGGTTCGTTAGTTGGACACCGCCAACTCGGAGTATCCGTATTGATAAACGGCCAATACATTTCGGATGCTGGAATGCCGACCGGCAACATTGATCCACGTTATGGAGTCGCAACAGTCCAAAGATGCCGGTGCCAGGTTTCGCTAATGCACGAAGCCGCGCGGTTCTGTACGACCAACCGTGAGGACGCATAGTACTCACCAGATCCTAGATCGGACATTCACAAGTCTTTTCGTGCGGCAAACCGTTTAAGCCAGAACCTCTTCAGCCAGGTTCCTGGCAACCACTTTCTCGAATATGCTGATGATCTGTTTGATGTCGTCGGGTGTATGTGCCGCCGACACGCTGCATCTTAGCAGGCATGTTTTGTTGGGAGTGCCGGGCGGCAAGGCAATATTGACATAGACGCCAGCTTTAACCAGGTCATTCCACATTTTGACTGCACTGGGCTCATCGGGAACCCTCACTGCAATGATCGGGCTGACCACATCACAGCACAGCTCCAACCCGATCTCGCGGAATCCTTTGTGCAACTGGGTGGAGTTCCGCCTGATGGAATCCCGCAGTTCTGGACGCTTGGCAAGTTGACGAATGGCCTCGGTTGTCGTCACGACACTTGCAGGTGATGCCGACGCGGTGAACATGTAAGGTCTTGCGGCATAGCGGATCATATCGAACAACGGGTTGTTGCCCGCACCAAACCCGCCAATAGCGCCAAGGCTCTTGGAGAAGGTTCCGACGACAAAGTCGACTTCATCTTCAAGCCCTGCCTCTTCCGCCAGACCCCGTCCTTCATTGCCGAGGATGCCCAATGAATGGGCCTCATCGACCAGAAGACTGAACTCACAACGGCGTTTCACATCGACAAATTCATCGAGCGGAGCCCGGTCCCCGTACATGCTGTAGATGCCTTCCAGAACCACCAAACGGCCGCCACCGTTATCCTCCACGCGGTTCAGGCGCTTCTCCAGATCGCCGGCGTCATTGTGCCGGAAGCGGACCAGTTTGGCGCCCGAAAGAGTGCACCCATCGTAAATGCTGGAGTGTGAATCGGCATCAAGGAAGATTGTATCGTTAGGCCCGGCCAAACCGGCCAGCATACCGAGGTTAGCTTGGTACCCAGTAGAAAACACGATCACATGGTCTCGCTTGAGAAAGTCTGCGAGTTCCTCTTCAAGCGTCTGATGGAGAGAATAACTGCCATTGGCGATCCGTGAACCGGTGGTTCCTGTGCCGAACTCTTCCAGAGCTTTCTTGCCGGCCTCGACGCAGGCCGGATCGAAAGTGATGCCCATGTAGTTGTTGGTACCGGCCAAAATCGTCTCCCGGCCGTTGATCAAAGCCCTCGTCGGTGACAGTATTTTTTCCATGGGAATACCCACGGCGTTGTCACCGTTTTCGAGCATCATCCTATGGCGTTCGGCGAGATGCTCATGTTTTTTGAGGAGATCCATCCGTTAGCTTCCTGACGTTTTCTGTTCGACCACGGTCGTCAAATCGTCCAGTGTTCTGGTTTCCGACAGGAGATTGAGAGGAATCTCAATGTCATATTTGTCTTCCACTTCCATAATGAAATCCATCACCGAAACAGAGTCGATGTTCAAGTCTGCAGACAAATCTGTCTCGCGGTTCAATGCGACGGAATCGCTGTTGAACGGACCAAGCAATTTGCAGAGTTGCTCAAAAATTTCCTGATTATTCGTGCCCATACTCGGACCGCCTCCAATTTTCTCAACACCAACCTCCGGCCCCTTGCGTGGATCCACAAGACAAGAGGCGGAAGTCATAGCCAACCTTCTTCGCGATACCAGCCGACAGTATTGGCATACCCTGTCCGAAAGTCGACCTGGGGTCGCCAACTGGTTTTATCATCAAGCAGATTTGAGTGGCAGGCCCAATCTTGATGATAGAGTTCGCGAACTTTTCCCGGCGTCACCATCGGCACCGCTCCGGTCACTCGCGCAACCGCCAGTATCAGCGCTCCGACCGACTGCAATACAAACTTCGGAATATAGATGCAGCGTACTCTCTCACGATTGACCACCCCTGCAATCTGCGCCAAGTGAGGCCAGGAATAACCACCCACCGCCCCATCATGCAACTCAAATATCTCGCCGGTCGGGGCGTCCGCATCAACAAGCGCAGCGATCGCCTGCGCAAGATCATCCACATAGATCAGTGAAATTCTGCTTTTTTTAGAGCCGGGTACAATGGCCAGTTTTCGGCTCAGTTGCTGAATCAAGGGGAAAGTGCCCTTGTCACGCGGGCCGTACACTGCAGGTGGGCGCAGGATGCTCCAGGTCAACGAAGGATCCGCTTCGCGAACCACAGTTTCTCCAGCCCGCTTGCTCGCCCCGTAGTCTGACAGTGCAGGCTCCCGGGCTGCTAGCGATGAGACGTGCACAAAGCGCATGACGTTCTGTTGAACTGCCGCATCAATGAGGTTCCGGGTGCCTATGACATTCACGTCATCAAACTCGGCCCGGTCGCGTGCCGAAATCCGGCCGGCACAATGAACGACGACACCAGCACTATCGCAAAGCGCATTCAGCGCCGTTTTGTCAGACAATGAACCGACGACGTAGTCCACATCGTCAAATTCCGCCGCGTGGCCTGCATCCCTGATCAGTATCCGAACAGTGTACCCATTGCTGACGACAGCCTTGATCAATTGCCGTCCAACGAAGCCGGTTCCTCCGGTAATCGCAACGATCTCGGACACGTCTGTCATAACTCCACTCAAAAATTCTGATTCATACGACACGGTCTCGTAGGTCAGCACAATGCATTCCTGCACGCCTCAGGCTCGCTCGGCGTTAGTCAACCCGCATTGACGGAATTTGTGGTTAGTCGGCTGCGCTTTGCGCAAATCCCACTGACTGCGCCGCAATTTTTGCAGCAACGAACCGGTCTGAAATTTCGGCAATTTCACCGGACACATATTGCAGTTTCGCGCCCGCTCTCGACAATTTCCCCGACGAGGTGAACGGAAGGGTCCGTGGCGGTATGAGGACGATCTCACACTCCACACCAGCCTGCTGATGAACCACGGCCGACACTTTCCGCCTCAAGGCTTCGCGGTCGTCTTCATCTCTCAGCCGGCATTGTACAAGGACAACAACATTCTCATCGCCGTCGCCAGCATCAATCGAAAACGCCGCGACGTCGTCGCCCCTGACACCTTCGACCTGTTCCACGGCCCATTCAATATCCTGAGGCCAGATGTTGCGTCCGTTATGCAGGATTAGATCCTTGCTGCGCCCGGTAATGACGATCTGGCCGTTGAGCAGATATCCCATATCCCCGGTTGCCATCCATCCGTCATTTTTCATGATCAGGGACGTGGCTTCAGAATTACCGTAATATCCGGCCATGAGGCTGGGGCCCTTGATCATGATATGACCAATTTCCCGTTCCTGCAAAACCTCGCCCTGGTCGTTACGAACCTCAACCTGATGCCCCGGCATCGGCGCACCGCAAACCACGAATGAACGGGTCTTGCCAGAATCTCCAATCGTCAAATCCGACGCCGGCAGCGCCTGGCGCGACAGCTTGACCCTGGCGCGGTCGACGTGATCCACAAGAATCGGCTCATTGAGTGGTGCGAACGTTACCGCTAGCGTTGACTCCGCCATGCCGTAGCTCGCAACAAAAGCCTTCGGGCTGAATCCGGATGCGGCAAAAGCCTGCGAAAAACGTTCCAGAACATCAGAGCGGACCATGTCGCCGCCAATTCCCGCCACCCTTAAGGAGGACAAGTCAAACTCACCGGGTTGGCCATTAGCCCGACGGGCTGCGAGGTCGTATCCAAATGAAGGGCTATATGTAATCGTGCACTGGTTGTCGGACATGATCTTGAGCCACAACAACGGCCGCCGGGCAAAAGCGCTGGTGGCCATGAAGTCCACCGTAATCTGCCCCATCATCGGTGACAGACAGAACCCGACAAGTCCCATATCGTGATAAAGCGGCAACCAGGACGCAGCCCGGTCGTCACGGTTCAGTTGTAGACCGTGGGTTAGAATTCCGCGGGTATTATGGACAATGGAATTCTGGGTAATCAGAACGCCCTTGGGATTGCTAGTGCTGCCGGAGGAATACTGGATGTACGCCACATCATCACGCCCGAACGGCGAAAGTTCCTCTTCGAGCTCCGGCACTTCCCCCTGACACACTTCATCGTACGTCATGACAAAGCGGACATCGACGGCGATTGCCGCTTCTCCAACCTGTTTGAGCAGAGCGTCAGAACAGATCGCTGCCGAAGCATCCGCACTTGTCAGCATACCTTTCAGACGTTCCACATAGGCGTCGCGGCCACCGATATACATGCTGTAAGGCATCGGGCAAGGGATCAGGCCGGCATACTGACAACCAAAGAATATCATCATGAATTCGGGCGTCGTTTCAGCAACAACCGCCACACGGTCACCGGGCTGCAGACCAGCGTGGATAAGACGCTTGGCTGTCTCGATCGACCGCTCTCTCAATTCGGCATAGGTGACAACGTGCTCTAGTTTGCCCCGACCGGAATAGAAATTAAAACCCGTCTTGCCTTGTGCGGCGTAATCCAGCCCTTCAATCAATGTGTCAAACTTCCCAAGCACCTGGGCAAGCGACTCATTTGCACGAATGGTCGGCCTTTGATTATTCTGTTCTACGGTCTCATTCACGATTTTGCACCCGAATAACTAAACACGTTTTCCCTACCTGTTTTGCGGTCAACAACCGCAAAGACCGAACCGGTAACTCCTTCAAAAAAACCGAACCATACCCTCAATGCAAATTCCCGGGCGCGAACGCCTGAACCACAGGTTTTCTGGATATTCCCCCAAGCAGTCGAAACGCTGCTCTTCGGTTTTTTCCCCTATTCCTACCGTTTCGTAATGAAATGTTTATCAGTGGCTGGAGGCCTGACAAAATCAATTGGTGTTTCAGTTTGTAACGTTTCGGAAGCACCGTTTGCGGATGGATTTTTACCGGCACGTTTCCAGGTACCTCTTGCTTCGCGCTGTCGCTATTCTGCAACAATGGAGCATCAGGCTCCGACTGAAATTTCGGCATAACATTTTGAAAATTAACAATAAAAAATGCCAACCTCTCATCCACCCTCTTGATGAAACATCCCGCCAAGACGAGACACGGCACTTTCACAGAAACCGGACACGTTTCGTCATGAATTCATATTGTGTAACAAAACACCGTCACCACGGCATCTGTGAAGAGTTCCGGCGTATCTACACCACCCATGGTTGCCGGTGCGAATCAGTCCAGCGATCAGGGATTATCGAATCAGCCTGAAGACCCGAAAGTTGTGTTGAGCCGAGTCTTTCCTCTAGTCAGCGGTTTGATGTACCGCGTCCTCGGGATCAACTGTTGTGTCTTGCGAAACGATGTTTCTGATTTTCGAGACAACGCCTTCCAGCCCATCAAATACGCCGGCGGGGTTCGGGGGCACATAGGTTTCGACGTTGACGCATGCATCGACCAGCCACACGGCTTTGTGGTTGGCAACCACTTGACCATAAAGCCTCGACATGTTGCGCGGTGGCGTCAGTATCCCGTAATAGGCAAGCTGTCTGAGAAACCGGCCAAGTGCAGAAGGCTCTTCACCACGCGCTTCGGCATCTTCGATCATACGGTACAATTTGTGCTGAACGGCGATTGCACTGTTGCGTGCTTTCATCGGCACGTCGAAAAGCAGTACCGGCTTTTGCGCCATGCAGGCATCCGACAACATGGACGCGCTGTCGCATGTCACAATCACCTCGTCTGCCAGAGATAGAAATCCGATATAGGGGTTCGGTTTGGCCTTATCCGGCGTCCAGCGATGAATCTTTGACGTGACGGTGATAGCATCGATCAGGGCGGATGCCGCTCTCGGATGGGTTCTTGGGCTTGTCGACACCAGCAAGGAGCCTCCTCTGCTTCTCGCATAGGTGGAGGCCAACCGCCCCAGCCGGTCCGCGGCCACCGGATCGAACTGGGATGTCGACGTGTCTCCGCCAGCCAGAACAGCAATCAACGGCTTCGGCAGGTCATCAAGTTCCGATTCCAGCATCTTGCGACCGTGAGCAAGGTCTTCGTCTTCGATCCCGCTAAGGGGCGCCAGCAACTCCACAACGTTCTTGGAGCGGGGAAGTCTGTATTGCGGCGTCGTTACCACCAGGTCAAAAAGCGCGATCGGTGCCCTGGGCCGTCCAATCGCTATGATTTTTGTCCGCCCGCCCGATTTCTTCTTGATCCACCGGGCGACGGGGACGCTTTTGCGACCACACATGATGACCACGTCCGGCCATGGTTTTGCAAGCGAGGATGAGCCCTCTCGACTCAACGTCAGCAACGACGGTCCCTTGATGAAATTCGGCACATGGTACAGCCAGTTGAAACGCAGGTACTTCTCCTCGTAGGGCAACCCGACTTGCCCGGCAAGAGCCCTGATCTGAGCGTTGTCACCCAACCGTTCGCCAAGCAGAAGCCACAAACTGATCTTGCCGTTGTTCACCGGTCGTTCCATGATTCGCTTTCACCACATCAATTGATGCAATGGCTGGAAATATCAATTGCGCACGATAATGTCACATTCGGACAATTTTGCCGCCGCTAGACTCTACTTCGCATCATCGCCATGCAGAAGCGGCATGACAGCTAGACCGATTGCGCCCCGTAGTAAAGAGCAACCGTATGTTTGGCTTCAGCGAAAAACAGCCACCTTTCGGTATAGACCCCGGCATAGGCAATCAATGCCGCCAGAATTCCCAGACTTCCGCTCAGACCGTCGCCCGACGCCCACCATAGTCCGATCAGGGCCACGGGCACAACGAAGCCGGCAACCAAGGCAATCGTGCGAAGCGAGCGAGCATGTTTTCGCGCCACCTGGAAAACCATTTCCTTCATGAGATAATTGGCTTGAGAGTGCGGCGCTTCCAGCAAACGGACAGAGATGCCCATATCAAGACCTGTCGCCGATTGTGCCGACGATTGCGACGGTGCGCCGTCGACAAAACGCCAATATGCCACTTTGAGTCCGCAGGCGACCAGCACCACGCAAGCGCCGGCAAGGAGTGACCCGGGGTCACCAAAGCCAAAGAAACCGGCCAGTGCCAGGTACAGCAGGAATCCGGTCATCACGGACAAACTGAGATAGTTGACGACCGTCCACTTGTTGTACCAGGCCCGGATCGGTTTCAGAGACGCATAGATCATGGCTGTGCAATAGACCGTTGCCATGCAGCAAACCAGCGCCACGCCCCCCAGAACACTGCCCACACCACTCGGCGCTGCGTCCCCCACCAAGCGTTCAAGACCGTACAGACCCGCTGGTGCGAAGGTGACGACGGCGGCAACCCCTTCACGGCTGAGCCAGGAAGTCCGCCACTGGCTGAGCGCACGCCACGCTCTTTCAGGATGCCCAAGGTGAAACGTCGACGATAACAGCCCGGCAATGATCAGGGCGAAGGCCAGGCCAAGGGCCACAATAGTAACGACGGAGTCATCGGGAACGTTTCCGAAAACGTCGAACAGAACGAACCAGGAAAGCAGGCCGTAGCCCGCACCGGAAGCTGTCGTGAAAAATATCACCGATTTCGCTGGGTGCATGGTTTCTCTCTGGTTACCGCGTCAGAATTCTGTCGACCCATCGGGCAAGAAGTCCGGCGTTGTCATCTGACGCATGGTCAAGCTGCACACCGTTCTGCTCTGGTTGATGGCGCGGTCGTGGCGGTAAATATTTGTTGGTTGGACGGCAGCCCTGTTCAGGCATCAGATCGTATCCCTGCCGGGCGGCGACCAGTTTGCTGACATCCGACTGCGGATCGCCCAGATCGCCGAAACTTCTGGCACCCACCGGGCACGTTGAAACACACGCCGGCACCCGGCTCTCGGGCGGCAGATTCTCATTGTAGATCTTGTCCACGCACAGAGTACATTTCTTCATGACGCCTGCGTCTTCGTCATATTCCCGTGCGCCATACGGACAGGCCCACGAACACAATTTGCAGCCAATGCAGATATCCGCGTTGACCAGCACAATGCCGTCCTCTGGCCGTTTGTAGGACGCCCCAGTTGGACAGACTGTTACACAAGGCGCGTCGTCGCAATGAAGACAACTCTTGGGAAAGTGCACCGTCTTGGACGGCCCGTCTTCATGAATGACCTCGAAAGTATGAATGCGGTTGAACCAGACACCGGACGGATCGCCGCCGTAAGGCTGGTCATCGGTCAGAGGGGCTGAATGCCCACCGGTGTTCCATTCCTTGCAGTTGACCGCGCACGCGTGACATCCCACGCAAATGTCCAGATCAATGACCAGGCCCAGTTTTTTCTGCGGCCGCTCGGAAGGCAGTGACGTCATGAGTCATCCTCCGCGCGCGGCGCCAGCGCATTGCCATGTCCATCCCTGACACCGGTCCCCGACGCCGCATGTTGGCGCCGGTTGCCAATCCAGTCCATATGAAGACCGGTGGTTGTGCCAGATGGTGTCCCGCCGAAATCAGCGCCATACCGAAGTTTGTCCACGGGCGGAGGCGATCCGGGCAGAGGTTTGACCGCGCCAAAATCAGGCGATGTTTCATGAATTTCGTCCTCGGCGCACTTCTCGATGCGCACCTTCAGATCATACCAGGCCGCCTGGCCGGTCACCGGATCGGAATTCGAATAGCGGTAACCGTCTTCTCTTGCCGGCAGGAGTTCAGAGATCACGTGGTTGAGCAGAAAACCTTTTCGCGACTCCGGCGCATCGTCCGAAAGCCCCCACGAACGCCGGCGTTTGCCAATGGCGTTCCAGGTCCAGACCGTCCCAGGGTTGACACCGTGCATGATGCGGATCTGGCACTTGACCTTGCCATGCGGCGACACGATCCAGACCCAGTCGTCATCTTCGATACTGGACTTGGCGGCCGTCTCGGGATGCACGAACAATCTGTTCTGGGCCGTGATCTGTCTGAGCCACGCATTCTGGGATCCCCAGCTATGATACATATGCATGGGCCTCTGCGTCACCGCATTGAGGTCAAACTCCGCATCGACCGCGACCCCTTCGAAGGTCGGATACCAGAACGGCAGAGGATCGAAATAGGTCGCAACCCGTTCGCGGTGCTGCGCCGGCGGTGTCACTGCACCGTGACCGCGGGCGGCAAGACGGAACTTCTGCAACTGCTCGCTGTAAATCTGCAGGACAATCTGCTCTGCATTGGGAATCCAGCCCATGGCGTGCGCATAGTCCAGATAGCCTCTGTTCGAGTGTTTGAAGTAGAGCTGGTCAGGTGAGAACTCCTGATGCCAGAAACCGCCGTTTTCCACATAACGCTTGAGCTGATCCGGGTTGGGCGCGCCGCGGCCGTGATCGGTGCCATCTTCACCACGCCACCCTGCCAACGGTCCGATACCCGGTCCGCGTTGATGGTTGACGATGTAGTCCGGATAGCCGCCAGGGAATTTCGGCGAACCGTCCTCGTTGGTCATGCCCGGCAAGCCCAGACGCGCGCCCAGATCGATCAGCACATCCTGGAATGGACGGACGTCCCGGTCCGGTTGCAGAACCGGGTGGCGGATCGAATCGGCGGGCCCCTCGGCGCTGCAGATGGGCCGGTCGAGAAGCGATATGCAGTCCCAGCGTTCCAGATAGGTTGTATCCGGCAGTACAAGGTCGGCATAAGCCACTGTTTCCGAATAATAGGCATCTGAATAGATGATCTTCGGTATCTTATACGTGCCGTCTTCGTCCTTGTCGGTGAGATATTTTAGAGTGTCTGGAACATTCATCGAGCTGTTCCAGGCCATGTTCGCCATGTAGAGAAACAGCACATCCACCGGATAGGGGTCGCCGGCCCAGGCATTGTGGATAACCATATGCATCAGGCCGTGTAGCGCCAGCGGGTGTTCCCAGCTATAGGCCTTGTCGATGCGTTTGGGCGATCCGTCCTCATTGACCAAGAGGTCGTCCGGTCCACTGGGGAAACCGAGCGGCATGCCGCCGAGGGGTGTCATCGGCTTGACGTCCTTGCCGGCAGGCGCGGGTCCGGCGGGGCATGGTTTGGGGAATGGCGGTTTGTACCGGAAACCGCCTGGCACATCGATCGAGCCAAGCAGCATCTGCAGCAAATGAATCAGCCGGCAGGTGTGAAAACCGTTCGAATGTGCCGAGATCCCGCGCATGGCATGCATCGACACCGGTCGGCCGACCATCTTGTCGTGGCGCCGGCCGGCCCAGTCGGTCCAGGCAATATCGAGTTCAACCGTCTTTTCAAACGCGACCTCAGCCAATTCCGCCGCAATCCGCCTGACGGTTGCCGCAGGCAGTCCAGTACCCTCCGACACTTTGTCGGGAGAGTATTCGTCGCTCAGAAACCGGTTGACCATCAGGTCCAGGGCCGGACGGGCCGTCCGTCCGTCGTCCAGGGTCACCTCGCCAATCAGCTTCGGGTTCGCATCGACATCGTGAGCCGACCGAATGCTTCCCTGCTTGATGTCGAAACACGTCGGTTGCCCTTGCTCGTCGCGCACGAACAAACCGTCGTCAGGGGCGTCGGGATCCTGGATAACCAGCCAGTGGGCATTGGTGTAGCGGACCAGATATTCCCAGTCGATTTTGTCTGCTTTCAGGAGTTCGTGAATGAGCCCCGACACGAACAGACCGTCAGTTCCCGGCCGCACCCCGATCCACTCATCCGATATTGCCGAATAGCCGCTTTGAACCGGGTTGACGGAGACAAACTTGGCGTCGCCCTTGGTCTTCATCTTTCCAAGGCCGATTTTGATCGGATTGGAGTCGTGATCCTCGGCCACGCCGAACAACATGAAATACCGGGTATGCTCCCAGTCAGGCTCGCCAAATTCCCAGAAAGACCCGCCGATGGAATAGAGACCTGCGGCTGCCATGTTGACCGAACAAAATCCGCCATGAGCGGCAAAGTTGGGCGTCCCGAACTGGTTGGCCCACCACCCGGTCAGGCTTTGAGACTGGTCGCGTCCGGTGAAGAAGGCCAGCTTCCTGGGGTCCTTCTGGCGGATATCGCCCAACCATTCTGTGGCGAGTTCAAGGGCTTCGTCCCATTCGATCTCCTTGAACTCTCCGGCACCGCGCTCACCGACACGCAACAGCGGTTTCGTCAACCGCGCCGGGGAATAGTGTTGCATGATCCCGGCCGAGCCTTTCGCACACAGCACACCGCGGTTGATCGGATGATCGGGATTGCCCTCAATGTAGCGGATTCGACCGTCCTTCAGATGCACCCGGATGCCGCAACGGCAGGCGCACATGTAGCAGGTCGTATGCTTGACTTCATCCGCCACGGAAGGGCTGGTATCGACATTCTCAATGACCGTCTCGAACGGATTCATGATCTTGGAACTTTCCGATATCCATGGCGATGGTATCCGGTTCTTGCCAGGAACCAGGAACTCATGGATTGAGTTTTGCGACAGCGGCACTCTCTTCCCGAGAGTGAACCAGTCAACTTTCGCACAAAATTATCTTACATAAAAGAAAAAAACGGAATATTTTGTTTTGTTTTATTGAAATTTATGCATAATTTCACAATTATTGCTCCTAAGGCACTCAAGCGCACTGGCGGCTGTATGGCAGCCCGGTACAATCAATGAAAAACACGCCTGCCCAGAAAGTTTTCCACGTAGTAGAGACGTTTGCCGCTATGGACGGGCCCGTGTCTCTTGCGGAGCTTTCGAATCGACTTGAAATTCCCAAACCGACCCTGCATCGCATTCTTGCACAACTCGAAGCTGCCGGGATCATCGAACGGCTGCCTGATACGCGGAAATTCACGTTGGGCCCAGCCGCCATCCGCCTCGCGACCCGAACGATCCAGTCGGCAGCCACGACCATGGCGCCGCGCACCATATTGAAGAAACTCACCCTTGAGATCGGGGAAACCTGCAACATCGGGATTCTCGACGCCCGCACGGTCTTGTACATCGAGCGGGTTGAAAGCAACTGGCCGTTGCGACTCCACCTTGGCGTCGGTTCACGGGTGCCCCTGCACTGCACGGCCATCGGCAAGATGTTCCTGGCCCAGATTGCACCGAGCCAGCGGACCAGGCTTCTCGGCAACGCCAAGCTCCCCCGGCACACGGACAACACGATTATCGACAGAAGCCTTTTGTCGGATGAACTGGCCGGGATTCGCGAAGTTGGCGTGTCCATCAATGACGAGGAATATGTAGAGGGCCTGATAGGCATCGCTGTCCCCATTTTTGGACCAAGGCATAAAGTCATAGCCGGCCTCGCGATCAATGCACCGAAGGCCCGTCTTGATGTGAACGCAGCGCTGGATCACGCCAATACCCTCAAGCAGGCTGCCTCTGAACTCGCCGCCCTGGTTCAAACCCCATAAGCTCGCGCTTGCACGCCGCAAGAACTTCTTACACTCAGCTTGAAGCTGACGAATTTACCAGGATCGCGGCTATTGCCACAGATGTCAGACGTGCTTCTGGCGGATCGGCGCGGCTGGTCAAGATCACTGGCACCCGGGCCCCTAGCACGAGACCGGCCGCACAGGCGCTCTTCATGTAGACCATCATCTTGAACAGCACATTGCCTGACACGATGTCAGGCACCACGAGAACATCTGCATGTCCGGCAACTGGATGATCGATGTTCTTGATCGCTGCGGCCGCGGGTGAAATGGCGTTGTCGAGAGCAAGCGGCCCATAGACATGGGCGTCTTGAATTTCGCTACTGGCCCATTCGGTGAGTTCCGCCGCCTCGACGCTCGACGGCATGCGATCGGTCACTTCCTCGGTTGCGGAAAGAACCGCCACGTTCGGGCATGCGATGCCGACGCTGTGGGCCAGACCGACGGCGTTCTGGATTGCCGCTTTCTTGGTCTTGATGTCCGGAGCAACATTTACGGCAGCATCGGTAATCAGCAACGCCTTGTCGCTGCCCGGAACTGTCATGTGAAATACATGCGTCAACCGACGGTCCGTGCGCAGCCCGGCCTCGCGGTTCAGAATCGCGAGCATGAATGTGTCGGTGTGCACGTGCCCTTTCATTAGGGCCTGGGCCTCACCGGCACCACACAGGCGTGCCGCCTGTGTTGCGGCCTCTTCCTCACTGCTGGTGGCAACGACCCGGTATGTTGAAATATCCCAGTCCAGCGCATCGGCCTCGCGTTCGATCGCATCGCGATCGCCCACCAGCACCGGTGACATCACTCCGGCGTCCGCGCCGATTCGGGCACTTTCCATCGGCAACCGCGCACCGGCATTGGCAACGGCAGTCACTACTGGATTGGCATCCCTTGCCAGACGCATGATGTTTGGTGGGGCCTCGAAGGGCAGAGAACTGAGCATCGGCCTTCTTCCGGATTGGTGTTCGAGACGCGAGGCAACCGGCGGCCAGGAGGCCGCCGGCATTGATTGGGCCAGCCTCAGACTGGTTGTTGAGGCCGCATGTCCGCGGGATCGATCCCGGCGACTTCAACCGGCGTCTTCATGGCATCACGGCGGAAGGGCTCGCCCAGTTCCTGGTTGAGAATGACCTCGATGAATGTCGTCACGCCACCGGCCTGGGCATCGCAGGCTTCACGAAGCGCGTCCGTCAGGGCCTCGGTCGTCCTAACGCTCACGCCCTTGAGGCCACAACCTTCCGCCACTTTGGCATAGCTGAGATGTGGGTCGAGTTCGGTGCCGACAAAATTGTCATGGTACCAGAGCGTCGTGTTGCGTTTCTCCGCACCCCACTGGTAGTTGCGGAAAATGACCATGGTAATGGCGGGCCATTCGTCACGACCGATCGAGCTCATCTCATTCATGGAGATGCCGAAGGCACCGTCGCCGGCGAACCCGATGACCGGTACGTCAGGACACCCGATCTTGGCGCCGATGATAGATGGGAACCCATATCCACAGGGACCGAACAGACCCGGCGCCAGGTATTTGCGGCCTTCCTCGAACGTGGGATAGGCGTTGCCGATGGCGCAGTTGTTGCCAATGTCGCTGGAAATGATGGCATCTTTCGGCAGAGCGGCCTGGATGGCGCGCCATGCCATGCGTGGCGACATGCGATCTGCATCGCGTGCCCGGGCGCGCTCGTTCCAGGTCGTGCCCGGATCGTCATCCTCGTGGTCCATGCTGGACAATGTCTGGAGCCAGGAGGACTTGGTCTGGTGAACCAGAGCCTTGCGATCGTCGCGGCCGTCATCACCGGCGTTGCTGCCAAGCTGTGCAAGAAGCTGCTGCGCTACCTTCTTGGCATCGCCGCAGATACCTACACTGACTTTTTTGGTCAGGCCAATACGGTCGGGATTGATGTCGACCTGGATGACCTTTGCATCCTTTGGCCAGTAGTCGATACCGTAACCCGGCAGCGTCGAGAACGGATTGAGGCGGGTGCCAAGTGCCAGCACGAC
>JAJFHC010000183.1 GCA_021775835.1 Hyphomicrobiales bacterium | reverse complement strand
GAGTTTGGCGACAGCTCCATCAATTTCCTGCTGTACTTCTGGGTGGACGATGTGACCGCGGGGCGATATGAGCCGCAAAGCGACGTGATGCGATCCATCTGGAAAAGCTTCAAGGAAAATGACATCACCATTCCCTATCCGCAACGCGACGTTCACCTGCTGCCGGCCAGCAACGTGCAATGACTGGTTGTTTGCTGGTACTAACACAACTGGGGTGCAACGGCAGATACGCCGACGGTTGACAGGCCTGCTATGCTCAACTCTGGACATAACAGGCCTGCAAAATGGTTCCAGGCGATCGCTAAACGCTGGTCACTCAGGGCGTAAGATCGACAACACTCCATCAGGTGTAGCAACTTGTTCCAGCAGCCTTCATTCCAATATGATCAGGTTTCCATCCTCGATTATAACCTCCTCATCACCGGAGAATTTGTTTTCGATACCGTCCCCGAGACGAATTATGCATCCCTGTGGGCAGATATCGGACAGTGCCTCGCCGGAACTCAACTGGTGCTGCTTTTGTCCGCCGTCGCCCTCTCCGAGAATGACCTCGATTGAGTGGGTAGCGTCGTCCTCATTTATCAATGTTAAGGCGTGAGAAGGGCCAGCAAGAAATACGAAAACCCCCAAGGCTGGCAAGACAGATTTCATGATCATTTATGTTACTCCTGTTGATCATCGTGATCGCGCAACAGACGGTTGCCTTACGTGTGCAAATCGATTTTGATAACCGGTCTTTTACAAAGGCAACACCATGCGCTCAAAGCTGAGACGATCATTTCGGTTTTCCGTTGTGCCTTCATTTCCAGTCAGTTGTCGATTTTACACAACGCAAATAGGGTCAAAACCAAGTTATGAAAAGTGGATTTTTGTCATGGATAATATCTGTAAATCCGATATGAAGAATTTGATCGACAGTGTGTGATGACTTCAAGCTGACCAGTGTTGATGCGGTTGTTTCTCTGCCTTGACCGAACGGACCTGACACACCGCCGCCATCCATCTGTATTTCCGATATTATCGATCTAAAACATTCGATTGTCGAACGACCAAGGCTGAAGCAAAATAGTTCACGGTTGATCCTCGGTATTCATTTATGCGCGTCGAACATGGCAAAAGGCTTTTGTTCGAATTGCTTTTTGTGAACTGTTGCGTCGCCGGGTTGTGTAGCTGCAATAGTCTGGGACTCTGAAACGACATGGCCATCGCCGGGAGCACTGCGCAGCAGATTATCGCGCCTGTAGCGCATTCCTTCAACCAACAGACCGAAGCATTCGCTGAACGAAATTTTGTGCTCGATACCGTCAGAGGCTTTGCGGTGCTGGGAATATTATTGCGCAATATCTTTGTCTTTGGCATGCCGAGCAGCGCCTATGCGATGCCGCTTATCTGGGGAGATTCTCCATTCGCAAACATGTTTACGTGGGCCTTTTCCGAAACATTCGTCGACGGGACCATGCGCGCGATGTTTTCCATGTTGTTTGGCGCAAGTGCGTTGTTGATCCTACGCGCACCGGCCGACAACGCGTCATGCTCGCCAGTCGACCGGTACTATCGCAGGTTGATGTGGCTAATGGGTCTGGGGCTGGTTCATGGGTATCTATTTCTTTGGCCGTATGACGTGTTGTTTCTCTATGGTCTGCTCGGCCTGATGATATTCCCGCTTCGTAACTTGTCAGCGAAATCTCTTATTGTGATCGCGACTTGTCTTGTGGTGGTCTCTATGTTGGGAACAACCTTAGCTGGTGGAATGTTTGATCGGCCTTCCAGTGAAGTCACACAAAATATGCAGAAGTCGGCCAACGCACCTGTTTTGGTCTCAAACTCCATCGAACAACTGGAGGGCGGTCCTTCTGATGACGAAATTCTAAAAACGGTGCTGCAGGATTGGCAAAATGAGTATCTGATCAGAACAGGAGGCTATTTTCAGAATCTTATGGAGACACTACCTTTGACATTTGAGCAGCAGAGCACGGAGGTGTTCAAAGTTCACGTCGTCGACATCGGTGCATTGATGCTGATTGGGATGGCCCTGCTGAAACTGGGCGTGTTTACCGGCGAAAGGTCCAGGGCTTTTTACGTCAAGATGTTGACATTCAGTTACGGCACTGGCTTGACGCTTGGTCTGTTAGACATTTGCTCAACACTCGATTGGGGCCCGTCGTTCCTGCAAAATGACTCCTGGCCCCTGGTCACATATGACGTGGGTAGAATAACAATGGCGCTTGGCCACGTTGCAGCAATTGTCCTTGTGGTTAAAAGCGGCAAGTTTCAGGCATTGACGTCTTTGTTTGCGGATGCAGGGCAGATGGCATTGACGAACTATCTTGCGCAAACGGTGATATGTGCCACTCTCTTTTTCGGATTCGGCTTTAGTTTGTTTGCCATGTTTGAGCATTATCAACTGCTGTTCATGGCCCTGATAATTGGCGCAGCGCAGCTATTTGTTTCGGCATTCTGTATTCGTTTCTTCGGGACGGGACCTGCGGAACGTTTGATGAAGATGCTTATTTATAGTCGCCGACAGAGATATTCCTCTAACTTCGCGCCGAAACCCGCAACGCGAATATGAGCAGTTCAATTGTAAATTTGATTTCTGCAGCACAGCCACAGCATCTGGCAGTCAACCCTCACCAATTTACTGGTGACCGCCATTCTTGTTGATGTTTGCACTATTCAATCGGTTGAGTGTCGATCTCCGGTTCTGGCAAGGGATCAATTGTAGACACGGTTTGTGATACTAGGATCGAATCAGCAAAACTTTCCCGGCCCTCCGCTGCCGGTGCCTTGCGTTGGCGAATCCGATACAGAACGTAAAGAGCCAGGCAACCATGAATCACCGCGGTGTAGCCAAAGAGCGAGGCAACGCCAAACTGTTGCATCACAGTCGAAGCGGCAATCGGCCCCACCACTGCGCCAGCTGAAAACACTAGCAACAAGCCACTTGCCGCTTCGACAAAGCCGTCCGCTTCGACGTGATCGTTTGTGTGTGCTGCGCAAAGCGAATAGATCGGGAGTGAGAAGAGGCCGAAGCCGACAGCAAATGCGAACACCGCCAGATCGGGTGCCCACAAACGTGCAGCGAGCGCCAAGGCAATACCAGCCGTCGACGCAGCGATGCATGCGACGACAATCACAACGCGGCGGTCGAACCGATCCGATGCCATACCGATCGGCCATTGTCCGATGGCACCCGCAATCACTGTGAGGCTCATGAAAATCGCGATCGCTCTAACGTCTCCCGCGTCGCGCTGTGCAAATATCGGCGCTAGTGACCAGAAAGCACCATTCGCCAAACCAACCGCAAAACAGCCGACAACGCCAACCGGTGAAATCCGCAAAAGGTGGATAGGTCGGACACGTGCGGATTTCGGTGCTGCCGGTGCGGTGGCCGTGGACATCGCGATGGGCACTGCCGCAATCGAAACCAGGATGGAAGCCAGAGCAAACAGCTGAAAGCTCGAGGGACTGTCGACCATAATCAGCAACTGGCCCAATGTTATGACCGTAAGGTTGATGACTGTGTAGACAGAAAAGACAAACCCCCGGGTCTGATTGGTCGATTTCTCCATCAACCAGCTTTCTATGATCATGTAGAGACCGGCAAAGCAAAATCCGGTAAGCCCGCGGAATATCCACCACGCGCCGGGCATTACGATCAAGGCGTGCAGAAGGGACAGGGTTGACGCAATCGATACCATGGCGGTAAACGCGCGGATATGACCAACCCGCCTGATCGCATGCGGTCCGAGCAAACAGCCGATTGCGAAGCCCAGATAATATGCAGAGCCCATAATCCCGATGTTGATCGAAGAAAAGTCTTCGAGTTGGGCGCGCACAGGCAGCAATGTTCCCTGAAGGCCATTGCCCAGCAGGAGAATGGCGACACTGATCAGAAGGGATGCAACAGGTGCCAGAGAAGCAACCCGGCCGGAATCATTCATGGAGTGCCTTATCGCCTGAGGGTTGACCCGCCGCAATTTGGCTTACAGCGCGTTGAGCGGCGCGCTTGGAGACTATGTTCAAGATTTCAATCGCGGCCGAGAAAGCCAAAGCAGCATAGGTGTTACCGCGCGGAACATGGACACCAATTCCATCCACGATGAGCGTGGACTCGATGAGTAGCAGGAATCCAGGGGCAAGCATAACGATCGTTGGGTTCTTGTTGATGAAATCCGCCCGGGAGATCGGCGGCCAACAGCATTGCGAGCACGGCCACGACAACGGCGATCAACATGATCGGGACATGAGGCGTCATGCCGACCGCTGCAATTATGCTGTCTATCGAGAAGACCAGGCCCAGCAACTGGATTTGGACAATCGCTGCGGAAAACACCATCTGATTAGCCGGAACCCTGTTGATTGTGGGTGCGGGGGCAGGGTCGACGATGTGGTGGATTTCCCGCGTGGCCTTCCAAACCAGAAACAGCCCACCTGCAATCAAAATGATGTCTCGCCATGACAGGGAGATGTCCCAGAATTCAATCACCGGTTTGGTCAGTTTGACAATAAAGGCGACTGCAACGAGCAATATCAACCTCAGAACCAGGGCGGCGGCGTTGCCCATGCGTCTGGCCTGCGGCGGTCTTTCCAAAGTCCATGAGTGACCGGGTCAATCGGTCGATGTCAGCCATTGGCTGCAATGCGTGGCACAGTCCTTGGGAGAAATCGTTCCTGCGAAGATCCATTTGTTATCAACGAAGTCGCCTGAGTGGACTTCCCCGGAAATAGTGGCGGGACTTTTGATAGCATGAGTTTATCAGGAGGACCTTATGAGCCCACGAACACGACGCAGATTCACAGACGATTTCAAACAAGAAGCGGTGCGCCTCACAAAGTCGAGCGGGCGCACAGCCAGCCAGATTGCCGACGATCTGGGCATTGGCGTTTCGACATTGATACGGTGGAAAAGCCGGTATCATGAAGCGGAACTTCTGTCCGGCCCGCATGACGACGTTGAGAAAGAGCTAGACCGTCTTCGCCGAGAGAATGAACTGCTACGTCAGGAGCGTGATCTGTTAAAAAAGGCGACGGCTTTCTTTGCCAGGGAGACAAGTCGAAGAGGTTCCGGCTCATTGATGCGAAGAAGGCGGACCTGCCGATCGAGCGGATGTGTGGACTGCTGAATGTCAGCGTCAGCGGGTACTACGCCTGGAGGCACCGAGGCGCCAGCCGGCGACAACTGGATGACATGGTTTTCCTTGCTCACATCCGGGCGCACTTTGCCACCTCGAAATAATCGTGGCGTTCTCTAGCGGCAGTAAGTCCAGCTATCCCTGGTATGTTCCCGAGTAACTCTGAGAATGTTGCATCCAATTTGCCATCTGTTTCATTAAGTCAGCAAATTTACGAATCGCTTCAACGCTGTATGATTGCGTCATGCAAGACTGACAGTTTTGCCTATCATGTTGTGATTTTCATTAGGAGCAATTTGCCGAGTTCCAGTCGATGACTTTGCCTACACCAAAACAGGGGCGAGCACTTGGGGAATTCCTAAGGGGTTGTGTGACATCCGATCACTTGCAACTCTATGATCGATTGATTGAGATCTGGCACAAAGCCGGAGAGCCAAGCACACAGGGCGCACATGCGAATCATGATTTAATTTGTCTCGCACCGGAGTTCATTGTTAGTGCGATCGCAGATCAGCCTGTTTCGGATAAATTTCTCGAACATTTGAAGGATAACTGGGACGACAAGATCCTACCCGCGATCAGCAGAATGTTCTCGGAGAGCCGTGTACACGCTTGGGGGTGCCTACAGCACCCATCAGAAGTGCTGGAACGAATCCCTGACAGTCTGTGGAGACAGGTTGGTTATCTGGATTTGGAGCAGTCGGCAGTTTTACTCCGAGGAAATCCAGATAAAATTTACTGTAATGTTAGAGCATTCTCGTTCGCGGACTCTCCTGAAGCACTTGGAGCGGTGAATGGACTAAACCTATCTGACGCATTCTGTGAAATCGTTGCAAAGCGAATGGGGAGCCTGCCATTCTTGGATGATGGTCGTGTTCTCGATTGGCGCCCTTTTTCAATGTTCAACTCCGAGAACATCACCCAATTTGAAAGACCCATGATGTCCGTCGCATTCGAACGATGGACGCCAAACCGCGACTCACAAAACTTTGGCTTCGATTCGTCTCATCATCACAGTGAACGCCTCCGATTTCCAGACATGTTCCGCGATTTGACGGAAACACTTTTGCGTTGGCTTCGAGCAGGAAGGATCTCGGCTTGGGGTACCAGAAACGATTCATTGGATTTGCAGTTTATCCCACAAGGTGTGTGGTCTCGTCCGGATGTGTTTGTAGATTTTCAGTACGGGCGGATTGCAAAATTGGGAGGCGGCACAAGAACAGGAAACAACACTCAACTCTTTCCGTATTTTGAGAACATATCTGTTGGTCAACCCTACAAAGCAGGAGTTGGGACAATCAACAACTCGACTAACCTACACTCCTCATCGGGACCGAGGCTTGAATCGACGAGTCAGCGTCCGACGGCAGATTCCGCAAGCGCATCAGAAAGCCGGGACTCCCGAGTCGAGAATGAGTCCAAGAGAAAAGGTGGTCGCCATCCAAAATGGGATTGGCACCCTGTACACGACGCCATCTTATCACTGGCAAACAAACCTGACGGATTGCCGCAAAAGCAAGCGACGTTGATTGAATTCATAATGGATCAAATGACAACAGACAGTGGTGAATGTCCTCCCAGATCGACAGTCCGGGACTGGATATTTAAATTTTATCCCAAGACCATGAAATCACTCGGAGGCGAATAGTCGGAAACCTGTTTCCGACAGTTACCGGCTGAAATTTTGGAGAAGCTTGCACAATAGTCGTGCTCCATCGTAACCGCACAAGGAGCGCGAATCATGTATCCAAGTCCTGTCTCAGCTGATCCCGATGCATTACTCACAGAAAGCCAAGCATCTGAGTTCTTGCAAATCAGCGTCCGCACGTTGCAAGCATGGCGCCTTCGCGGTGGCGGGCCCTCTTTCGTAAAATGTGGCCGTTCGGTCCGTTATCGCCGCCGCGACGTCATCCAATGGATGGACCACGAGACTGTTTCCCACACCAGTGCCTCGGCGGGCGCCCGATGAACAGCCGAAACATCGACTTTGATGGGATTGCCCGCATCGCTTTGTTGCGGGCACACGACATCTTGGGCAGATGGTTGCCAGATGGCAGTGTTCATGGCCGTGAGTACATCTCCCGAAATCCGAGACGAGATGATCATCGGTATGGAAGTTTCAAAGTCAATCTCGACACCGGCCGGTGGGCGGACTTCGCAACCGGCGACCGTGGCGGAGATCTGATTTCTCTTGCCGCATATCTCGACGATCTCAACCAGAGTGTCGCCGCACGACGTGTGGCACAAATGATCGGATACGATCAAATTGCGTCAACCCATGACAGGTGAAAACTCTGGGATGTTTTGCCCGCTTGGCGGACACATGGACAATGAACGTGTCACCAACCCATCCGATGAATGGCAGGTCGTCATTCCGGCACCTACAGACGCGCCGCGCCCGCCGGCACACAATCGGTTGGGCAAAGCGACGGCGTATTTCGAGTACCGGGACGGAGCAGACAACGTGATCGGATACGTCTGCCGCTATGACCGTGCTGAGGGTGGCAAACTGTTCATGCCAATGACCTGGTGCAGGCACACCGACCGCAAGTTAACCGAATGGCGGTTCAAGAGTTGGTCAATGCCGCGCCCACTCTATGGTCTCAACTGGCTTGCCGCGTCGTGCGATGCACCTGTTCTGGTTTGCGAGGGTGAAAAGGCTGTGGATGCAGCAAGTCAATTACTTCCCGGTTACGTGGTCATCACATCACCGGGTGGATCAAATGCCGCTCACAAGGCGGATTGGCAACAACTGTCAGGGCGCCAAGTGACGATCTGGCCGGATGCAGACGAACCGGGTCGGAAATATGCCGACGCTGTCACCAAATGTCTTCACAAAGTCGGTGCAGCGTCTGTGTCCATTATCAACTTACCGGTTGGAGCGTCAGAGTCTTGGGATGCGGCAGACGCAATGGCCGAAGGATGGGATGAAGTACGGACTGCTGCATTAGTTGACGATGTGAATGCAGCACCGGACAGTGAAGATCCCGGCGACGGATCGATTAAAGATGCCAAAGACAAAAGTGGACGCGGATCCCGCCAAGACAAGCAATTGCTGACATTGCTCGATGAGATGGTCCTTTGGCATGATCCACGTCTTCGTGCTTTCGCGACGGTGCAACGTGGCGATCATTTCGAAAATTACGCCTGTCGCTCAACACGATTCAAGCAATGGCTAACCGGGCGCACATGGACGCAGTTTGGATTTGTTGCCCGGACGTCAGCTATCGACGACGTCTTGCGAGTTTTCGAAGCAATCGCAGTCAACGAGGGCCCACAACATGTTCCTGCAACCCGCATAGGACGCGACGGCGATGCCATCTACATCGACCTTGTTGACGATACTTGGCGGGCCGTAAAGATCACCTCGACCGGATGGGCGGTAGAGGATCATCCGCCGGTCAAGTTTGTCCGTAGCAGTTCGATGGTGTCGTTACCGATACCGGAGGCCGGTTACTTCATTGAAGAGTTGTACGGTTTTTTGAACATAAAGAATCCGGTTGACCTCATGCTCGCCATCGCTTGGTTGGTAGCATCATTGCGAGACCAAGGACCGTATCCAATCCTGGTTTTGAACGGTGAACAGGGTTCGTCAAAATCAACCTTCTCGAAAATTTTCCGAGCCCTTGTCGATCCTAATGAAGCGCCCATACGTTCGTGTCCGCGCGAAGAACGCGATCTGTTTATTGCCGCTAACAACAGTTGGGCATTGGCATTTGATAATTTGAGTAGTGTGGCACCTTGGTTAAGCGACGGGCTTTGCCGTATCTCAACCGGAGGCGGATACGCGACACGCCGTTTGCACACAGACGATCAGGAGACGGTCATGACCGCATGCCGACCCATCATCATCAATGGCATTCCCGATCTGGCAAGCCGTCCAGATTTGTCTCAACGTGCATTGGTTATCACGCTGCCATCCATAGACGAGGAGAACCGTCGTTCGGAAGATGAGTTCTGGAAAGATTTTACGCAAGCGCGCCCGCGCATTCTCGGAGCCTTGTTGGACGCCATGAGCGCAGCAATTCGCAATTTACCAGATGTTCAATTGGACCGCTCTCCGCGCATGGCTGACTTTTGCAAATGGATTTGTGCTGCAAGTCCAGGCCTTGGATGGAGCCCAGACGAGTTTGTCCAGGCCTATACCGATAACCAAATGGGAGCGACCTATGACCTCATAGATGGAGACCCGGTTGCACAGGCAATCCTAAAGTTGATTGAGGACAAACCAGAGGGCTGGCAAGGCTCAGCGACACAGTTGTTGGATCAACTCATGAACACGATTTCGGAAACAATACGCAAGAGCCGTTCATGGCCAAACACTCCTCAAAAAATGGGCAATGCCGTTGTCCGTCTAATGCCAACACTCCGCACACTCGGAGTAATCATTCAACGCCGAAAGTCCGCCGAAGGTGGTCGCGTCATCAAGATCAATAGGACTTAGTCACTATTTGCGCGACGGGCATTGGGACAGCGATCTCTCGTTCTTGTGGTTGCAGCAGCAGATCTGTCCGCCCCATCCGGTTTTTCTCGACACCACAGCGTCCAACACCGACAAACGAGAGGTGGGTTTCCACTCAACGTAGTTGCCGTATCGAGCAACCGATGTTTCACTTCAGTCGCGCATTAGAGCCATTTGCACGATCGTGGGTCCTTCCGACGTTCTAGTCAAACACGGGTAACGCACACGGCGGTAAATCCCTAGTGAACGGGATTTGAAACGAGGTTGACATACTGGTTGACGCCAACCTGTTGGTTTTCTGCGAAAACAGACACCTCGGACAATTGGGGACGGTTAAGCCCCATCTCATAAGTATTTGAATCTGTTCCATTACGGACGGCTCGGACGGTTCGGACACCTCTTTTCTTTTAGTAAGAAACTTAAGTAGAGTCGTTGTGCGACCGGCTCCCAACTAAAATGAGTCGAAACCAAACCATTTGCTTACCCAGTGCTTACCTGGTTCTTTTGCCACTTTTGTAGTGGCAAGCTCAAATCTCGTAACTTATTGAAATTGTTGGTGCCCCTGGCCCGACTCGAACGGGCACGTCCTTTCGGACAACAGATTTTGAGTCTGTCGCGTCTACCAGTTCCGCCACAGGGGCGCACGGAGGGCGCAGGGCCGCTGCGTGCCGCGCGATCATAGCCGTGTTCGCCGCCGCGTCAACCTCGGCGAGACCACTTTAAAAGCCTTTCTGGACAAATCATCCGGTCCGCTGGTATGAGGCCCATCATGTTACGCAGCCTCTACGATTGGACGATGGAACTGGCCACCCGTGCAGGCGCACGCTGGGCATTGGCGATCGTCGCCTTCATTGAAAGTTCGATCTTTCCAATCCCCCCCGACGTGCTGCTCATCCCCATGGTTCTGGCCGAACGCAGCAAGGCCTGGGCTTTTGCGGCGATCGCCACGGTGTCGTCGGTTCTGGGAGGTATGGCGGGCTACGCCATCGGCCTGTTCCTGTTTGATGCGATCGGCATGCCGTTGCTGGAATTTTATGGCTATGCGGCGAAGTTCAGTGACTTTGCCGAGCGTTACAACAGCTACGGCGCCTGGGTTGTATTCATCGCCGGTGTCACGCCCTTCCCCTACAAGGTCATCACCATCGCCAGCGGCGCAACCGGCCTCAGCCTGCCGGTCTTCATTGCCGCCAGTATTGCCGCACGCGGTTTGCGTTTCTTTATTGTCGCCGGCCTGCTTTACTGGTTTGGCCCCGCGATCCGCAAATTCATCGAAAAATATCTGGGGCTTCTGACGATTCTGTTCGTGATTCTGCTCATCGGCGGATTCGCCCTCGTCAAATATGTCATCTGAATCAGGACGGATGCCCCAATGACATCGGCCAACCCGAAAACCGCTTCTCTTGTCGTTCTCATCGTCTCGATGGCGACCATTGCCGGAGCCTGGGGATTCCAGCTGATCGGCGGCCTGCCGCCCTGCCCGCTGTGCCTGCAACAGCGCTGGCCGTACTACATCGTCATCCCCCTGATGTCCGTGGCCTTCGCGCTGGCCAGGAGCAATCCGTGGTCGCTCCCGGTAAAGGCCCTGCTCGCAACGGGTGCCGTTACCCTGCTTGTCGGTGCCATTCTGGGCGGTTATCACACAGGCGTCGAATGGGGCTGGTTCGAAGGCCCCACAGGATGTTCGGGCGGTGAGACCCTGACACCGGGAACCAAACTCAACGAATCGGCCGACATCCAGGTCATCCGCTGCGACGAGGCGCCATGGCACCTGTTTGGGTTGTCCCTTGCAGGCTACAACACATTGATTTCAGCCGCCCTGAGCCTCGTGGCCATGACCGGGTTTCTGAAGTCGAAGCCGGAAAACTAGGGTCTGTTGAACTCCTGGGTTGTCGCGTCATTCCGCCACGGAACTCACGGTTCGAGTTCGGTATCCCAGTAGAGATAGTCCTGCCAGCTTTCGTGCAGATAGTTCGGCGGAAACAGCCGGCCGTTGCTGTGCAGTTCATAGACCGTCGGGCGAAACGGCTTCTGGGCCGGCCACATGCACGCCTGGCGGGGCATCTCGCCGCCCTTTCGCAGATTGCAGGGCGAACAGGCCGCCACCACGTTGTCCCAGGTTGTCTGCCCGCCTTTCGACCGCGGCGTCACGTGGTCGAACGTCAACTCGTCGGTCGCGCCGCAATACTGGCAGCTGAACTTGTCGCGCAGGAAAACGTTGAACCGCGTGAACGCGGGCCAGCGCGCGGGCTTGATGTAATCCTTGAGCGAAACCACGCTCGGCAGCTTCATCTCCAGGGTCGGACTGTGTACAACCTTGTCGTAATTCGAAACGATATTGACCCGGTCGAGAAACACCGCCTTGATCGCATCCTGCCAGCTCCACAGCGACAGGGGATAATAGCTGAGCGGCCGGAAATCGGCGTTCAGCACCAAGGCGGGGCAATTGTCTGGGGGAACGGCCTGGGCGTCCACAACATACTCCAACGGTTAGCGGTGACACGGCCTGCGCCGCGATACGTCGTTAACCACTATATATTGTGTGACGCCCGTATGAAAGGCAATGAGGTTTATGGCTGAATTCAGCGGCTTTCTTCATCAAAGCAGAGAGGAATCATGAAAACCGACTTCAAGAAAACCATGCCCGGTTACGCTGCCAAAAGAAACAAATTCTCAGTAGTAGAGCTTCCGCCAACCCAATACCTCATGATCGACGGCCAGGGCGACCCGGATTCGTCGCCTGACTTTCAGGCGGCCATTCAGTCCCTTTACCCCATGGCGTACACGCTCAAGTTCATGAGCAAGATTGAACTGAACAAAGACTATGTGGTTCCCCCGCTTGAGGGATTGTGGTGGGCAGACGATATGGCGGCGTTCACCACTGCGCGCGACAGGAACGCCTGGAAATGGACCGTGATGATCATGACTCCGGACTGGATAACAGGTGAAACGGTGGAAACGGCAAGATCAAAAGTCGCGGCAAAAAAAGCCCCTGAAAGTCTTGCCCTTGTGCGCCTGGACGTCCTGGACGAGGGAACCTGCGTGCAGACTCTGCACGTCGGCCCATTCGAAGATGAAGGTCCAGTATTACAGGCAATGCACAATGATTTTATCCCCTCCAACGGGCTCCGGATGGTTCAGCGCCATCACGAAATCTATCTCAGCGATTTTCGAAAAGTGGCACAAGACAAGTTGCGTACTATTTTGAGACAACCGGTCACGAAAGCCTAATTGGCACGAATTGTGCGTGTCGCACGGCACATCCGCGCCAACGGGATCAACCTGACACAGGCAATCGGGTCGTGATGACCGTTACCGGGGATGGTGGTTAAGTTCTTGCGATTGGAAAAACCATGTTAGCTCAAAAGCCCAAGCCGTCGACCCCCTGTCCCGATGTTCCTGAACATCCCCTGGACGGTCCCAATCCCACGGATTGATCCATCCCGACCCGAGACCTCAGAACGGCGCCTTCCAGACTTCGCCTGCAAGACGCAGCCAGTTCTGGCCGAGGACGGAACGGCATTCATCGTCGCTGTAACCGGCGACGAGCATCTGCTCGGTCAGTTCCGAGAGGCTTTCGGGACCGCAGGCCGGGACTGAGTCTGCCTGATATCCCTGTTCGGCTGGCCATTTGGTCGGGTCGCTCCGCATGGCCTTCAACGTTGACTCTACGTCGGAGATGCTATCGAGACCTATACGCACATGCCGTGATCCAAGCAATTGCACCCAATGGTCAACGTAGCGAAACAGCGACGCGGCCAGATTTGTAGTCTCGCCGAGAAAAATGCCAACACCACTGACACCCACAACCCCTCCGGTAGCAACGCACGCCTTTGCCAGGCCATTGCTGATATTGCGCTCATGCGAATGAACAGCGGCGGGATTTTCATGGGTATACACCATCGGCGATGTGGCCATCTCGAAGGCTTCCATCGATGTCCGATGGCCGGTATGCGAGCAATCCACCAACATGCCCACCCGTTGCATTTCTCGAATCAGGTCCCGGCCAAATCGCGATAGTCCGGCGTCGGTCACATCGTGACATCCGTCGCCGGCGAAATTGCGCTGATTGTAGGCCAGGAGGGCGCATCGGACGCCGAGCCGATAAAACGTTTCGACCAGATCAAGGTCACGACCAAACGGCGTTGAGCCCTGAAAATGGAATCCCACCGCAAGTCGGTCTTCCTTCTGGGCTCTCAGCACATCTTCCGCATTCTCGATGAGACTGTATTTGTCGGTGTTCTCCGCCAGGAACCTCCGCCAGACGCCAATCCGGCGCAATGCCGTCATCGCATCATCGGGATCGTAGGCGACAGTAACGGAGACAGCGTTGTAACCGCATTACTTCATTCTCGAGAGCATGCCGAAATGCGCGGCCCATGTTCCGCAACACTCGGTTGCCGGAAAGAGCTGGTCCCAAACCAGCGCTCTTGAGTAGATGGGGTTATCTAGATCCATGCTGTTGTAGCTACGCGTGCCTCGAAGGCTTGATCTGAACTCTCGTGTCGCAAGACAACGCTACCATTCCACATCCAGGCCTTCCACATCAGCGACCAAGCCGATGTTTTCAATCGCCGACTTGGCATGTGCCTCGTCGCCCGCGCCTGTGTCGCCGGCAACGGCAACCGCCCCGACCAGGGTTCCGTTTTCATCCCGCATGATGACACCGCCCAGCGCACCCCAGAGCGGCAAACCATCCCGGCTCTGAGCCACACGCGATGCGCTCGAGAACCAGGTCGGTTTCTTCAGGGCAAGATCCATGATGGCCCGGGTGGGCATGCCGATCGCCACACACGACTTCGCCTTGGATTCCGCAATGTCCAGCAGCAAAGGCGGCGCGTCGGCCTCGCGGGTGACCAGCAGCGCATGCCCTCCGGCATCCACGACCGCCACGGCGAGACGAATGGTGGGATGGACCCGTGATCCGGAAAAAACGTGATCCACAATTGAATTGAGTTGTTGACGGGTCAGGGACATCGTGAAGAATTCCTTGCAGACACTTCGGTAAAATCAAAACCCGGCAATTCAATCCCGACAAAAGCGTGCCAGGAGATCCGAGTCCTCACACAACCCGTTTGGCGCCGTAATAAACCTCTTCGATGTTCAGCAGCACAGCACTCTTGCCGGGGTAGTTTGGGTTCAACCAGCGTTTCATGTCGTCGAACACCGGACCGTCCGGATGATGTTCTATCGTCCCCTTGATCTGATAGGCCTCACGCTCCGGGGCGATATAGAGCAACGACGCCTTGCAACCGTTGCAAATGTTTTCCAGCGTCTTGTGCATGGAATTGTTGGCGATCACCAGCTTGTCTTCATCGACAAGTTCGGCGCAGAGAATCCATATCGCATTGGGCACGTTGTCCGCGTCGGTCGTGGTCAGGACCATTCGCTTTTCGCGGTCGAGCCATGCTTGACGGGCTTCTGGGGTAAGGGACGGCATCGGCTCTCCTGTTCAATTCATGGCGCGGCAAGGGTGGACGGCATATCCATTTCAACGAGCATCCGTGATGCTTCCCAGTTCATCAAGATGAAACTGCTCGGCCTCGCCCTTCTCCAGATCGTACTTCCACCGCTCGCCCTGAAGGACAAAATTCTTCGCATAGAGATGGAGGTGCAGCAGAGGACGACCGTCCATGGCGTTGACCTCGTGGATTCCGTCCGGCTGCATCGTGACCGCCCCGCCCGGCGCCACGATGACCTCACCCTTCCTGATCAGATCGGAATCGCGAGGGTTGTCGGCAGACTTCCGGAGATACAACTGATGGCGCTCGCGGCCCTCGACACCGGCAATGATCGCCCAGGCGTCGCCGTGATCATGGGGCGCGTAATACTGGTGAGGGGCTCCCGAATTCACATAGAGAGAATAACTGCCGTCATCGCATTCATGAACGAGATACGAGCACTCCATCGCATCGTCCTCGGGAAGCGGAAAGTCCTCGAAAGTGAACAGGTCCCTGCGTCCAGCCAGTTCGATCAGCAACGCCCTGCCCTTCTCCAGATTTTCCAGGGATGGACCGTCGTCCATCGCCGCGCGAATTCCATTCATTGCTGCGGAAACCGCGCTGTTGCGCTCCTGTTTCCTGGTCGTGTTTTCTCTGTTCATGGCACCCACCTGCACGCATTTCCAACGAACGCACACCGAACATCACCGCTCGCCGCGACGCCGGTACATGCTCCGTGACAGTCAACCCGGAGGCTCATTCTGTCGAACAACAGATACGACACACAAGCGCATTCACCCGACATCACTCCGTTTTGCAGCAATGTCTTTCATCCGATGCTATACCTGCTCGGAACCGAGATAGGCGACACAGTCCATCTTGATCAACATCTCCCAAACCTGCCCGGCACCGACTGTCAAGCGGGCGGGATAGGGCGGCGAAAAGAATTCCGCGTACGTGTTGTTGAAGGCGTCGTAGTCGTCCGGGTTCTGGAGATAGACATCCATTTTGACAATGTTATCGAGGGTTGCCCCCCCGGCCCTGAGAATGGCTTCGATGTTCGCCATGGTTTGCCTCGTTTGGGCTGACACATCCTTACCCAGGATTTCATGAGTTTCGGGATGCAACGCGCCAATACCGGACAGGAAGAGAAAGTCGCCGGCCCTTATTGCAGGTGAGTATGGACCGGCGCCATAAGGCGCATCATTGGCAATGATTGCTTCTCGGCGCATGGTTTTGTCCTCTTGTTGGGTCCAACGTCTCGTTGCCTTCCAGTGTCATCCGGTCCTGTCTGCAATCGTGCCGGTGACAGGCAACGCCCGTTCGTCTCCGGGAAGACGGCCGAACTGGTCTGCATAACACTTGGCAAGATATGACGAGGTACAAAACCCGGTAGCACAGGCAACCTGCAAAACCGGAAGGTCGGTTGTTCTCAATAGCGACTGCGCATGGCGCAGGCGCAGTTCACGATAGTAAAGCTGAGGCGTCCTGCCCAGGTGCCGCCGGAACAATCGTTCCAGGTGGCGCCCGGACACGCCCACCCTCTCGGCGATCTGGCCCTGCGCCAGAGGCTCCTCTATGTGTTCTTCCATCAGTTCCGCCGCGCGTATCAACGTCGGGTTGGTGATCCCGGTTCGTTCTTCAAGCCTGAGGCGCTGGCTTGTGTCGTCGGCCCGGGCGGGGCCATGCACCAGTTGTTCGGCAACCGCCGCGGCCAACGCCAGTCCGTGCTTCAGCGCAACGAAGGAGAGAAACATGTCCGTCGCCGCCGATCCGCCGGAGCAGGTAAATATCCGTCCATCGACTTCAAAAATCTCCGCTGTCGCCCGCAATTGGGGGAAAGCTTCGCGAAAAGCCTGAAGATCCTCCCAATGGATCGTGCATTTCTTTCCGTCAAGCAGTCCCATGCCGGCGAGAAGCCAGCTTCCCGTCGAAATGGCGCCAAGCCGGGCACCGCGGGCATATCGGTCGCGCAGCCAACCCTGAACCGACGGGGAGTCGTGTCGACGCCCGCCAATGCCACTGCAGATCGTCACGGCATCCAGAACTGGTGCATCATCGATGCACCAGTCGATGACCGAGTGAAAGCCATTCATGGCCTCCACCTGTGTTGTCTTTTCCGAGAGTGTCGACCACGCATATAGCGGCTTTCCACTGACATAATTTGCCAGAGCCAGAACATCGACCGCAGACCCCAGTGGCGCCAGGGGGAATCCCGGCAACAACAGAAAACCGAAGTGTTCCGGCGGCCCGGCCATGTCAGATTGCGTTGTCATGCGACAGTATCCGCTCACTTTCCCAGCAAGGGGTTGTCGGAAAACTCTTTGTTACCGGTTGGCGTTGCAATCGCCGGTCGCCGGCCCGTTGCAGCCCACACATGAGGGCGAGGCTATCGGGAGCCGTTTGACTAGTCTATCTTCGTGTCTGCCGAGCTACACCGCCCCCTTCTGCGGGCATAGAGTGTCGCTGTCTGCAATTACGCCTGAGCCGAGGCGAAGGCCGTGCGCAGGAACTCGCCGCCGAGCGACAGGCCGGCGCCGTCGATACCGTGGCCAATCCCCTCCGATACATGCCACTGCACACCGACATCCACCGATGCTAGAGCCTGCGTTGCATTGTGCAGCGCCTGAACCGGGATGACTTCGTCCATGTCGCCGTGGATCATCATGACCGGGGGTCGGCTACGGATCTCGCTGGCGAGGACATCCGGCCCGGCCAGCGCGCCTGAGAAACCCAGAATCGCTGCCGGCGCGGTATCACGGCGCAGCCCCACGTGAAGACTCATCATGGTTCCCTGGCTGAACCCCACAAGTGCCAGGGCACCTTCGTCGAGACCGGCAGATTCAAGTTCTTCGTCAATGAAGGCATCAAGCACAGGCCCCGCCGCGCGGACCCCGTTCCAGTACTCGTCCGGATCCAGGCGGGTTATGGGAAACCACTGATATCCCATCGGCGACATGCCGCAACGTTCCGGGGCATGAGGGCTGACGAAGGCAGCATTAGGCAGCAGGGCCTGCCACTGACTTCCCAGTCCGATCAAATCATTGCCGTCTGCGCCATAACCGTGACACAGGACTACCAATTGGCGGGGAGCCTCGCCAGAAAGAGGCGCAAGCCGGGGACCATCGAGATTCGCAGACATGTGGGCTCCATATTGATGTGGCATTGAAGGGAGAAAGCGTGCGATCGGCAGGGGCTCAGGGCATCACGTCTCGTGATCGGGTGTGCGCATAGTAGGCCCACAATAACCGGGTCGCCACCCCACGCCAAGGAGACCATGGTTCGCTAAATTGCCGCAGGCTCCTGGCGTCCGGCCGCTCGTCGAGATCGAAGGCTTCCTGCACGGCGATCTGAATCGCGAGGTCGCCGGCAGGCCATGAATCCTGTCGCCCGAGGCACGCCAGAAGGTAGATATCTGCCGTCCAGGGCCCAATGCCCTTGACCTGTACAAGATGTTCGTGAACGTCCATGTCGCTCATGCGCGACAACGCTGTCAGCCTGAGCAGGTCCGAATGCACGGCCTCGACCACCGCCTGCACCGTGCGGACCTTCGGTCCCGACAACCCTACCGAACGCAGGGTTTCTTCGTCGAAGTGACGAAACCGGTCTGCCGTCACCGGCCCCAGGGTCGAGGTCAAACGGTTCCAGATGGCACTGGCACTCGCCTTGGAGACCTGCTGCCCGACAACGATCTCTAACAGCGCTTCAAAGCCTCCTGCACGCCGCCGCAGAGGCGGCAGCCCGGTCAATGCATAGACGCCGCCAAACCGGGGCTCGGCATGGCATAGAAAATCGATACCTCGTTGAAGGTCGGCGCGGGTGGATATTGTTGCCATTGGGAAATAGTGTGACTCGCGATTGGAATACACCTCGCAACATAAAGGGCTTTTGGAAAACCCGCCATGAATTCGCATGACCCGGATCAACCGGTATTCAGATTCGCTCCCAGCCCAAACGGGCACCTTCATCTCGGACACGCCCTGTCTGCGCTCTACACCTGGAACAGGGCGCAGGAAGCCGGTGGGCGATTCCTGCTGCGCCTGGAGGATATCGACCTGGCCCGGTGCTCTGAAAGATATGTCTGCGACATGCTCGAAGACCTGGAATGGCTCGGGTTGAGGTGGGAGGAACCGGTTCGGTGCCAGTCTCTCCACTTCGACGATTACCGCACTGTGCTGGACACCCTGGACGAATTGGGCGTTTTGTATCCGTGTTTCGCCACCCACCAGGAAATCAGATCGGCTGTGGCACAGAGGACGGACCATCCGACCGACCCGGACGGCGCTCCGATCTATCCGGGCCTGGCCAGATCGCTCTCGACCGTGCAACGCGACACTCTCCTGGCGCAGGGCAAACCTTTCGCCCGGCGCATCGACATGTCGAAGGCCGTTGAACTGGCCCGGACCATGAATGCCGCACCGGTCACTTTCGAGGAACTGGCGTCCGGCCCCGAAGGCGAAACAGGCACGATACCCGTGCAGGCCCATTGCTGGGGTGACGTCATCCTGGCGCGCAAGGACATTCCCGCCAGCTATCATATCGCCGTGGTTCACGACGATGCCCTCCAGGGCGTCACACATGTGACCCGGGGCCAGGATCTGTTTTATGCCACCTATGTCCATCGTGTTCTGCAGATATTGCTGGGCCTGCCGGCACCGGCCTACGAACACCATGGCCTGATCCGTGATGAATCCGGCCGCAGGCTGTCGAAAAGCGCGCGTGACAAAAGCCTGCGCAGCCTGCGGACCGAGGGGCACACCCGGAACGACATCGTCAGGCTGGCTGGATTGACGTCAATGCTGGGACACGGGTCCTAGCCCACATCAAGTCCGAGGATAATCAAGATGACAGAGATCGTCACGGCGGACAGCGCCGTTCCTATGGCAATTGCCGACGACACCGCGGAGACGGCAATTCCGTAGCGCGCGGCAAACAGATAGGCATTGATCCCCGACGGCGATGCCGCGAACACCGTTGCCACACCCACCCATACCGGCGGCAGATCGAATACCTGGCTGGCGAGGAACCAGACGGCGAGCGGATGCACGACGAGCTTGAACCCGGTGATAATCGCCGCGGCCGGAATGTCGCCGGCAAGCCCGTATCGCTTGAGGGTCAGTCCCATGGCGAAAAGTGCAAACGGGATTGCACCCTTGCCGATGCTTTCCATGATCTGGTGAACGGCGGAAGGCAGGTCCAGTCCGGTCTGGCGAAACGCGACACCGCCGAGCAATCCGATGATAAGCGGTTGCCGGATCAGGGTAAAAAGCGTCTCACGCGCAAGCTTTCCAATAGAGGCCCTTGAACCGCGCGCCGCCTCCACGTTGAGTGTTGCGCAAAAGGTCATCGTCGGCAGGTGAATCGACAGAATGATGACCAGGGGTATGGTTCCGGCTTCGCCATAGGCCTTGAGGACAAGAGGCAGGCCAAGCAGCACCGTGTTGGCATAGGCCCCGGTAAATCCGATCACGGCGCAAGCGTCGTGGGACCGGGCCAATACCGCCCGGGCCAGGGCCAGCGCAGGCAGCCATGTCAGGGCACACCCCAGGAAGTAAGCCGCCCACAGGCCCCACGGCGAAACATCCGGCATGGTGATGTCAATCATGGTCCGGAACAGAAGGATCGGGATCGCCACGTCAAACACGATACGGGTCAGCCCATCAACTGCTCCATCCTTGACCCACCCGGTGCGAGCCGCGAAATAGCCGAGCGCTATGAGGCCGAACACTGGCAGGATTACGTCGATCACAGCCTGCATTGAGGCCTTCTCCGTAACAGAAATATGCGATTTACATTTTGTTCATACAAAGCAGCATTTCCACGCGGTTTGTCCAGAACCGGGTGTCCCATCGGTGCCATTTAGCGATGTGTTAAGGCGGATCGGGCATACTGCATTCAGGGCGTGCCTCTAAAAACCACGAAGAACCAAGGCACAGCGGTAGGGCGCAACAGGAAAGACCCCTGATGGAAGACAATGGTGAAGTTCTCGGCACTGTCCTTGACACTGCCGAAACAGACGACCTGAATGCCCGCCTGACGGTGGCGGAGGCAAAGGCACAGCGCAATGCCGAACTTCTGGCAACCGTCAGCCATGAAATCCGTACACCCATGGGCGCCGTCATTTCGCTGGCCGATCTGTTGCTGGGTACGGAACTTGACGAGACCCAGCAATCCTACGCCGATACGCTCAAGCAATCCGCCACAAGTCTCGTCACCGTGCTCAATGACATCCTCGATCACTCAAAGCTCGATGCGCACCGATTTGAGCTTTCTGAAGAAGTTTTCAATCCTCACGATCTAATGAACGGCATCGGCACCGCCTATCAGGCTGCGGGTAATGGACAGAATCTGGAAATCATCGTCCGTACTGACCCGGACGTTCCCAGCGCCCTCCTGGCGGACAGTGCCCGTATCCGCCAGATACTTACCAACGTGATCGACAATGCGATCAAGTTTACCGAATCAGGGTCGGTTGTCATCGCCCTCACATACCAGCGAGCGAAAAACGCAGCTGTTACGCTGCAATTCTCCGTCAGTGACACCGGCATAGGCATGTCGGCGGAAGTGCGCGAGAAACTGTTTGCGCCGTTTACCCAGGCTGACAATACGATCGCCAGCAAATATGGTGGCACCGGACTGGGGCTATCGATTGCCCGTCAACTGGTTCATCTGATGAAGGGCGAGATAAGCTGCGACAGCCGCGAGCAAGAAGGCAGCACTTTCCGGTTTTCCGTCGAATGTGAAACCGCCGACGAAGCCGCGGAACTGTCCAAGCAACTCAAATCTACAACAGAAAATCCGGTCAGCCAGAGTCATAGTAATCCTTCATCGGTCCGCATTCTCGTGGTTGAGGATAACCGCATCAACCAGATGCTGATCACCACCTATCTCAGCAAATTCGGATATGGCTACGAAGTCGCCTGCAACGGATTTGAAGCGATCGCCGCGGCAGAACGCGGCACGTTCAATCTTGTCCTGATGGACGTCCAGATGCCGGAAATGGACGGCACGGAAGCAACCAGGCGCATTCGCGAACTCGACAGCGACGTGTCAGGCATTCCGATCATCGCCCTGACTGCCAACGCCATGCATGGTGACCGCGAAGCTTATCTGGCTGCCGGTATGGACGATTACATCGCCAAACCGATCATCGCGACAATCCTCTATGAAAAAATCAACGAAGCCCTGACCGGAACACTCGGCCAGAACGCTCTCAGCGCCTGACGCCACCGGCCGGGGGGTGTCCAGTGAAATTCTGCTCTGCCCCAGGGCGTTTTCCTCTATACTGCCGTCATGAGCAAAGACGATCCCAATCCGGAAGAACTTCTCGACCGCGCCTATCACGTTTCCAACACCGGCGACATGCATGCGCTGTATCGCGATTGGGCGGAAACCTATGATGATCACCTGATCGATCATCTGCAGTATTCCGCCCCTGACCGTGTCGCTGCCCTGCTTCAGAAACATTGCCAGGGAGCTGATAAAGCCGTTGTCGACATCGGTTGCGGCACGGGATTGACCGGCGAAGCCCTTGTGCGCCAGGGCTTTAACACCCTGGATGGCATCGATTTTTCGCCGGAGATGCTGATTCGTGCGCGTTCCAAGGGCATTTACCGCGACCTCATCGAAGCCGATCTTACCAGAACACTCGACATACCGGACGCCCACTACGAAGCCGCCGCGTCCTCGGGCACGTTCACCCATGCTCACGTGGGGGCACAGGCGCTTGATGAGATTTTCCGGATCCTGAAACCGGGCGGTGTTCTGGTTTGCTCCGTAAACCAGTCGGTTTGGGACCCGATGGGATTCGCGTCGAAAGTCGAAGAACTGACGGCTGCGGGCACCATGGAAACTTTGGCCATCAAGGAAGCGCCGTTGTTTTCCGCCTCAAGTGAAGATGTTGGCAACTATTGTGTCTTCAGAAAAACCTGATTCTTGAAAACCTCGGTGAACGGGACAATTAATGTACGTCCTACCGCATGACGAACGGATTGGGCGCGTCTGCGTTTGACGTCTCGATCCACACGCTTTTCATCTGAAGGTATTCCTTGATCATTTCCTGGCCGCTCTCCCGTCCCAGGCCGGACTGCTTGTAGCCGCCAAACGGTGACATGTAACTGACGGCACGGTAGGTGTTGACCCATACGGTGCCCGCCTGAAGTTTGTCCGCCATGGTCAGGGCACGGCCGATGTTCTGAGTCCAGACACCTGCCGCAAGACCGAAGATGATGTCGTTTCCGATCTCGATCGCTTCCTCGTCGTCCTTGAACGGGATGACAGAGAGCACCGGTCCGAACACTTCCTCCTGGGCAATCCGCATGTCGTTGCGCACGCCGGTGAAGATGGTCGGCTCCACAAACCAGCCATTGCCGCATTCGGGACGCTGCGCCTTCGCACCGCCGAGCACGGTTTCAGCGCCCTCTTCCCTGGCGACGTCGATGTAATTCAGGATCTTTTCGAACTGGGGGATGTTCGTGACCGGACCCACCTGGGTGTCCAGGCTCATGGGATTGCCCATGCGTGCCTGACTTCCCAGAGCCACCAGCTTGTCGACAAACTCATTGTGGATCGACTCCTGCACCAGCAGACGCGATCCGGCGATGCAGGTCTGGCCGGTTGCCGCAAATATCCCTGAGATCGCACCTTTCACGGCATTCTCGATATGGGCATCGGCAAACACGATGTTGGGCGACTTGCCGCCCAGTTCCATTGACGCCTTCTTGAGCCCCTTGGCGGCCTGTTGATAGATTGCCCGGCCCGTCGTGTCAGACCCCGTGAACGCAACCTTGGCAACCTTGGGATGATCGACCAGTGGCCCGCCGACCTCCGCACCGAAGCCCGTCACCACATTGATGACACCGGCGGGGAACCCGGCCTTCTCAACGCATTTCATGAACTCCAAGGTCGATGCCGAGGTGAATTCGGAAGGCTTGATGACCGCCGTGTTGCCGGCAGCCAGCAAGGGTGCAAGTTTCCAGGCTAGCAACAGCAGCGGCGAAT
>JAJFHC010000182.1 GCA_021775835.1 Hyphomicrobiales bacterium | reverse complement strand
TCTACCCCATGATGGTGAATGTGGATTTCACCAGCCTTCGTCATATCGGTGACCGCCCAAAGGGACTGGTCATCACCCTTGTCGTTAACTGGCTGATCAAGCCGTTTACCATGGCGGCCCTTGGCGTGCTGTTCTTTGAGGTCCTGTTTGCCGGCATCATTGCTCCCGCCGATGCACAACAGTACATCGCCGGGCTCATTCTGCTTGGCGCCGCGCCTTGCACTGCGATGGTATTTGTTTGGTCGCAACTCACACGCGGCGATGCGACTTACACTCTCGTCCAGGTGTCACTGAATGATGTCATCATGGTCTTCGCCTTTGCGCCAATTGTCGCCTTGCTGCTCGGCGTCACAGATTTTGATGTCCCGTGGCCGACTCTGATTTTGTCTGTTGCGCTGTATGTGGTTTTTCCACTTATTGCCGGTACAATGACTCGAAACTGGCTGACCGGCCATGCAAAAAGTCGAGAAACTGCCGAGGCTGCAATTGTTCGGTTCAGCAATCGGGTTAAGCCGCTTTCGGTAGTCGCACTTCTCGCCACGGTGGTCCTGCTCTTCGGCTTCCAGGGTCACGTAATCCTCGATCGCCCGGTACTCATTGCGCTGATTGCCGTGCCACTCCTGATACAATCCTATGGTATCTTCGCGGTTGCCTATGGCGCTGCCTACCTATGGCGGGTGCCATTCAATGTTGCAGCGCCGTGTGCCCTTATTGGAACCTCAAACTTCTTTGAGCTGGCCGTGGCCGTTGCCATTAGCCTCTTTGGCCTCAATTCCGGTGCCGCACTCACGACAGTGGTTGGTGTACTGGTCGAAGTTCCCGTCATGCTGTCGCTTGTTGCTTTCGCAAACCGAACGCGCGGCCTTTTTCCAACTGCATAGGGACCCACCAGTTTGATTTAGATGCAAAATTTTTATGAGTAAACACACGGCTTGCTACGGAACGATGCTCCACGACACGCTGTATTTCACAGCAAACAAAGAGATGAAAAGTAGAGTCTTCAGCTTGTAACCCGACTCTTCGGGCCTTGTACGTTCCAACACCGTCAGTTTGACCAGCCGGGAGGGTCGCAAACTGTGACCTAAATCTGAAATCAGTGACGCCCAACCTAGTGTGATGCATATTTCGGTGCAGGACTATGGCCTGCAAGCGGATGGCCGGGCGCCGGTCCATTGCGCCGCCGGGTCGAATAGCGCCCATTGTAATACTTGGCTACGTAGCCGTTCAGATTGGCCTTAAGCCTCGTGAGGCCAGGCAAAAGGAGACGCAGTGCGCAGCCCAGTCACTCGAAACGGAGGAACCATATGCAGTCGAAAGCGGTTGATCCGGGCACGGTTCAGAAGGTAACGCCCCGCGAGTGGCTTCGCGTGATCATGATCCATCTTTCTATACCTCTGATCTTATTGGCCTGTGCAGGGGATATCCGTTGGTGGCAGGCCTTGGTCTTTTCCCTGCTCATCGTTGCAGCCGGTATCGGAGGACGCATCTGGGCAGAATGGCGGCATCCAGGGCTGATGGCGGAACGAACCCGATCCCTAAAGGCACCAGATGTCAAAGCATGGGATAAAGTCCTTGCACCTCTAATGGCATTAACCCTTGCCTTCCCGCCGGTCATCGTGGCGGGGCTGGATCACCGCTTTGGGTGGTCACCCGTGTTCCCCACATGGCTAAACATCATTGGTATCCTCTTGATCGCACTTGGATACGCCTTCGCTGCCTGGGCCTTGGCGGAGAACCGCTTTTTCTCCAGCATGATGCGCATCCAGACCGACCGAGGACATGTTGTATGTGACAGCGGCCCATACCGGATCGTCCGGCACCCGGGTTATGCCGGTAATCTTCTGTCAATGCCGGGCATTGTGCTGGCCTTGGACTCTGCTTGGACACTCATTCCGTTGGGGGTCGCGCTGGTGGTCGCTGTAATCAGAACCGCACTCGAAGACCGGACTCTACAGGAAGAGTTACCAGGATATCAGGAGTACACAAGCCGCGTGAGATATCGGTTGTTTCCTGGAATTTACTAATGAGCCCCCCCCGCGAGGGATTACATAAAACGTAGGTGACCAGCTTGAGATCATTACACTCGCTTCACCCAAATTCCACGAACTGAAGCCCTACTTCGCCTTACAGTCGTACTTCACGCTCCCTGAATCCTTCGGGCAGTATCCAAGGTCATAGACCATGCGTCGGCGGGCTTCGCGGAAGATCGGCGCAGAGATGAAAAACGCAATGTCGGTCAGGCCCGGACTCGACGCATAGTTGCGCTTGAAATCCGCATCGTTTTTGATGATCCAGTTTTTCATCTTGTTGAACTCATCGTAATCGATGCCAATGGGCGAGCGCTGCAGGAAGGTTCGCAGGATGCCGCCGTTGATCTCCAGGTCACGCCCGAGATAGAGATCGGGTCCATTTTTCTTGGAGATAGAGAACCGGCCCTCGTTCAGGGTCTGGCCACATGTCGGGCCGCTGGCTTGCGGGAAATAAAAGGTGGCGTCCTTGAGCTTGCCGCTGTCCAGGCTTTTGACAAAGGCGTTGCCGACCTGCTGCAGGCTTCCCTTGAACGGACCGCATTGCTGTTTGGTTCTAACCAGGTCCATGCGCACCGCCCCGCCGTTGGTGTCGATCAGGCCGGCGTGACGAGCCGACGGGCACAGGTGTGACTCGCGCGGATAGGCCGCCGTGCCGATCACCGTGCCGCCCATGCCGGGCGTGCATCTGCAACCGTAAGGGTATTCGCCGACGCGGCCGGGAATGATGACGGGACAAGTTGATAGGGCACAATTGGCGGTGATCGGATCGTCCTCGAGCCAATCCTCGATCTTGCAGACAAATTCCCAACCGTCCGGATTGGTAACGACAACAGACTCACCATACCAACCGGGCGAGGTGCCCGACCCATCGGTTTCGATTTCCACCGAAACGATGCGTTCAATCCGGTCATCAATGCATAACGGTGCCGCGAAATCGCTGTCGCCTTGCTCAAGCTTATCGTCGTTGTTGTGACCGAGATCGATGCCGGACAACTTGGAGAAATAGCTGTTGGCTTTGCTATGTTCATGCAGAAAATGACTCTTGTCGCCATAGACGACAATTTTCTCCGGCAGCGTGAAGGCCTTGCGCGATTTGTATTTCTCTCCGATGACACTGAAGCTCAGCGTGGCGTTGGTGCCGGCATTGTGCACGTCGCGTGTGTTGACGGTCAGAAAATAGCCGGCCTTGCTTTTGTCGGTACATAGAAAACTGTTGGCCTGGGCGGGTGATTGCAGTGCGATGCAAACAATCATGGCCCACAGAACCCTGCGGGCGACTAGAAATAGATTCATCCGGAACATTCCTCTGTTGCCGGCGTCGCGACAGTTACTCACGAGTCGGCGGTGTTATAGACGCCCGTCGCTCCAGTCTGCATTACTCTATCCCTTAGGATTGTCAGAGACGACTCAGCATTGGATGTTGGCAAGACTAAAGACCAATATTGATTATGTCCAAGTGCACTGTCCGGATGTCATACGGCAAAATTCAAATCCTCTGCGCGAACCCACAGTTGCCTCGTTGCAAATTGTCAAATGTTGCCTCTGTTAACGAAACCGACAAAAAATTTTCTCCGGGCTATCTTATTTGGGATAACCACAATATCATTGGTTCGTCGTCAATGACGTATTTTGCAGTCCAAGTGTCGTTTATGAACGTTTGTGTAAAGCGGCGGTGCGCAAGGTTGCAAAAAAGCGTTTCCGAAACGCGACGTTACATGCCTGGGGAGGTTGAATGTCAGTGTCAAATGCTGGCGAACCAATGGTTCGTTTTGAAGGTGTTCAAAAGAGTTACGATGGCGAGTCTCTGGTTGTAAAAGACCTAAATCTCGACATCGCCAAAGGCGAATTTGTCACCATGCTTGGGCCGTCTGGCTCCGGCAAGACCACCTGCCTGATGATGCTTGCAGGTTTTGAACCCGCGACATTCGGCGAAATATACCTCGAAGGACAACCGATCAACAACGTGCCGCCGCACAAACGCGGTATTGGCATGGTGTTCCAGAATTACGCCCTGTTTCCCCATATGACTGTTGCGGAAAACCTGGCATTTCCCCTGGCCGTTCGTGGCATGACCAAGGCCGAACAGGCCACCAAGGTGAAACGTGCCCTGGACATGGTGGAACTGGGCGTCTTCGGCGACCGGCGCCCCGCACAGTTATCCGGCGGCCAGCAACAGCGCGTGGCGGTTGCCCGTGCCCTTGTGTTTGAACCAAGCCTGATATTGATGGATGAACCGCTTGGCGCGCTGGATAAGCAGTTGCGCGAGCAGATGCAGTACGAGATCAAACACATTCACGAGAATCTGGAAGTGACGGTCGTCTATGTCACACATGACCAGGCTGAAGCGCTGACCATGTCGGACCGGATTGCCGTGTTCAACGACGGTATTATTCAGCAGATATCATCGCCAGATGAACTTTACGAGAGGCCAGACAATTCGTTCTGTGCGCAATTTATCGGTGAGAACAACAAACTGTCCGGCACCGTTGAAAGCGTCAACGGCAATGGCTTGTGCACAGTCAAACTTGAAAGCGGTGACGTAATCCAAGCCAATGCGGTGAATGTCGAAGGCGAAGGCAAGCGCACGTTGATGTCGATTCGGCCGGAGCGCGTCGCATTGAATCCTCAGGCCGCCGAAGGCACAAACATTCTCGAAGGCAGGATTGAGGAACTGATCTATCTGGGCGATCACATCCGCACCAGAATGACCGTTGCCGGACATGACGATTTTATCGTCAAGGTACCGAACAATACCGACCATCATATCTTGAAAGAAGGCGAGACGACGCCGGTTGGCTGGGTTGCTGAGGACTGCCGCGCACTAGACTACAATATTTACGACAAGGATCATGCGTGAGCATGACACTTGAGGGGGAATATGCAGGCTCATGGCTTGCTGGAGATTGACGGAAATACCGTCAATAATTTGGAGCAAAAGGGAGTACCAAATATGAAGACACTTTTTAAATCGGGATCAGCACTTTCAGCCATCGCGGCTGCGGGCATGCTGGTTCTTGGTGCCTCGGCCACGACCGTCAGTGCCGACACCACGTTGACCATCGTATCCTGGGGCGGCGCTTATTCCAACAGTCAACAAAAAGCGTATCACGACCCTTATATGAAGAACAATCCGGGCATCAAGATCGTCAATGACGACTCCGCGTCGGAAGGTCTTGCCAAGCTGCGTGCTCAGGTGGAAGCCAACAACGTAACGTGGGATCTCGTCGACATGGAAGCAGCGCAAGCTGTGACTGCATGTGAAGAAGGTCTCGCTGAAACCATTGATCCCGATAAGGATCTTGCTGCAGCCCCTGACGGCACCCCGGCTTCGAAGGACTTTTTCGAAGGCTTCTTCGTAAGCGAGTGCTACATTCCGCAGATCGTGTATTCCACGACAATCGGCTTCCGTACGGACAAGTTTGGTGACAAGAAACCAACACAGATCGCCGACATTTTCGATCTCAAGACTTTCCCCGGAAAGCGTGCTCTCGAAAAGCGGCCTGACACCAATCTTGAATGGGCCCTGATTGCAGACGGCGTCGCTGCAAAGGACGTCTATGACGTGCTCGATACACCTGAAGGTGTCGATCGCGCTTTCAAAAAGCTCGACACCATCAAGGACCAGGTAATCTGGTGGACCAAGGGTGCGCAGCCTCCACAGCTGCTGGCTGATGGCGAAGTTACAATCGCTTCGGCTTATAACGGCCGTCTTTTCTCGCTGATCGTCGAGAAAAAGCAGCCGGTTGCGATGATGTGGGACTGGCAAGTCTTTGCCATCGACGGCTGGGTGATCCCGAAGGGCACCAAGAACAAGGCAGAAGTCATGAAGTACCTGAAATTCGCTACGGACACTCAGCGTCTGGCGGACCAGTCCAAGTACATCTCCTACGGCCCTGCCCGTAAATCGTCATCCGCACTGGTCGGCAAGCACGCCGAACTGGGCATTGACATGGCACCGCACATGCCGACCGATCCGAAGAACGCCAAGAACACGTTGCTGTACAACACCACCTGGTGGGCAGACAACCGTGAGTCATTCGACGAGCGTTTCAACGCCTGGCTCGCGAAGTAATAAGCCGACAATCTCGTTGCAGAGGGGTGCCAAGTCCCCTCTGCAACATTTCTGTTTTGTACCTTTTTGAATGTCCAGCGCGTGCTGTGACCAGGTACGTTGGGGAGAGATCATGACCACCAGTACGGATGCCGCCAGCGGCCCTCTTGTCACCTCTGATGGTGTGCCGCTCAAACAAAGCCTGCAGCAGGCGCTGAAACAAAAGCGCCGACAGGCTTTCCTGCTGACCCTCCCCTTGCTCGCATTTATATTTATATTTTTCCTTGTTCCGATCATCATCATGTTGTGGCGGAGCGTCGATAACCCCGAGGTGTCGACGATCATGCCAAAAACCACGATTGCCTTGTCGACCTGGGACGATTCAACCGGTGAACTTCCCAGTGAGGACGTCTACGCCGCCCTTGTGCAGGATCTCACCAAGGGCCGAAAGGACAAGATAATCGGCAAAGTGGGCCGGCGTCTCAATTTCGAGATTCCCGGCATGTCCAGCCTGTTCAGAGGGGGCGCGAGAAAGGCCTCCAAACTAACCGAAGGCCCCTACAAGGAACAGATGATCAAAATCCACAAGAAGTGGGGAACCCTTCCTGTCTGGCGGCTGATCAAGCGCGAGAGCAACCCCGTCACGGCCTCGTATTATCTTTCCGCCATGGACATGAAGTTCGGTCCGGACGGCTCGATCACATCACAACCGGAGAACCGATCGATCTATATTTTCCTGTTCCAGCGCACGATGATCATGAGTGTGGCCATTACACTTCTCTGTATATTGTTGGGCTTTCCGGTTGCCTATCTTCTGGCAACGGTCCCCATGCGCTACGCCGGACTGTTGCTCATTCTCGTCCTGTTGCCCTTCTGGACTTCTCTGCTGGTAAGGACAACGTCCTGGATTGCGTTGTTGCAATCACAGGGGGTGATCAACGATTTGCTGGTGGGTATTGGGCTACTTGACGACGAGAACCGTCTGCAGTTGATACACAACAAGACCGGCACGCTGATTGCCATGACGCACATTCTGCTGCCGTTCATGATCCTGCCGCTCTATTCTGTCATGAAGACCATCCCGCCCAGTTACATGCGGGCCGCCCGTTCCATGGGCGCCACTCAAGCGTGGGCATTCTACAAGGTCTACCTGCCACAGACGCTGTCTGGCATTGGCGCCGGGACAATCCTGGTGTTTATCCTCTCGATCGGCTTCTACATCACTCCCGCACTCGTGGGTGGCACCAGCGGTACGCTGATCTCTAATTTCATCGCCAACCACATTTCAGTCACGTTGAACTGGGGACTGGCGGCAGCCCTCGGGGCAATGTTGCTGGCGCTCGTACTGGTCTTGTACATGATTTACGACAAGATCGTCGGCGTCGACAACATGAAGATGGGTTAAGGAACAGGGCACTGAATCATGGCACTTCCGGCACATGTCGAACCACTTGAACGCGCCTGGTATTATACATTCCGGGTAATCTGCGGGATGATCCTGTTCTTCCTGATCATGCCCATCGTTGTGATCATACCACTGTCATTCAATGCCATCCCCTATTTCAGTTTCACCCCTGAAATGCTGGCCTTTGACCCCGCCGGTTATTCGACAAAATGGTATCAGGACTTTTTTACCAATCCCAACTGGCAGGGTGCCGTAAAGAACAGTGTCATCATCGCTTTCTTTGCGACAATTCTTGCCACCAGTCTGGGTACACTTGCCGCCCTTGGTCTCAGCCGGTCGGAAATGCCGTTCAAGAAGGCTTTCATGGCACTGTTGATATCGCCGATGATCGTACCGCTGATCATTTCGGCCGCAGGCATGTACTTCTTCTTTTCCGATATTGGTCTGGCATCCACACACTTTGGTGTCATCCTGGCCCACGCCGCCCTCGGGACGCCCTATGTGGTGATCACCGTGACCGCCACACTGGTCGGGTTTGACCACAGTCTGACACGTGCCGGCGCCAATCTCGGTGCCGCTCCGCCAACCGTATTTTTCAAGATCATCATGCCGCTCATCCTGCCCGGCGTCATATCGGGTGGCTTGTTCGCGTTCATCACGTCCTTCGACGAGGTGATTGTCATCCTGTTCGTGGGGAGTTACGAGCAACGTACCATCCCCTGGCAGATGTTCTCCGGTATCCGCGAGCAGATTTCGCCGACCATTCTCGCCGTCGCGACCATTCTCGTGTTGGTATCCATCGCACTTCTCACTGTTGTCGAGCTGCTCCGGCGGCGCGGTGAGCGGCTCCGTGGTATGAGCCCAGCCTAGGTCTGTAGCCGGTCCAGTAGGAAAGTGTCGATGAACAGGGCCGACGAACACAGAAGACTCTCACGTGGGGTGTAAAACCGTCAGGCTTGTGTTGGGGTTTCTGCTCGTCATTGTTCTTGGTTCGGGCCTGTATCACGTCAGACCAACAGCGCAGGCACAGAGCCAGGACGTCGATCTTGCCCTTGTTCTGGCCGTAGACGTCTCCTGGAGCGTCGATCTCAACGAGTTCCTGCTGCAGATGAACGGGCTGGCCAACGCTTTTCGGCAGGAAGCAATTCACGACGCCATCGTGAATGGCCCTCTCGGCAAGATTGCTGTTTCAGGTATTCAGTGGTCTGACGAGTCGCACCAGGTGTTGAGTGTCCCCTGGACAATCATAGATAGCCCAGAATCGGCATTGGCCTTTTCAGATACGCTGCAGCGCTCACAGCGTAAGCTTGCGGAAGGCGGCACATCGATCGGCGCGGCGTTGGCCTTTGCGGCCAATGTCCTGAAACAGGCTCCAGTGACAGCGACACGCAGGGTGATCGACCTTTCAGCTGACGGCCGCAACAATCGGGGGCCGAGTGAGCGGAAGATGCGCGACCTTATCGCCGCCCAGGGCATAACGATCAATGGCCTCGCGATCCTGAATGAATGGCCAACGTTGGACAAATATTTCGAGAGAAACGTAATTGGCGGCCCCTATCACTTCGTCGTGCCGGCCAACGACTACGAAGCCTTTTCCGACGCGATCTATCGCAAACTTCTTCAGGAAATTACCGGTCCCGGCATTTCCTGAGTTGCTGTGACGGCGTGTTGATCCTTTTCGCGTTCGCCCTTCTTTAAACGCAGACTTGCTCTCCGGACCGGGCAATCGCCAAGAATTGCGAATCACGCAAAAAAATCAAACACGATTGCGAATACGTCAGAGATTGTCTGTTGACCTGCGGTTTGAGCAGATCATGATGGACCGTGTCGTTGAACACGCCTGTCTGGATTGGCGCGTCCGCAAAAGCTCAAGATGGGGAAATGCAATGGAACAGATTGTCTCCGAACCTGATCACCCTAAGCCCGAGGGAGACTTTCGCGGCTACCAGCAGGCCGAACCGGCCGGCATCGACGAGGAGCTTGCCCGTGTGGGTCCAGGCACGCCGTGCGGGGAATACCTGCGTCGCTTCTGGCATCCCGTGTTCATTTCAAGCGAACTGGACGAGTTGCCCAAGGCAATCCGGATTCTCGGTGAGGAGCTTGTCGTGTTCCGCTACGGGCAAGAGAACAAGATCGGTCTGGTGCACAAGTACTGTCCGCACCGGCGCGCATCCCTGGAATACGGCAAGTGTGAGGATCGGGGTATCCGGTGCTGTTATCATGGCTGGCTGTTCGCACCTGACGGTGAAATTCTTGAAACCCCCGGCGAAGCACCGGATGCAGAACCCGCACGCGATGTTCGTGAACGCACGCGGCTGGGCGCCTACCCGGTTGTCGACTATCGCGGGCTGATCTTTGCCTATATGGGCCCTTCTGACAGCCTGCCCCGGTTTCCACTTTATGATACCTATGAACTACCGGACATCACGATGCGCCCCTACAAGGCGCCCTACAAATGTAACTGGATCCAGGTTCTCGACGCGATCATGGACCCGGTCCACACCACGTTCCTGCACAGCCAGAACAGCCATCCTCAGTTTTCCGATGGCATGTCGGAGTTGGGTGAGTTGAAATTCTATGAGCGCCACGAGAACCATTTCCTCGGTTCCTCGACACGGCGCGTCGGCGATAACGCGTGGGTACGGATCAATGAACTGATCTTGCCCAATTTTACGCAAGCCGGCTCCGCCTTTGCAGCTGACGGCACCGAGCAGCGCTACTTCGGCCGATCCGCATTTACACGCTGGGTTGTTCCGGTCGACGACGAAAACTCCATTGCCTATGCCTGGGGAAATTTCGGCGACCGTTGCGACCCGCCGGAATACAACACCAAAGAGGGGTGCGAATTGATCGAACAGGGAGAGATCCTGGATCGAACAGCGGAGGAAAAACAACGTTTTCCAGCCGACTCCGAAGCTGTTGAAGGCATGGGGGCCATCACCACTCACAAGGGCGAGCATCTCATGCCAACCGATCGCGGCGTCTCCCTGTATCGCCGCCGTGTTCGGCGGAGCATTCGGGACCTGGCGGATGGAAAGCCGCCGCCCCAACCGCACTCGGTCGACAGCAAATCGGTTCGCACATACGGCCAGGATACGGTTCTTCATATGCCGAGCAAGAGTGCGGCGGAAGACCGCGCATACCTGATGGCCGTCGGGGAAAAGGTCATGAATTTGCAATTCAAATTCGAAGACCACGACAGTGCAGATCGGGACGTTGCCATAGTCAAAGAGCTCAGGAAACTCGAAGTCAGCGGCAAATCCTGACATTGGGCCCAGCTAAAAATCAAAGGACAAACGCCATGGCCGTCAAGGTACATGTCAAGAACAACCGTTGGGCGGAGGGTTCATTTCCCAATACTCCGGAAGGCGAAGATGTCTTTGCGATCACGCAAGGCCGGTTTGACGCCACGCTTGGCGACTTCCCGGACCTGTCAGGCAAGCTGGATGTATTCATCGATTGGGATACGGACAATTTTGCCACCTCAATGAAAGACACCGAGGTTCTGCTGACATGGAATCTGCCGACAGCGAACATCCGGGAGGTGGCCCCAAAACTGAAGTGGATTCACTGTATAGGAGCCGGTGTCGAGCATCTGCTGCCGATGGACTGGCTGCCCGATGACCTCACCCTGACCAACAACAAGGGAGTGCATGCCGCCAAGGCGGGCGAGTTCGGCCTGATGAGCATCCTCATGCTGCACTCTCATATGCCGGCAATCGTTACCAACCAGCGTAACGGCGTATATGACTCTCTCTACGCGACCCCAATTGCGGGCAAAACGCTCGTGGTCATCGGAACCGGCAGTCTTGGCGGTTCGGCGGCCCGAAAACTCCATGATCTTGGCGTTCACATCATTGGTGTAAACCGGCACGGCAAACCGGTCGATGGCTGTGACGAAGTTGTAACGACGGCGCAACTCGATGGCGTTCTGCCCAGGGCAGACTACGTTCTGGCCGCAACCCCGGACACGCCCGAGACCCGCGGCTTGCTCGACCGCCGGCGTCTGGACCTCCTGAACCCGACGGCGGGGATCGTAAACATCGGCCGGGAGTCGGTCATGGATTACGACGCACTGTGTGACAAGCTCGAGGAAGAAAGCCTTCATGGTGCCATCCTGGACGTTTTCGATCCCGAACCAATTGCTCCTTCCTCGCGTTTGTGGAACACGAAAAACCTCATCATCACACCGCACGTTTCCGCTGACGACGGCGACGCCTACGTGCCGATGACGCTCGGCCTGTTCTTCCAGAACATGGCGCTCTACCTTGAACGAAAGCCCCTGTTGAACCCGATCCAGCCGGACCTCGGTTACTAGAGCCAGATTTGTCTCTATTGAACCGTTTGATGGAGTCAAATCAGCCCGCTCGCGAAGGCGCGAAGTGCCGCACGATGTGGGACATCGGGCAAACTTCGCAACACTCGCGATGGGTTGATCTGGCCCACCGAAGGCCGGGTTTACGCGCCCGCTGGACTGCGTTGCGGCTCACTTGTGGTCGTATAGACCACCACGCCAGCCGCGCCTTGCCAGCAGACGCGTAAACCCGGTCAAACGATTCAATAGAGAGAAAAACTGGCTCTAGGCGCAATCACAATACAGGCGTACGGGACCTGGAAAGTTGATGTTGCCCCGGATCCCGTGGTTAGATCGCTCACTGGCGCCGCACGGTTTCCTTCAACCTCCCAAAATATGGACGAATTTATGACCAGAACCGACGACATGCTGCATCTCACCGAATGGAAGAATGGTGAAAAATCCTGGTCCCCGTTTTCTTCCGCTGAAATGAACCGGCGGCACAATGACATCAGAACATGGATGTCGGAAAACGACGTAGATGCCGTTGTCTTCACATCCTATCACTGCATAAACTATTATTCCGGCTGGCTTTATTGCTATTTTGGCCGGAAATACGCAATGGTCATTACCCAGGACGCCGCGACCACCGTCTCTGCGGGTATCGATGGCGGACAGCCCTGGCGGCGCACTTTTGGCGACAATCTTGTTTACACTGACTGGCGACGGGACTCCTACTTCAATGCCGTCAGGCAACTGACGGGTTCGGCACGAAAAATCGGTCTGGAATTTGACCATGTCAATCTTGATCTCAAAGACCAGTTCGAGGCCGCCCTGCCCGACGCATCTTTCGTGGACGCGGCCCAACCGTCGATGTGGATGCGCACAGTAAAATCGGATGAAGAGCAGAAGCTGATCCGCGAAGGTGCTCGTATTTGCGATGTGGGTGGTCAAGCCTGTTTCGACGCCATCGCTGCCGGCGTCCCTGAACATGAGGTGGCATTGGCCACGACAAATGCCATGGTCCGGGAAATTGGAGACGGTTTCCCGTTTGTCGAACTCATGGATACCTGGACGTGGTTCCAGTCAGGCATAAATACCGATGGCGCCCACAATCCTGTTACAAACAAGAAGATTGAAGCCGGCGATATCCTGTCGCTCAATACCTTCCCGATGATCTTCGGGTACTATACAGCCCTCGAGCGAACACTCTTTTGCGAACATGCCGATGATACCAGCCTGGATCTCTGGGAAAAGAACGTGGCCGTTCATGAAAAGGGCCTGCAATTGCTCAGGCCGGGAGCGCGGTGTTGTGATGTCGCTTCCGAACTCAACGAAATGTACCGTGATTGGGATCTCCTCAAGTTCCGGTCGTTCGGTTATGGCCATTCCTTTGGCGTTTTGTGTCACTATTACGGTCGCGAAGCCGGGGTCGAGTTGCGTGAGGATGTGGAGACGGTTCTGGAGCCCGGCATGGTTGTCTCCATGGAACCCATGATCATGATCCCCGAGGGTCAACCCGGTTCTGGCGGCTACCGGGAACACGACATCCTGATCATTACAGAAGATGGTGCCGAGAATATTACCGGGTTCCCCTATGGCCCGGAACACAATATCGTCCCAAAAACATAAGGCTCGATAGAGGTAACAGTAATGTCCGGGCTGTCTCCAGAATTCATTTTAAAACTCCGTCAGGTCCTGGCTGAAAACGAAATAAGGACCGGAGACACCGTAAGATTGCTGGATACGGGTTTTCATCCCAAAAATCTCGATGCCGATGTGATGGTATTCCCAAAAGATACCTCAGCGGTCGCCCAAGTGGTCACGTTGTGCAGTGAGCATGCGGTGGGGATTGTGGCTCAGGGCGGACGGACCGGCCTGTCCGGTGCCGCTCGGTCAACCCCTGGACAACTGATTCTTTCCACTGCTGCGATGACTTCAATCGAATCTATCGATCCCCTTGCAGCGACGGCCATCGTACAATCGGGCGCAACACTTGCTGAACTTAACACCGCCGCATCCGACCATGGACTGTGCGCTGGGATTGACCTTGCTGCCCGGGATACTGCAACCCTAGGTGGCATGGCGTCAACAAATGCAGGCGGAATCGAAGCGTTCAGAAACGGCATCATGCGCCACCGGGTCCTGGGCCTTGAGGCCGTACTGGCAGACGGATCCATCCTGTCGGACATGAAGTCCGTCATCAAGGCCAACGAAGGATATGATATCAAACAACTATTTATGGGTGCTGAGGGAACCCTGGGCATTGTCACAAGGCTCGTGTTGTCGCTGAAACCGGTTCAGACGTCAGGCCAGACTGTTCTGGCTGCATTTCAATCGACGCGTGCAGCGGTCGAAACACTCGCACGGTTGAGGCCGCAATTTGCGGGTGAATTGTTATGCGCCGAGGCGATGTGGCGGGATTACGCTGTGACTGTGGCCGCAGACCTCGGACTGCAGCAGGTTTTCGGATTCACCGACGCCCCACTCTATGTCCTTTTCGAGTTTTCATCGTCGGAGAAAGTCGCATTGGAGCAGATTGAAAACGCATTCGTCGATGAACTGACTGCAGACCGTGTGATCGATGTTGTTTTTGCCAAAAACGAACGCGAAGGCCAGGACATCTGGCGGGTACGGGAAGATTCGTTCGCAATCGACCGGCAGTTTCCACACGGTTTTTGGTTCGACATTTCCGTGCCCCTTGAGAAGCTCGATGACTACATGACGGCGATGCAGACCAGAGTCGCTGCGGTTAACCCGGAATTGCGGGTTTTTGCAATCAGTCATCTGGCGGACGGCAATATTCATCTCACCATCAGTTCGGGATGCAAAATGCCCGAAATCGCCAATATCCTGAGTGAAGCCGTTTATGAAGGGCTATCTGCTATGGGTGGTTCATTCTCTGCTGAACACGGTATTGGCACAGACAAGATGACCTCACTTGGAAAGCAGGCGAATCCCGCAAAACTCTCGTTGATGAGCAAAATTAAGCAAGCGTTCGACCCGTTGAACATCATGAATCCGGGCAAAGTTCTGCAGTCCTAATGGCGATCACGTGAAACCGAAACGTCGGTCCATTGTGTTGTAAAAAGGCACGTGCTCGGACAATAACGTGTGAACAAGATTATTCCCTACAAATCAGATGTTTACCTTTTGTAAACCTGTCGTTATTCTGCCTTTATCGTGAGTCTTTGCCGCTCTCGAAATGCGATGCGGGGCGTATGAAGCGGGGGGAAGCCACAGAGATGGCATCTTGGCGATCTCAAATAGCAGTGTTTGTCCGGGTTTTGGTCCTGACGATACCGGTAGTTTGCCTGTCATCGACCGAGAGCCATGCCGCGGCTTCAGACCTGGAAGCCAGACGCCAGCAGCTTTTTTCCCAGATACTGCTGCAACCCAATAATCTTGACGCCTCGTTTGAATACGCCGCCATTTCAACCCAACTTGGCGACTTTGAGGGCGCGATTGCAACACTTGAGCGTATGCTGATTTATGCGCCGGGTCTGCCGCGTGTCCAGCTTGAACTGGGAGTTCTCTATTTCCGGCTGGGTTCCTACCAGACTGCCGCCAGCTACTTTAACGGGGCAATCTCGGGCAAGGATGTTCCTGACGAAGTGAGGACCAAGGTCTCCTTGTACCTGGACGCCATCGGCGAACGCCAGGACGGCACAAAGCTTACCGCATCGGTCTATTCCGGGGTGAGATGGCAAACCAACGCGAACTTCGGTCCCGGATCGCAGAACATTACACTGAACGACCTGCCGTTTGTGCTGGATCAGGACTCAACGGAGCAAAAGGACTACAACGTCTTCGCGGCAGCGAACTTTCACCTTCAGATCGACCTGGCAAACCAGGGCGACCGTCTTGAAGCCGACCTGCTTGTATACGGAGCGCATTACAACGCACAGACCCAGCTTGATACCGAACTTGCTGAATTCACTTTTGGTCCCTCGTTCAACCTGCGCCGGATCGATATTGATAACACCTATCTGGGCATCTACGGCATCGCTAACGGTATCTTCCTGGACGACACGTACCATTTTGGCACCGCCGGCGTTGGCATGAAGATTGCGTCCAATCCAACCGTTAGTACAAAGATCAATCTGAAGGTGGAGTACCGGGAAAAACGCTTCAACAACACGACGGACCGCCCAACCTCAAAATTGCGGGATGGGTTTGAAGCACGCGGTGTTGCGTCGATGAGTTACAGGCTCACCGAAAACCTTACCATCGACGCGCTGATCCGGGGCACTTACGAAAAAGTCGATGCCGACTTCTTCACGCACAAGGAGTATGGCGGCAGCGCCGGGTTGACCTATCAGTTTGGGGCACCATTTAATATTGTGGATGTGCCCTGGGCTATTAACGTGACTGGCGGCTACATCAGGAGGGATTATGATTCTCCCGACCCGACGATTGACGAGACGCAGAGTCAAATCGACAAGGAAACATTCGCGCGTGCTACCTTAAGTATTGGGATCACAAGCTGGCTGGCTTTGATGCCGCAAGTCGAAATTCGAAAAGTTAAATCGAATTACGACATTCGGAATTTTGAAAACCGTTCGGCACTACTGGGGCTGCTTATTAGGTTTTAGATATGAAACACATTGCGACAACGGCAATAGCTCTCGTTTTACTGGCAACCGTAAGCGAAGCGGCTTTCAGCGCATCGTCCGTCGGTGTCACCTCAGCTGTAAATCCTGACGCGTTCGGATTTGAACCGGGCAAAGCGAGCCGCAAGCTCATACTGGGCAAGAAAGTCATCTTCAAGGAGCGGATCAAAACCGCCAGCAAGGGCCTCGTGCAGATTTTGCTGCTCGACGGTTCCAGCTTTACCGTTGGGCCCAACTCCGATCTGGTCATCGACGAATTCGTCTATGATCCCAAGTCGAACACCGGCAAGCTGACGGCCAGCCTGGCCAAGGGTGCGTTTCGGTTCATTGGCGGCAAGCTTTCAAAGAAGGCCGGCGCCGTCAAAGTCAAGACGCCGCTTGCCCTGATCGGTATCCGCGGCGCGATCACCAATGTCTCGTTTGACCCGATCTCCAATCAGGCCTCCTGTTCGCTGGTCTTCGGCAACAACTGCAATGTGAACGGCAACACTGTCTACCAACCGGGTTATACGGCGGTCGCCAACAGGTCGAGCGGTGGTTCCGTAAACATTGCACCGACAACATCCCAGCAGATCAATACATTCCAGAACCTGTTGTCGGGTCCATTGGGAAGCACGGGCGGCGCCTTTGTTCAACCCACGGACCAAACCGTCGAAGAAAGCTCGGTCGACGAAGGTAACTCGGACAAGTCACCGAAACAGAATAGCAAGCAGGGCACTCCATCCACTGTACAATCCACCGACGCCAACGACGTCGACGATAGCCTCGCGGATAATGAACAGTTCATTGTTCCCGAGGTCACACGGACGCGGCAACGGATTCTGTTTTCCGGTTCAACGTTCACAACCGGTTCGGGCACGGTGTTAAACGGCGCAGGGATTCCAAGTTTTGCCCAGAGCATAGAATTCTCCGGCAACAGCACCCAGACCTCCGCACAGACGTCAGCAGGTATCGTGAGTTTTGCCCCGGTGTCGAATTCAACAAACGATTCCATTTCCATACCGACGACGGCGTCAACACCTTTCGGAACCGCAACCGGCAACGTCTTTATCGGCGTCGATGATGCCCTGGTGTTCCACCAATTGTTCGCCAATGGCGATACCGATGTACCGTTCTATCTGATCAGGGGTACTGAAACGCCAACGGCGAACCTCGTTGGTAACGGGGATCTTCGCACATACAAGTTGCTTCAGGATCCCCGGCAGCAAACGATAATTCCATTTGCAGATGCACAGTTCGGCGGCGCTGTTCCCAGCGGCACGAGTTCAGATGGAATCAGTGACTTCCTTGTGCTGGAACCAACCGGCACTGATCTTACCGATGATGGTAACCCGGCGACAACCGGCACGCCGGTCGTGTTGCAGGCATCGGTTTCATTTGACGGCGACGGCATCCTCCAGAAATCCGTTGGTTTTCTGGTGACCGGCAGCACCCGGAGTCTGGTGGAAAGAGAAGACGACTTTATCATTGTCGGCGGCATTCCAAAACTAGGGCGCCGTGGCAGCCTGCGCCGGATTGCATCGGAGAGTTCATTCGCGTCCGGGTCCTCCGCACAACAGCTTGTTGAGGGCACCGATGGCCAGTATTTCTACGGTGATAATGCCGAGTATTTCATCATTGGCTCCGACCTGTTCAACAACGAGGAAGTCAATGAACTGATCCCGGGGGGCACGCTCGGCCTCACCGCAGACGACCTGAACGAACCGGTGTTTCACATTGCCGAACTCGATACCGAGGCGCCCATCTCCGGAACCCGCACGCTGACGACCATCAACGGATATGCATCGGGGTCAGTAGAACCCCTGCTCCCGATTCCTGCCAGTGCGACATCGCTCCCCTTTACGGTCAGGAATGAAGATCCGGCCAACGTTCAGTTTGATTTCGACGCCACTCTCAATACGTTGTCGGCAGTTATCGGCGTCAGTGACAATGCGGATGGAACGGGTACAGACCCGAACGTGGTGAGTTACAATTTCTCATTTGGGTTTGACGCGACACCTGCTGATTCCGGACAGTCGGCCTACATCGACGATGACAGGTTTGGCGCATCGGAAAAGCGTATCGCCACTGGAACGACCATTCTCGCAGAAGACGATCCGGTAACACCGACGACGTTATCAGTCACACCGTCCGACGGAGAGCACAAGTCGTACGTTGTTGCCAGTGGTGTCGTGAACAACGTTCTCCCGGGTGGCGCCGTCGCGTGCACCACATGTTCGTTCCTGAAGTGGGGCTACTGGGGCTCCAACATCAATGCCCCCGCTGTACCGGTTACCGAGGGTGGCCCGAGAAACGACCGAGTTCACCTGGGCACCTGGGTTGCAGGTAACTTGCCTACTCAAGACCAACTGCCGCTTACGGGAAATGCCACCTACAACGGCCACGCCATCGCCAGTGTGTCGCGTAGCGACGGCGCAACGCTAAGCCAGTACCACGCGTCAGGCGATCTTGCCGTCAACTGGGATTTTGGCAGCCGCGCCGGTACATTGGCCATCACCAATTTCGATGACGTAGGGACCATCTCAGGCGCGATCTCGGATCCATCCGTGATCGGGACAGCGACGAACACCTTCACTGGCGCGTTGACAGATGGCGCAGGTCTGACAGGCAACACGACAGGGTCCTTTGCCGGTGGACCGACCATACCGTTCGCGCAGGGCGTCATCGGCAACTTTTCCGTCTCCGGTACGGTCGGATCCGACGATTACCGTGCCACCGGAGTGTATGCCGGTAGCACACCGGTCATCAATCCGTAACGCCATCAATACAGACCGCGTCCTGATCCATGGGTAGAAAACTGAGTTCTTTCAATCAAGGAGAGCTCATCGTCACCCATCGTCGCACACTCACCGAATCCGACATCGTCAATTTTGCCGGCATCACGGGCGACAACAACCCGGTTCACATGGATGAAGTCACAGCATCCAGCGGTCCATATGGGCGTCGGATCGTTCATGGACCCATGTTCGTTGGCCTGGCATTTGGCCTTTTGTCGGGAATGGACGTGATCGACGGCACGACCATCGCGCTGAAATCAATCGAGTGGAAATTTCACAGACCCGTAGGTGTCGGTGACACAGTCCAACTAACGGCCGAGGTTACAGGAGTGTCACCTCACCCTTCGAAAACCGATAGGGGTGATCTGAGCCTGGGCTTGACCTTCCACAACCAGGACGACGAGGTGGTCAGTCAAGGGGGGGCCGTCGTGGTCCTGGAGCGTTGATATCGTCGCATCGAGGGAGCCTTACACGCCCGGCATCAGTTTTCGGATGTAATCCGCGCAATCGGGCGGCTGAACGACGGCGGCGCGGATCAATCCGTCAAAATGGCGGCTGAGTATCCTAATATGTTCAGTCGAGTTGAACACGAAGTACATGTTGCCCATGTAGGTCACCGCTCGCTGAGGGCCGAACACGGTGTAGGGGGCTGCATATGCCTCGAGCGCATCGAACAGGAACCAGCGAAACGTTGGATAGAGTTCGTCCATCAGACCCGACATGCGTTCAAGCTGCTCAAGGCGCAATGCCCGGTCGAGTTGCGCCCAGATCCCCTCCCCGTGCGCAAAAGACACAAGTGACTGAACAGAACTGCAGACCTCCATGTCTGTTTCCGGTTTTCGACTGTAGGCCAGGCGGTCGGCGGCTTCCGCCATTCGGGCATCGGATGCCGTACTGGACACCATCCCATGTTCGAACCGGATGACATCGTCCGTCTTGAGCAGATCCGGCAATGTGGAGGGCACATAACGGATCTTGTAGCCGACCGCCTCGCGATGCCAACCGGACAACCGCTCGTCAGCCGGTCCCCACGCGCCTTCCGCAACCTCAAGGTTGGGCAGGAACTGTGTCGCTACCTCGTCATTCTGGCTGAGCCCAAGGAGCCAGTCCAGACTGACCTGCTGGTCAGTGGCAATGGCCAGCAGGCTATCGGAACGGGGAAGTCGCACAGCCTTGTCAGACAACAGTTGGGTCAGTGTGGATCGTTCAAGCCCAACCCTTCGGGCAAACTGAGAACGGTTGAGGCCGGAACGGCGGATCACTTCGTTGAGGCGATCTCTGAATATTATGACAGCGTCACGTTTGTCCACGGTCCAACTCCAAATGCCAAGTGTTCACTAAAGTATTCAATAGAACAAATTGGTCACTAGTGTAAACAGTATGTGTGCATACCGTCCTGTGATCACAGTGACCCGGCTGCTATAAAATGTCAGGGGTATGACAGGTATGGGGTACAATCGTGAGAACACCGCGAGGGGCTGGACTGCAGCAACCTGAAACAAAGATTGAATGGCCAACTCTGTGGTTGGCTCTTGGTGTTCACGTTGGCCTGGGACTAGTGAGCTTCTATTTCAACGTCCTGCCTTGGTTCATCGTGCTGCCCGTGGCGGCTTATCTGACGGCTCTACACTCATCGCTTCAGCATGAAGTGCTTCACGGCCATCCGACCCGGAACGCCTGGTTCAACGAGGTTCTGATCTCGATCCCGTTTGCACTGGTTTACCCGTACCGACGATACAGAGCGCTGCATCTACGCCATCACCACGATGAACAACTCACCGACCCTTACGAAGACCCGGAATCCTATTACCGGTCGCAAACGGACTGGACTGCAACACCGGAACTGCTCAAAAAATTTCTCGCCTTCAACAACACAGTATTGGGGCGGCTTACTTTGGGACCTGCCCTCACAAGTGTCACCTATGCGTTGTCGGAACTGCGCTTGCTTAGGACCGAGCCGAACCTCCTGATGCGCCCCTGGCTGTTGCATCTGGCGGGCATGGTGCCGCTCTTTATCTGGATTGTCTGGATCTGTGACATATCCGTCTGGAACTATGTGGTGTTTTTCGCCTACCCCGCCACGTCCCTGATCCTGCTGCGCAGTTTTGCCGAACATCAGGCCAGCGAACAGGTTGGCAACCGCACGGTGATCGTCGACGCATCACCGGTATGGGCGCTGCTCTATCTCAACAACAACCTGCATTTCGCCCACCACAAGTATCCACGAGAGGCGTGGTATCGTCTGCCCGCCTTAGTCAGGCGCGAAAGAGAGACGCTGCTTGCGGAAAACCAGGGTTATCTGTTCGACGGTTATTCCGAGATCTTCAGGAGATATGCCGTCCGTTCCAAGGAACCGAATGCGCACCCCTTCGTTTAACCGGTGGCGCTACATCACTTCCATTTCGCGGGCATGACGTTTGCGCTCGTGAACGTTGAGATATCGCTTTCGCAAACGAATGCTTTTTGGCGTGACTTCAACCAGTTCGTCGTCATTGATATAAGCCACAGCCTGCTCCAGTGACAAACGTTTCGGCGTGGTCAGACGAACCGCGTCGTCCTTGCCGGCCGCACGAATGTTTGTGAGTTGCTTGGCCTTCAGCGGGTTCACGATAAGATCGTCGTTCTTGGCATTTTCCCCAATGATCATGCCTTCATAGACCTTCTCGCCGGCGCCAATGAACAACTGTCCGCGTTCTTCCAGGTTCCACAGGGCGAAGGGCACGGAATCGCCGTCGCCGTTGGACACCAGAACGCCAACACGACGACCCGTAATGGTGCCACGATAGGGACCGTAGCTCTTGAAGACCCGGTGCATGATGCCGGTACCCCGTGTGTCGGTCAGAAACTCACCGTGGTAGCCGATCAGACCTCTGGACGGGCAATCGAATACGAGCCTCGTCTTGCCACCGCTGGAAGGCCGCATTTCGGTCATTTCGCCTTTGCGGAGCGCCACCTTCTCGATCACGACACCGCTATATTCATCATCAACGTCGACCGACACCTCTTCGATCGGTTCCATGCGCTGGCCGGTCGTCTCATCATGACGGAAGAGAACGCGGGGACGGCTGATGGACAATTCAAAACCTTCGCGCCGCATTGTTTCGATCAGAACGCCAAGCTGAAGTTCACCCCGGCCGGCGACTTCAAAAGCATCCTTGGACTCTGTGTCACTGACCTTAAGCGCCACATTGCCTTCTGCTTCGCGCAATAGGCGTTCGCGTATAACGCGGCTCTGTACCTTGGCGCCCTCGCGGCCCACAAGCGGTGAATCGTTGATCATGAACGTAACTGCCAGTGTCGGCGGATCGATCGGTGTCGACGCAATCGGCTCGGTTACAGCCAGATCGCACAATGTGTCGGCAACAGTGGCCGTCGGCAGCCCGGCAATGGTGACGATGTCGCCGGCCTCGGCCTCTTCAATCGGCTGACGGGTAAGGCCGCGAAACGAGAGTACTTTGGTCACCCGGCCCCGCTCAATCGTGTCGCCGGTCCGAGACAGCGCCTTGATCGTTGAATTTGATTTCAGCCGACCACTTTCGATACGGCCGGTGAGAAGGCGTCCAAGATAAGGGTCCGCCTCAAGCGTGGTGACCAGCATGGTAAACGGCAGGGCCCTGTTCTCGGTCGTGGCGACCAGAGGGGCTTCAACATTGCTGACAACGGTGCGAAATAGCGCTGACATGTCCTTGGGTTCGCCCTTGTCTTCCACATCAAGGCGGGCCCATCCCTGTTTCGCAGAGGCAAACAGGACCGGGAAATCAAGCTGCTCTTCAGTGGCATCCAGTGCTGCGAAAAGGTCAAAGACCTCCCCGTGAACTTCTTCGGCCCGCGCATCGGGCCGGTCCGCCTTGTTTATGACGACAATCGGTTTGAGGCCCAGCTTCAGCGCCTTGGAGGTCACGAATTTCGTCTGCGGCATCGGCCCTTCAGCAGCGTCAACAAGAAGAAGAACACCGTCGACCATCGACAGTATCCGTTCGACCTCACCGCCAAAATCAGCATGGCCGGGCGTATCGATGATATTGATACGGACCGGATCGCCGTCGTTCTCCCAGGCAACACTCGTGCACTTGGCAAGGATCGTAATGCCGCGCTCGCGTTCCAGGTCATTGGAGTCCATGACCCGTTCGGCAACCTGCTGGTTGTCGCGGAAAGCGCCGCTTTGTTTGAGCAATTCATCGACGAGGGTTGTCTTGCCGTGATCGACGTGCGCGATGATGGCGATATTTCGCAAATCCATAAAACACCATTTCGGAAAACAGAGAAAGGCGCTCTCTCCCGGAGAAAGCGCCTGTACTAACCGCCATATAGTGCCAGCCCATGACCGTTCGCAAGTGTCATTTTGTCATAGGGCCACAAACACACTCATTCTGGCGCCAATAAAACCATAAAAATCTTGTCTGTAATCAGCCAACAAACACGAAGCCGCCCGAAACGGTACAAACGAATCGGGCGACTAGGCGTTGTCGTTTGACGCTGTTTACTTGCCTTCCAGTTTCCGGCGGTACATGCCCTGGGCCACACGATCGATGACCATGGCACAGAACAGAATCGCCAGACCGCCCAGCAGACCCTGGCCCTTGGCAGCATACTGAAGGGCTTCGAGGATCAACGCCCCAAGGCCTTCAGCACCAATCAGCGAGGCAATCACCACCATCGACAGACTCATGAGGATGGTCTGGTTGATGCCGGTCATGATCGACGGCATGGCCAACGGAATTTCCACATTGCGCAGAAGCTGCCATTTCGAACAGCCAAACGCGACGGCCGCCTCTTTGGTGGCTTCGGGAACGCCACGCATGCCCAAAGCCGTCAACCGGATCACCGGAGGCATCGCAAAAATGATCGTAGCCAGAACACCTGGAGGCTTACCTGTGCCGAAGAAGGCAATGATCGGAATAAGATACACGAAGGCCGGCATGGTCTGCATGAAATCGAGCACCGGTTCCGCCATTGCATAGGCACGCTTGCTCTTGCCAAACCAGATACCAAGGGGAATACCAAAGAGCACACACAAGAAGGCACCGGCGCCAATCAAAGCGACCGTGATCATTGAGATTTCCCACAACCCCATAAATGCAAGATAGAGAAGAGAGGCAACCGAAAATATTGCGACCCGTATTCCTGCAAGCCTGTAGGCCATGACAGCGATAACAACCATGACAACCGGCCACGGCGTGTCGATCAAAAGGATTTCCAGACCGTCCAATACAGTCTTGATTCCCTTTGTGATACCGTCGAACACATCGCCAAAGTTGTTGGCAAGCCAGTCGAACCCGCCATCGAGCCAAGTGGCCAGCGGTGCGAAATATTCCTTTTTGACCGGAAATTCGGTGATCGTGAAACTGCCACCGAAAACGGATTCCATGAGCTTCCCGACTTTTGCATCGGGATTGGTGACGGTAAACCTGAACAATGTGAGAGGCCAAATGGCGATCATCAATACGACGCCGAATGCCGCACTGGCACGGCTCTGACCGGACTGCACGTTAGGAATTGCCCGCCACTTCAGATACTGCTTTTCATAAGCGACATTGGCGTAGAAACCCTCGATCACTTTCACGACAGCAAGAAGAACGAGACCCGTTATCAGAATGCCGGTGGCTTCAGACGCCGCCGCGTCAGCTTCCTTCAACACCGTTTCTGCAACACGCTTCAGGTTGCCCGCAATGTTGAGCTTGGCTTCAGCTTCCACCGGATCGCCGGCAGCGATCAGGTCTTTCGCCTGTTGCTCGCGTTTGGCGATATTAGCCAGCAGCTTGTCGTATTTCGCAAGCTTGTCCGCTCCCAGTTCGCCCCACAGACCTCGGCCGATCTGCACCCAGACGAATAGTTCCACGACTAGAAATGTCCAGAAGAACCCCCAGGCACCGCGCAACGCACCCCACAACGGTCCAAAAACTGCCGCCATGGTATTCCATGACCAGGCAAACCCCGTAGTGCCCTGAATCTTTGCGAATTCCGCAGAGTAATAGCTTTCATTTTCCTTGGCGAACTCGCTGGTCGATGATTCCAGTGATTTTGGTCCAAGTTCCAAGCCTGTGTCGGTCATGCTTTGCCCCCCTGGATGCCCTTAAGAAGCGTTGATTTGTTGATAACGCCGACATCGGCTCCACCGTCATCCTGAATGACGATCGGATGTTCGGTCGTGGTCGCGACATCAATCAGGTGATCGAGATCCGTATCATGTGGCACACGCGGGGACTTTGTAAGGTCTTCACCATCCGCCAGTTTGTAGGACGAAAGGTCTTCCATTATCGAATGGGCAAAAACCAGCTTCAGCTTGGAAATCCCTTCAACAAAGTCCTTCACATAGTCATCTGCCGGTTTGGTGACGATGTCTTCCGGTGTTCCGATCTGAACGATCCGGCCATCCTTCATGATGGCAATGCGGTTTCCGATCCGGATGGCTTCGTCAAGGTCATGGGTGATGAAGACTGTCGTCTTGTTCAGTTCCGCAGACAACGCCATGAACTGGTCCTGAAGCTGACGCCTGATCAGCGGGTCGAGTGCGGAAAACGGTTCGTCCATCAACAACACTTCCGGATCGGACGCCAATGCGCGGGCCAGACCGACGCGTTGCTGCATGCCGCCCGAAAGCTCCCTGGGGAACCGGTCTTCGTACCCGTCGAGATTGACGAGGTTGAGGCAGTGCTGCGACACATCCCAGCGTTTCGACTTGGGTTCGCCGCGCACTTGCAGCGGAAAACCGACATTGTCGCGCACGGTGCGGTGCGGCAACAGCGCCATATGCTGGAACACCATGCCGATGTGCATGGCGCGCATTTCCCTCAACTCTTCGCCCCGAAGATTGATCATATCCTTGCCCAGCACGGATATCTTTCCGGCTGTCGGCGCAATCAACTGATTGAGATGGCGGACCATTGTGGATTTGCCGGAACCTGAAAGCCCCATGACGCAGAATATCTCGCCGCGTCCCACGGTAAACGAGCAATCGGCGATCCCGACCACGCATCCAAATTCTTCCAGAACTTCAGGTTTTGACAAGCCGCGTGTTTCAATGGCCTTCATGGCCTCGTCGGCGCGATCCCCAAAAATCTTCCAGACGTTCTCCAGTATGATGACGTCTTCGCTCACGAAACACCCTCCCCGGTAAGTCGATCAGCTACAAGAATTCCCAAGGCCGATCATAGCGCCGCTTTGTTGAATCTTGTTCCCGGATTTACCAGGAAGTCGGGACGGCGCCTTTGCTGAGCACCGTCCCGTCCAATTTCGTTTAGTGCTTACTTCAACCAGGAGTCGACGGTTGACGCATTGTCAGCCACCCACTTCTTGGCAAACTCTGCAGGGTCGGCTTTCTTGACCACAAGAGCATACGTCATGGCTGACACTGTATCGGTGTCGAGCTTGACGTTTGAAAGCATCTTGGCGGCAGCAGGCTGCGCCTTTTCAAGACCGGCAGCATAGTGAATGTGCAGGAATGCTGTATTCCAGGCGACACCGGCTTCTGATTTTTCAAGCCACTGCGGATCATCTGTAGGCTGGATCACCGTCCACTTTGCGGCGTCGTAAGCTGGTTCCTTGAGGATGACCAGCTCGTGAAGCGCAAACATATGGTGTGGTGTGTAGCAGAAGAACACGATGTCCTTCTTCTGTGCAACCGCGTTGTCGACTTCAGCCAAGGCGAGAGTTTCGTCCATTTCCTTGAGCTTCATCGTTTCCGCATAGCCGTAGGACTTGGCACGGATCTTTTCAACATTGGTAGAAGCCCAACCGGCAGCGCCGATCCAGATTTCACCCTTGCCATCGCCATCCGTGTCGAACTTCTTCGCCATGTCGGGATTGGTCAGGTCGGACAGGTTTTTGATGCCTGTGCGTTCCGCGGTACCTTTGGTCACACACATGGCCTGGTCGCCAGCAACCCCGTTGGGGTTCATCCTGACGGATTTCTTTTCCATCACGAACTTTTTGTTCAGGTTGACCTGGTTCGGCATCCACACTTCAGGATGAACGTGCATGGCGCCGGAATCCATGGCTTCAAAGACAACCGGGTTGGTGCCATTCTGCAGTTCAACTTCGAGACCAAGGTTTTCTTCCATCACAACCTTGAGGACGTGTGCAGTGACACGAACTGATGGCCAGTTTGGAACACCGATCACGACATCGGCAGCCTGGGCAACGCCGCCGGCCATCATGGCCGACGCAAGACATGTACCCATAAAGAGTTTTGATAGTTTCATCTGGAATCCCTCCTTTTACTATCTTGACAATGTGCAGGCTTGAGCCTGCGTTTATTAGCCTGATTTTTGACTGCAAACCTGTCGGTCGTTCAGGTTTTCAGCATTTGGCCAAATTCATAAAACCAGTTGATGAGAAGGTTTATTGTTCCGCGCCCCATAACCAACGAAACAAAATGAACCTTCCATGCGTCGTCAGCCCGCAATCATTCACTTCAATGATCCGGGAACCTCCGAACAGTTGTTACCAATGCATACATCTGGCTCATACGAAAGTCCAAACTACAGACAAAGTTAAGTGCCGTCATGGTGCCAACGGTTCGGATTTGATGGGTCCAATTCACCTGGGAGACTTTCAGTTCTCGAGTAGAAATCTGGAAATCAGGGGAGCCTAGAGACCTATCGGCTTCATGGTCATCGGAATGACCAGAACAAGCCACGGCACGAACACCAGCAGCAGCAGACGGAAGATGTCCGCTATCCAGAACGGCGTGACGCCCTTGAAAATGGTTCCCGTAGACACGTCCCCCAAAACGCCCCGCAAAACAAACACGTTGAGTCCCACCGGTGGCGTTATCAAACTTATCTCCGTTACCACCACCACGATAATTCCGAACCAGATCAGGGAGAGTTCCTGTGTCGCGGCAACACTGTCACCGGTTACGAGACCGAGGTCGGCAACAAGCGGGGCAAAGACAGGGACTGTCAGAAGCAGCATCGACAGGCTTTCGAACACACATCCCAGGACGATATAGACCAGCAGGATCAGCATCATCACAACCATTGGCGAGACGTCCCAGCCCGTGACGAAGGCCAACAGGTCTTCCGGCATTCCCGCGCGGACAATGAAACGTTGAAATATCTGCGCTCCAATCAGGACAAAAAACAATGTGGCCGTCGTCCGGATTGTCGACACAAGGGCGTCAAGGAGGCTAGCCCAGGTAAGCGTTCCCCGCAGCAGGGCTATCAGGAACGCACCGCCCGCCCCGATGCCAGCAGCTTCAGTCGTGGTGTAGATGCCAAGATAGATTCCGCCCAGGATCGCAACGAACAGGAGAACGATACCCCAAACATTCTTGAATGCATGCAGCCGCTGACTCCAGTTCGACCTTTCCGCGGCCGGACCGGCTGCAGGATTACGAAACACCGTCCAGCGAACCGCACCGAGGTAGAACAGGACACCGATAACGCCCGGGATCACACCGGCAAGGAACAGTTTATCGATACTCGATTCTGTCATGATCCCGTAGATGATCAGGATTACACTGGGGGGAATCAGGATGCCAAGTGTCCCGCCGGCGGCAATTGAGGCCGTCGCGAGTTCGTCGCTGTAACCGTAAGCCCGCATCTGGGGCATGGCGACCTTTGACATGGTTGCAGCCGTTGCAAGACTTGAACCGCAGATGGCGCTGAACCCCCCGCAGGCGACGATCGTCGCCATGGAAAGTCCCCCTTTGCGGTGTCCCAGGAAGGCATTGGATGCCTTGTAGAGGTCGTTGGCCAAACCGGCCTTGCTGACCAGCATACCCATTAGAATAAACAGCGGCACAACAGACAGGCTTTCCGTCTGCACCGTGTCGAGTATGGTACCCGCCGCCGGGGACAGGGACGCCCTCCAGTTCCAGTGGTTGATGGCGGCGAAACCGACGACCCCCACCAGTCCCATGGCGTACGCAATCGGTAACCGCAAGAAGACCAGCACCAGAACTGCCGCGAATCCGATCAGGGAAATTTCCATTAATGAAAAGTGTCCTGTAGGGAAGCATCATCCGCTGAACCGGGGTCCCCATCCTTGAGGCGCAGAATGTCCACGACCAGTTTGCCGACAATCGCAAGACCGGTGAGAAACGTCATGAACGAGATGAAATAGGCAATGGGATAGAGCGGCAAATCCAGAAAATCTGTCACATATCCACGCTTGTAGAGCCGTTCGGACCGAAACAGCAACCAGTCGACCATGACAAAGAGGCAACCCGCGCTGATCAGATCCACGAAGATGTCTCGGACAACGGCCAGCCTCTTTCGAAACAGGCCGTCCAGCAGATCCACGGTAATCTGTTCCCCTTTGGCACTGGCGACGGGCAAGGCACAAAATATCAGAACAGCCATCATCAGGCGTGTGATTTCGGTTTTCCCGTTGACCGGTGCATTGAGAATATAGCGGCCGAAAACATCGACACAGGTCAGGACCAGCATCGAGAACATGACGGCGGCGCCTAGAAACAGAATGATACGGGCCAGCAAGGAGCCGGCCCGTTCAAGTCGTTGGGCAAAAGAGTGTCGAGACACCCGCCAAACTCACTTCTTGTAGTTGGCCATGGTGTCTTCAATGAGAGCCACGGCGGCCGCTGCGTCAGCACCCTTGTCCGTCACTTCTTTGATGACTTTTGCGCGAATTGTCTTGGCGATATCAGCGAATTTCGCCTGATCTTCGGCACTTGCTTCCATCAGAGTCACGCCAGTCTTCTTGGCATTTTCGATCCCGATCACGTCGGCATCCGCCCAGGCTTTGCCGGCATTCGCAGAAAGCATTTCACCCGTCGTCGACAGGACAGCCACCCGATCTTCCTCTGACAAACGGGCCAGAGCCGCATCGCTCATGATGATCGAGAAGGATCCGCGATAAAGGCCACCGGGCATCATGTACGTGTTGGGCGCCACTTCAAAAAGCTTCAAACTCTTGTTGGTTTCCATCGGCATCCAGACACCATCAGCAACACCACCGCTGAGAGTTTCGTAAACCTTTGGCGCCGGCACCTGCACACCGACCACACCGAGAGCTTTGGCGACATCAGCACTCACGCCGCCACCGATACGGATCTTCTTGTTGTTAAGATCAGCAAGGCTCTTGACCGCCGAACGCATATGAACCTGCCCCGGTCCATGGGTCATCATGGCGATAACACGGACGCCTTCATGTTCATTGAGTTTGGCCAGGTATTTTTCATGAGCACGCCAATGGGCAACCGAAGCCGCTTCCGCATCGCCATTGTATCCCGGCAGTTCAATCAGTTTGGTCGTCACGAACCGACCCGGATTGTAGCCATGGAAGATCCAGGCCACATCGGCGGTTCCATCTTCAACCAGATCAATCTGGCCGGGAGGCGGCGCGAGACCGAACTCGATCTTGCCGGTAACGCGTCCGTTCGTCGCTTTTTCAATCGCCGCAATCCACTGCGGAAAGATCACCTTGTTGACGGCGTGAGGCGGTATCCAGCTGGAAATTTTCAGAACTTCCTGGGCAGACGCCGAAAGGCCTCCGGCCGTGATCACCGCTCCAACGACCGCGGCAGTTGCCAACAGTTTATTCAGTATGCGCATGGTATCCCTCCTCTGTTTACAGTCTTTTGTTTTGTGTTTCTGATTGTGGCATGCCAACGGTCGGAAATGCCAATTGCAAATTAGTTGCGTTTGTAACTATCAGCAATGCAAGGGATATGCAATATCTGCGTTGTTGCCAGCCCTTGGCAATTGCCAGTGGTCTTCAGACACCCTCCCTTTTGCGTTCTTCGATCAACCTGACGACGTCTTCAGGAACGATCTTGCCCATCGCATTTCGCGGCAAGGCGTCAACGAATGTGTAGGCCTTGGGATGCTTGAAACGAGCAAGTTCAGCTTCCATCACGGGAACAATGTCGCGCTCGTCGACCGTCGACCCGTTTTTTCGCGCTATTGCGGCAACCGGCACTTCGCCCCACTGTTCGTCAAGACGGCCCACGACACACGCTTCCTCTATGCCGGCGATCGTCCCCAGGACCCGCTCTATCTCTGCTGAGTAGATGTTCTCACCGCCGGATATGATCACGCGCTTGATACGATCCTTGAAGTACAGATGACCGTCATGGTCGATGTGCCCGATATCCCCCGTGGCAAACCAGCCGTCGCGAAGGACCTGCGCGGTTTCGTCGGGCCGGTTCCAGTACCCACGCATAACGTTTGGCCCGCGCACGCAAATTTCACCATCCTTCAGCGGTTCATCTATGGCCAGGCCCTGGCCGTCAACAAGCCGGATTTCATTGTGCAAAGCGGTTCGCCCCGTTGCCAGGGGATGTGATACCCCCTCTCCCGGCGTTTGGTAGGCAGCGATTGGACATGTTTCCGTGGCGCCATAAACTTGCACGACGGAAATCCCCCGGGTCTCAAACGCCGCGATGAGGTCGACCGGGACAATCGACGACCCTGTTGTCAGCATCCGCAGGCTGGAAAAATCACTTGTCTCCCAATTCCCATGCCGCCGGATTGCTTCCATGGTCGCTGGCACCAGAACAGCCAGGTCCGGCTTGTCGCGATCAATGGCCAGAAGTGTGTTTTCCGGGTCGAAGCGTTCGTGGAGGTAAACCGTTGCACCGCAATAAAGTGCCGGTGTCAACTGGATGTTCAACCCGCCCACGTGAAACAGGGGCAAAACCACGAGAACTCTGTCGTCTGGATGAAATGTGTGCATGTGCACGCTGTTCAACGCGTTGAAAAACAACGATCTTTGGGTATGAACCGTTCCTTTTGGACGACCCGTGGTTCCGGACGTGTAAACGAGCAAGACCGGGTCACCTTCGATGCCCTCGTTGATTTCGTCCACATTGGTGCGCTGAGACAGTTTGTCGTAATCCAGGTCCGGCGCGGTCATGACGGGAATGCGGCCGGCCACACTGATGGCGGTCCCTTCAAACTCCTGATCGCAAGCAATGAGTGTCGGTGTGCTGTCGTCCAGTATGTATGTCAGTTCTGCCTCGGCAAGCCGCCAGTTCAAAGGAAGCAGGATGCAGCCAAGCCTTGCGCAGGCAAACAGAAGTGCGACCATTTCCGGCCGATTCAGCCCAAGATAGGCGACCCTATCTCCCTTGGTCACGCCATGTTTGGTGGCAAGACAATGCGCGAGATGGCAGCTCCATTCGTTCAAGGCCTGGTAGGAAGTCTTTCTGGAACCAAAGACGATTGCGGGTTTTTCTGGTGTGAAGGCAGCGTGTTGCGCGATCCAACGGCCGATATGGCCCATATCAGTCATCGGTTTCGCCAGCCTCATAGAGGGCTTCACGACCGATCCTGTCCATGCACAGTTCGGCAGTCCAGGGCAGCATCAGGGACCCGCACCGGCTGTCCCTGTAAAGCCGCTCAAGCGGCAGGGCACAAAGCATCGATTGACCGCCACAGGTGCGGATGGCGAGCCTGCAAATATCGTTGGCAGTCTCCATGACGGTGTATTGCGCAGTATAGGCCCGCAGGATCTGCTCTTTGCTGGGCGACCTACCGGCCTCAGAGATGGCTTGAAACCAGATTGCTTTGGCGCATTCAAGCTTCGTGTGCATCTCTGCGACGGCCAGTTGCTTGGTCGGGTACATCCGGCGTTTCACCGGCGGCGTTCCCGGCGCTTCGCCACGCAGATACTGAACCGTGAAATCGTAGGCCGCCTGGGCGATGCCCATATAGGTTGGCGACAAGGTGAGAAACATGTGCGGCCACGATGACGCGGCCTGAAAGTAGACGCCCTGAGGCATCAACTGGGCATCGTCATCGACAAAGACATCGTCGAAGAGCAGTGTTCTCGACACTGTTCCCCGCATCCCGACCGGATCCCAGTCTCCCACAACCGAGACGCCTTCAGCCTTGGCCGGAATGGCAAGGTACAGCGTATCGCGCCGGCTGGGTTTCTGGCCTTCGTGAATGAGTGTGCACAAGACACCGTAATAGTCGGCGTGCCCGGCAAGTGACGCAAAGATTTTCTTGCCCGAAATCCTGTAGCCGCCATCAACCTTGCGGGCCTGGGTCGCAAAGGGGCTGAACCCGGCGGCTGCCGAACTGCCTTCAGAAAAAGGCTGGGAGTAGACGGCCCCGTCATTCAGAATCCGCTTGTAGTGGATCGCGCGTCGACGTTTGTGATCTCCCCGCTGTTCGTCAGACATGTCGAGATCGTCAGCCAGCGTGCCGCTCCACAGACACGAACAAACGTGCATGTTCCAGGTCAGTGCCGTTGCGCCGCAGTAGCGGCCGATTTCTGCCGCCGTCAGGCAGTAAGCCCGAAAGCCCGCACCCTCCCCGCCGTCCGCCTCCGGCACGCATATGCCGAGGAAGTTATGGGTGTGCATGTCCTTGTAGTTTTCCGACGGGAAAATGGCGTCACGGTCCCATTGGGAAGCTCTGGGGGCAAAGAGCTCGCGCCCAAGCAGGCGGGCTTTCTCCGCAAGCCGTGCCTCCTTGTCGGTTAGCCGGAACGCTGTCGGGTCAAACATTGCCCGGTCGGCATCGCCGCTGAGCTTCAATTCCGGGGTCCGCGCCGTATCAGCCATTGAGATTACCCTCCAGGAAATTGTCCAGTGTTTCGTTGAAGACGGTCGGCCGTTCGAGATTGGCCAGATGTCCGGCCGCCGGCATCTCGGCAAAGGTTGCGGAGGGAATGCGCTCGGCCATCCGTTTCATCATCGGCACCGGCGCACTTGCATCGTGTTCGGCGGCGAGCACCAGAGTTGGCACATTGATCGCACCCAATTCGGCCCGCAGGTCAAAAGTCACCAGCAGCTTCATCGACGCCCGATAGGTCTCGGTGGCAACCGCTGCCATGCTTTCTTCCGCAACACGCATCCCTTCCGGATCCGCACCGGGGGCCACAAGCGACTTGACGATATGCGGTGCCAAGTCTGCCATGGTCCGGCCCTCGTCCAATGGTCCCAGTCGTTCGGAAACAAACTGTTTCTGGAAATCCCCGTCGGGGCGTCCGAAGGCGGGACTTGTCCCGGACAACACAAGATGACTGAGCATCTCCGGGCAATCGCGTGCCACCTGTTGAGCAATCATGCCGCCGAAGGAATGGCCCACCAGGGCACACTTTTCCAATCCGAAGGCACGAAGGTCGCCCACGAGCGTCCGGGCGATCGCTTCAAAATTGAATTCATCCGGCAAACTGCGCCCGCCATAGCCTGGAATGTTCCAGCACAAGACCGTGTAACGATCTTGGAAGTACCGCACCTGTTCCGGCCATACACGCGATGAACCGCCAATGCCGTGGACAAATACAAGTGCCGGTTTCATGCAAATATCCCCGGCACGATATCGCCGTCCTGGATCACCACGATTCCATCCAGGGTGATCGTGCAGCCACGAACAGGAAGATCAAAGTGTCCCTCGGTAAACCGTCCGGCAAATTCGTTGGCGCCGGTGGAAAACAGGAAATTCCCGGCAAAGGCACGAACCTCGGTGCCATTCGTGTCCCGCTGATCATAGAAAGTGAGGGCCTCGTAACGGGCATTCGGGTTCATACCCCAGCCCACATGGGACACCGCATAGGCGTCCTTGTCGTCCCATACTGACCAATATCGCCGCATGAGTTCGGCGTCAGTCCCCTCGCCACTGATGTCGGTGACGTAGTCGTTTTCAATAGTGAGGGTAACGGGACTTTCGAGATAACGCTTGAACGTCAAATTGACATCACCGGCGTCGAGCACAAGCCGACCATTGACGCTTGCGACTTTTGGAAACGAAACCACCAGCCCGGCCGGCCAGTGTGCAACAGTCCCTGGCCTGTCTGTGTAGCCCCAGACACCGGCCGTTGAAGCGCCCTCCATCGATACACGAAGGTCGGTGCCGGCCTTCGAAGTCACGGTCATCTCTTTGGCGCCGCGCAACATCTTGATTGCCGTTTTTACTTCCTTGGTGAGGTTCGGATCGGGTGCAAGGCGTTCAAGGGCATCCGGATGCTCGTTTGAAATCATCATCACTCTCGGGCCCGACTTCAAAATACCCGGCAGTTCCGGCGCGTGAAGCAGTCCCTCGACAGTGAGGTCCACCACCATGGTGCAGGCGGCACAGGCAGCAAGGATGCCGGGATGATTTTTCAACGTCTGGGAACCCCCGGTCGACCTGACGGGAACCGGCGCACTTTGGGGGGGCGTCACGGCACGCACGTGAACCGGCTTCGCGCCCAGTTCAAGCAGGGCAAGTTCGGTCAAATGGACATTGAGATCACGTGATTGGGTTTCCGACAGAATGGCAACGGCTTCGCCCGGTTCGACTTTGCAAAGCCGGAACACGTTTACAAAGGATTCTATCCAGCGTCGCTCGATTCGGTCGTTGAGCATCTCTGTCCCCATCTCACGTCTGTCCACCCAGACAGCAATACTACGATAGCAAATTCAGAAATCCATGCAAATGAATAATTTGATATATAAAATACTTTTGCGAATCTCACTCTTCGACCAGCCCAGTCAGAAGCCGCTTAAGCTCCTGTAATTCATAACCATTTAGGTTCGCCGTATCCACTTTTTCGTGCGCAAGAGCCGCATCTATCAGTGTTTTGGCGGTTTCCCGACCTTTTGCAGTCAACGTCAGCGCCACCTTGCGACGGTCATGGGCTCCGGCCAGACGAGTCACCAGACCCCGGCTCTCCATATGATCGAGCCGGCGCGATAATGTCGGCTGCGGAACCAGGACATGTCTGGATAGTTGAGTGACGCCCATCCCGTTAGCTGCATCGTAAAGCGTGCCCAGAACGCGCCATTCGCTTTCCTTGATCCCCATGCTTTTGAGAATCTTGTGGAATGGAAGGCTTGTCCTCTGGGCGGCCTGAGCCAGGAGATATGGCAGGTAAGTCTCGACGAACCGGGACGGCTCATCGTCTGGGGTGGTTTTGGAACACATGCCTAAGGGCAACACATTCCGCTTGCCAAATGCAATATACTTTTGGATGACTGCGGCAATCAAAAGACACAAGGGATCGTCATGACACCTCCTGAGAACGATGCAGAACAACTGTTGTTGACCGCGTTCGATCCCAGGTCCCTGCCCGAATCGTTCTATCGGGATCCTTACCCGACGTACGAAACCCTGCAGCGCAGATCGCCGGTGCACTTATGTCCGGACGGTTCGTATTTTGTGACGCGCTATGCCGATCTGCTGTCCATTTACCGGGACACCCGGCAGTTCAGTTCTGACAAGAAGAAGGAATTTGGCCCCAAGTACGGCGATTCCCCATTGTTCGAACACCACACGACAAGTCTGGTCTTCAGCGATCCGCCGCTACACACGCGGGTGCGCAAACTGATTGTCGGGGCACTGACACCACGCGCCATAGACAGGATGGAACCGGGGCTGGTGCGTCTTGTCGATAACCTGCTTGATCGGGCGGAAGATAACGCCGACTTCGATCTCATCGACGACTTTGCATCCGCCATTCCAATCGAAGTGATCGGCAACCTGCTTGATGTGCCCAAGTCTGAGCGCACGCCGTTGCGCGCATGGTCGCTTGCGATCCTTGGAGCGCTGGAACCGACCCTGACCCGCGAACAAGAGGATCGGGGCAATACGGCCGTTACGGAATTCGTTTCCTACCTGAAACGGCTGGTATCCCACAGGCGGAGCAAGCCCGGTGACCCGGACACGGACGTGCTGACACGTCTGATCCAAGGTGAGGTTGACGGTGAACGACTGAGTGAAGTCGAGTTGCTGCAGAACTGTATCTTCATCCTCAATGCCGGGCATGAAACCACAACCAACCTCATCGGCAACGGACTGGTTGCCTTGACCGAGTGGCCAGACCAACGCCAGCGGCTTGTCGAGGAACCGAGCCTGATAGAACCAGCCATTGAGGAGTTCCTGCGCTTCGAAAGCTCCAACCAGTTGGGCAACCGCATCACGACGGGAACGGTGGTTGTCGGCGATGTGGAGATGCCGGAAGACACACGCATTACCCTGTGCATAGGGGCAGCCAACCGGGACCCGGCACAGTTTGACGAACCGGATCGCCTGGATATCACACGAAAACCAAACCGGCACCTGGCCTTCGCCTCCGGACCGCACACCTGTGCCGGTCTTAGCCTTGCGAGGCTGGAAGGCAGAATCGCCATCGGGCGTTTCCTGGAACGGTTCCCCGATTATCAGCTGCACGGCAAACCGGTGCGAGGCGGGCGCGTCCGTTTTCGCGGTTTTCTCTCCGTGCCGGCCGTGCTGGCATAATCCAATGCGGGCTGTACCGCATTGCATCACTACCGTATTATAGTTTCATCTGAAACTGTTCGGAGGCTGGCTCAGTCCATGCCAAGCGATTCAACCATTCCACTGCAACTCGAGAACTTTCTGCCTTACAGACTAAACGTCCTTGCAGCCCGGATCAGCAAGACACTGGCAAGGCGGTACGAGCAAACCTACGACCTGACGATTCCCGAGTGGCGGGTAATGGCGACGCTCGGTCAATTTGGCATGAGGACCGCCAAGGACATCGCTGCGCACTCGGAAATGGACAAGATCAAGGTCAGCCGCGCCGTGCAGCGCCTCGCCCACAAAAACTGGATCGAAAAATCACCCAACAAGGATGACCGAAGGGAGACCTATCTCAAGTTGAGCAATGCCGGCGAGAGAACCTATCGCGAGATTGTACCGCAGGCCCTGGGATACGAAGATACCTTGCTCGCCGACCTGAGCAATGAAGAGCGCGTTGTCCTGGATCGGATCATTAATCATTTCATGGCCCGCGCCGAGGAACTCTAGGGTCGCCAGTACTAATTGATGACTTCACGATCTGGTGAATGGAAGTCAAAATTTGTATCCGATAATATCCCGCCGCTTACGTCGCGGTGAAAGGCATTCATCCGTACGTACCAAACCGGTTCCCCTTACCCAATCATAAAACCCTGCGGGAGATTTGAAATGATAACTGCTAACAAAATACTTGGTACCGTTTTCGCAACGGCAATGCTGATGAGCGTTTCCGCCCATGCGGAAGACTACAAGATTGATTCAGCTGGTGCCCACGCGTCGATCAACTTCAAGGTCCAGCATCTGGGATACAGCTGGCTGACGGGCCGATTCAACAAGTTCACAGGCACGTTTTCGGTTGACGAAAAGGACCCGGGCAAAGCCAAAGTCGTGGTCGATATCGATACGACCAGCGTCAGCACGAACCACGAAAAACGCGACAATCATATCCGCTCGGCTGATTTTCTGGATGTCGCCAAGTTTCCGACGGCGAAATTCGAAAGCACATCCATCGACGTCAAGGGTGACGGCAAGGCTGTCGTGAACGGCAAGTTGACGATGCACGGTGTGACCAAGGACATCGCCATCGATGCCGAACACATTGGCGGCGGCAAAGATCCCTGGGGCGGCGTCCGTCGTGGCTTTGCAGGGACGACAATGATCAAGATGGCGGACTACGGCATCACTTACAATCTGGGTCCGGCATCCGCGAATGTCTATCTCGACCTGCATATTGAAGGTATTCGCCAATAAGTCCTGAAGACTTCTGAATAACAGCAAAACCCCGCCATAACTTGGCGGGGTTTTTTGTTGTTGGTCTGCCTCAGGCAGCGATCTCCGAGGATGCCAGCACCGACGCAACGGTAGATCCAAGCACGGAAGGGTTCGGCGCAACAGCCACACCCGCGTGCTGTAGGATTTCGACCTTCTCCTGCGCAGATTCACCGAAAGCCGAGATAATCGCACCGGCGTGCCCCATTGTCCGGCCTTTGGGTGCGGCCAGACCCGCGACATAGGCAATCACCGGCTTTGACATGTGATCGCGGACGAATTCCGCCGCTTCGGCCTCCTGAGGCCCGCCAATTTCGCCAATCATCATCACAGCATCGGTTTCAGAGTCTTTTTCGAACAGTTCGAGAATATCCTTGAACGAACTCCCGTTGATCGGGTCCCCGCCGATACCGACACTGGTCGAAACGCCGATCCCCAAGTCCTTCAATTGAGACGCTGCTTCGTAACCCAGGGTCCCGGACCGCCCGACAATTCCGACACGGCCTTGCTTGTAGATATGCCCCGGCATGATGCCCGCCATGGCCTCTCCCGGCGTGATGATCCCGGCACAGTTGGGGCCAAGCAGACGCATTCTCTCTTCCGAGCGGTAGCGTCGCATGTACCGTTTCACACGGATCATGTCCTGGGCCGGAATGCCGTCGGTAATGCAGACACACAGCTTGATACCGGCATCTGCGGCTTCCATGATGGCGTCGGCGGCGAAAGGCGGCGGCACGAAAACGATGCTGGTGTTGGCTCCGGTTTCCTCGACCGCACCCTTGACGGTGTTGAAGACCGGGCGGTCATGTAAGGTGATGCCGCCCTTGCCGGGCGTAATTCCGCCAACAACATTGGTACCGTATTCCAGCATCTCAAGGGCATGGAAAGCACCGATCCGGCCGGTAAAACCCTGAACCAGAACCCGCGACGATTTATCGATCAGAATGGACATTGGTCATGTCTCCTATGTGTTCAGGGGTCTCACGCCGCTTGTGCGGACACGTTGCGCCAGGCGCCTACAGACAGTTCTGCTGCTTCGGCAAGGGTCTCGGCAATGCCGATCGCAAGCCCGCTTTCGCGAAGGATCTGAAATCCTTCCTCCACATTGGTTCCCGCCAACCGGACGACCACAGGCACGTTGACATCGACTTCCTCAAACGCCTTGACCACGCCTTCCGCCACCCAGTCACACCGGTTTATCCCGGCAAATATATTGACGAGCAGCACGCTGACGTTTTCGTCGGCGAGAACCGACCGGAAGGCCTTGACGATGCGATCGGGTGATGCACCACCACCCACATCGAGGAAGTTTGCAGGCTCACCGCCACCAAGCTGGATCATGTCCATCGTGGCCATGGCCAACCCCGCACCATTTATGATGCAGCCGATTTCACCATCGAGACCCACATAGCTGAGGCCCCGGTCCGCGGCATAGGTTTCCCGGGGATCTTCCTGTGACTTGTCCCGCAACTCCGAGATATGGGCCGAACGAAACAAGGCGTTGTCGTCAAAACTCATCTTGGTGTCGAGTGCGACAAGATTGCCGTCACCCGTCGTTACCAGTGGATTGATTTCCACCATGGTCGCGTCCAGTTCGCGGAATGCGCGGTAGCACCCCATAAGAACCTGTGTTGCCTGGCCAATCTGGGTTGATTCCAGTCCAAGTCCAAACGCGATTTCCCGTGCCTGAAACTCCTGCATGCCGACCGCCGGTTCAACGCTGACGCGGAGAATGGAATCCGGCGCCTGTTCGGAAATTTCCTCGATCTCCATACCGCCGGCAGAAGACGCGACCACCATGACACGCTCGGTTTTGCGGTCGAGCACAAAGCCCAGATAGAATTCGTGCTTGATGTCGACGGCTTCTTCCACATAGAGCCGGTAGATCATCTTTCCGCGTGGCCCGGTCTGGTTCGTCACCAGCTTGCGGCCAAGCATGTCATCGGCCGCATCCCAAATGCTCCGATCGTCTTCACAGACCTGAATGCCGCCTGCCTTGCCCCGCGCCCCGGAATGGATTTGGGCCTTGACGACCCATTTCGATCCCCCGATCTCCCGGGCTCTGTAGGTCGCCTGTTCGGGACTATAGGCCAGCCCGCCGCGTGGCACCGAAATGCCAAAACCGCTGAGCAGTTCCTTCGCCTGATACTCATGAATATCCATTGTCTTGAGCTTTCGAACTGGGGTTACAACACGGATGCTGTCGTGGTTGCCGATATCTGCTGGTTCATGGCGACCACGTTCTGGGCCATGCGAGCCGATGCCGCGTCAATCATCTTGCCATCCAGGGCAACAGCCCCCTTGCCCGAAGCTTCCGCATCCGCAAGCAGATCAAGAATGCGTTGCGCCCGTACGACTTCGGATTCCGGTGGCGAGAATATTTCATTGGCGAGATCGATCTGGGAGGGATGGATGGCCCACTTACCTTCGATCCCGATTGCAGCCCCCCGACGCGCCGCATCGCGATACCCGTCCGGATCATTGAAATCGCCGAAAGGTCCGTCAATCGCACGCAGGCCATAGGCCCGGCAGGCAACCGTCATCCTGCAAAGGGCCATGTGCCACTGGTCGCCGGGATAGTGTGGGTTCAGGCCTCCTATGTTGACCGTCCGGGCCCGGCAGCTCGCGGCATAATCGGCCACCCCGAAATGCATGGCTTCCAGCCTCGGGCTGGCCTGGGCTATGGCTTCGACGTTTGCCATGCCGAGAGCCGTTTCGATCAGGGCTTCAAGGCCGATCTTGTTCAAATACCCTTTTGCCATCTCGACCTGGTTTACCAGTGCCTCGACCAGGTAAAGATCCGAAGGCACGCCCACCTTCGGCACCAGGATGGTGTGCAGCCTCGAACCGGCCTGCTCGACCACATCGATCACGTCGCGATACATGTAATGGGTATCGAGTCCGTTGATCCGAACTGACACTGTCTTGCCCTTGGCAGCCCAATCGATGTCATTCAGGGCCTCGATGATGTTCTTTCGTGCCTGTTCCTTGTCTGGAGGTGCGACCGCATCCTCGATATCCAGGAATATGTAATCGGCGTTACAGTTCGCGGCTTTTTCGATCATTGTCGTGTTGGAACCGGGAACTGCCAGTTCGCTTCTGTGAAGCCGCTGACGGACCGTCGCATGGAGTGTGTGTGACATGGTTGAACCCTTGATGAATGGTGAGGAGTGAATTTCTTGTCTGTTTGTCAAACGGCAATCTGAAGTTCGTCACGAATGCTTTCACCGTAGTACCGTTGGGCGGCAGCCACGCCACTGCCGGGAGCCACCGGCAAACCGACATCGAACATGGCGAGTTCGGCACCCGCTAGTGCAGACAGAGCCATGATTTCGCTGACCTGCCCAAGATGCCCGATGCGGAACACCTTGCCGGCCACTTTCGACAATCCAGCTCCCAGCGACAGACCATACCGATGGTAGGCGCGCTGGATGACCTGGTTTGCATCAAATCCGTCAGGCACGCAGATGGCACTTACCGTGTCGGAAAACCATTTCGGATCAACTGCACAGAGGTCAAGACCCCAGGCGTCGATGCCACGGCGCACGCCCTCCGCGATCCGGTGATGCCGGGCGAACACGTTGTCGAGCCCCTCTCGGTTAAGCAGATCCAGGGAACATCTCAAACCTCGCAACAGCGTGGTCGCCGGCGTATAGGGGAAATAGCCTTGAGCATTGGCCGTTCGCATCATGTCCAGATCGAAGTAGCACCGGTTCATGTTTGCCGACGACGCCTTCTCGAAGGCCTTTGGGCTAACCGCCAGAATGCCGAGGCCTGCGGGAAGCATCAGACCCTTCTGGGAGCCTGTGACAGCCAGGTCTACGCCCCATTCGTCCATTCGGAAGTCGATACTGGCGATTGAGGACACGCCATCGACAAACAGCAACGCCGGATGACCCGCCGCATCCAGAGCCTGTCTGACGGCTGCCACGTCACTGCAAACACCTGTGGCTGTTTCATTGTGGCAGACAAAAACGGCCTTGATCGTGCGGGATCTGTCGGCCTCCAGCCTTCTGGCATACTCCTCAACGGGGACACCTTCCCCCCAAGGCACATCGATAACATCGACGTCGAGGCCCAGTCGCTGACACATGTCCACCCACAAATGGGAAAACTGGCCGAACTGGGACATCAGGACCTTGTCACCGGTGGACAGCGTGTTTGTCACAGCCGCCTCCCACGCGCCGGTGCCGGACGATGGAAATACAAACACCTGGCCGGTGGTTGTCTTGAACACCCTCTTCAGGTGTTCGAGCAGTGGCAGGATAAGGTCGGGGAAATCCGGCGCTCTCATGTCTTCCATAGGAAGGTCAATCGCGCGGCGGACGATATCGGGAATATTCGTTGGTCCGGGAATGAACAGATGTGTTGTTTGGGTCATGACGGCACTCCGTTTTTCAAAGGGCTGTTCCGCCGGAGACAAACCGGGTTTGTCCGGCAGGACGTCCGGGTAAAACCCGGGAAAAGGGTGCGGATGGGGCCCCGGACCGATGAAACGCCTGGTCGACCACCGTTGAGAGAGAAGATTCTGGTGGCAACCTGCTGGGCGATCAACGACCGTCCCATCCGCCCAAGCAACTTCTCAGAAATTCCGCGCTTCGCACACACCCGGAGTAAGGGGAAAACAAACTCATATTTGTAGGATCATTTCGCCCGACGGGTAGGTCATCCCCTACCTGATCGGTCAGAAGGTTCGTGCCACGCCCTCCGAAGGCTTCTCGGATTTCGGGAAAGCAATGGGGCCCACGGGAGTGTTTGTTGACATTCTCCGGGGAGTGTGGAGCAACTAGTTGCTTCAAGAAGGAAACAGGAGAAGCGATGATGTCGCTCGATGGCGTGAAGGCACTGACATTTGACACCGGCGGCACAATCCTGGATTGGCACACGGGTTTCAGCACCGCCCTCGCCCAAACTGCTGTCCGCTATGGGCTTGAACGGGACTGGCCGGCGCTAGCCAACGAAATACGAAAACGGTCACTGGGCCGAATGCTCAACCTCGGTGAGCATGAACCACCGGCGTACAATTTCGACGGCG
>JAJFHC010000181.1 GCA_021775835.1 Hyphomicrobiales bacterium | reverse complement strand
CTGTGCTCTTGTTGAACGCTATGTTTTGTGCCGGCTGATACAGGGGCACGAACAAATGCTGAGACAAAAGGTGTTCGTGATAGGCCTTGAAGTTGGCAATCCGCTCCGCCGACGTGGTTGACTTGGTCATCGCCACGTCTTTGAGCGATTCAGATTTCTCGTCAGTCCACATGGAGACATTCGGATATCCAAGGCGCGTCCCGGAGAAGAACCATTCCAGAATGTCTGAATTGTTCCAGTCATAGCTGCGCACGGCCAACTGATGGCTGTTCTTCTTGTACTCGTCGCGGATCGTGCTTGAATCAAACACGGTTATTACCGCGTCCATGCCAACTTCTTTGAGTTGTGCCTGGACCACTTGTGTCAGCCGTTTGAGGTCCGAGTCGTTCTTGGTGAAGAGTTTGTCCTGCAACGGTGCGCCGTCTTTCATGCGCACGCCGCCAACGCCTTTCACCCAACCCGCCTCATCAAGAAGAGCATTGGACTTGACCGCGTCGAAGTTCACCTTGAGCTCAGACTTCACATCACCGGCGGGTAGTGTGTCGATCAGGAAGTGGTTCGCTTGTGAGCCAACGCCCTTGTAGATGTTGTCCAAAATGGCTTTCTGGTTGATTGCCAGTGTCGTTGCCTGGCGCACTTTGATGTCGTCAAACGGGGCCGATGTGGTGTTGATCGGCATATAGCTGATACCCGTGCCGGCCATGGTGATAACACCGACATTTGCTTCGGCATTCAAGATCGCCAGAAAGTCGGTCGGCACGCCCATGAGCACGTCGATGCCGCCGGTTTTCAACTCCAGAAATGCAGTGGACTGGTCCGGGATCTCACGAAAGGTGACCTTGTCCAGATGTGCCGCACCCTGATTGACGGACAGGCCGGACGCCCAGGCGTAATCGTCGTTTCGCGTGACAACGGTTTCAAGGCCGATTTCAAACTTGGTGAGTTTGAACGGACCGGTTCCCACAGCCGTTGAGACGCCATAGTCCTTGCCAAGGCTGTCATAGGACTTTTGACCGGGGATGCCCATGAAGGTGCTGGCAAGATTGTAAAGCAGGTTTGGTTCGGGCCTTGCCATGACAAATTTCACTGTCAGTGGATCGACCACTTCGACCTTCTCGATCGCCTTCACCAGATAGGCGTTTTCGGTGTCTTTGAAATCCGGGATCCATGACGCAATGGTTTCAGCGTTGAATGGCTCGCCGTCGTGAAACTTCACGCCTTCGCGCAACTTGAATGTCCAGGTCATGCCATCTGCGCTCTCCTCCCAGGAGGTCGCTAGATGCGGGTGGAACGATTGATCGGCATCCTGTTCGACCAGGCGATCATAAATCAGCGATGTCACTGAGTTCAGATTGCTGGACCGGATGGGGTCGTAGGATGTTGCACCAAGCTCGCCTGTTGGAAGAGCCACCGTCGCTTGTCCAGCCATGGCCATGGACGAAAGGCCCAGTGCAATGACACTGGCGGATAGTAGTGCTGATGAGGATAAAAGGCCTGTTTTGATCAGATGTCGCATTTGGTATTCCTTGTAATTATGATTATCGGATATGCAATGCGCTTAAGAATGCCCTCCCGAAGCCGGGCCTGCCGGATCGCCGACGTAACCCGTGTAACGGCTGTAGAGCCTTGAGACTTCGTTCATGCGGTTTTCGACTCTTGTACCGAGTTCTATGAACACGCCATTGACCAACAAATTGGCCAGGCTTGCCATTTGGGCAGTCGACTCCCAAAACAGATTAAATTCGGTCGGAACAACAAACATCTCATCGACGAGGTCGTGGCCCCAGTCACAATACGCATCGGTGACAAGTGTTGTGGAAATGCCAATTTCCCTGGCATCCTGAGCGAGCAGGCGTGCCATACGGGAGTAGCGGCGCGCCTCGAAGATGACGAGGCAGGAACCGGCATTCTCCGGCATCAGGACTTCGGAAAAATTGCCACTGGCAAGGTCGACCAGATGCACGCGGCTGCGCAGATATTGTAGCTGATTGACAAATATCTGGGCCATGCCACGCTCGGTCTGGAGCCCCGTTGCAAAAACAGCCGGCGCAGAGGCAAGCCGTCGGACCACACGCGCCCACTCGGGCGTATGCGCCAGTTCATAGACCTGAACGAGTGCCGCCATTTCCAGCTCCAACCCTTGAGCAAGTTGGTCCTCACCGGACTTTGCGCGACGTTGAAACTCCTTCAGGCGATCGCTGATGAGCCACGGCTTGTCACCGATATCCTGTTTGAGATGGCTCTTGAGATCCTTGAAACTCTTGTAACCGAGCGAACGGCAAAACCGTCCAACGGTTGGTTCGCTGACCGAGACTTTTTCGGCGATGCTTGCCGCTGTTTCAAAAGCAATTGTGTTGATCTGCCCGAGCATATAGCTGGCGATGGCGCGGTCGGCCTTGGAGCCGTCCCCAATCCATTTTGACAATCTCTGGCGAACGGACGTGTCCACTCCTAGCACTCCCTAACATCGAGTGCCATTATGTAATAAAACTTTCACATAGTAAAGCATGCAATATTTTTTACATCATTTTGGCGGTACGTATTTGATTGCAAAGTGCTTATTGCCTTGTGCCTGAGTTCTTCAAATGCCCTGTCTATGGAGGAGGAGGAGTCCGTGGCGATGAAATCTTGCCCGTTCTGTTGCAGAGTGGATATTGAGAGTAGCGACGTTGTTCTGAGGAAAATCACATGGCTGTAGAAAAAGTGCCGACGTTCTGTGCGCTCTGCATTTCGCGTTGCGGTGCGACCGCGACCGTGGAAGATGGGCGGTTGACCGGGCTTTCCGCGGACCCGAACCATCCCACAGGCCAGGCGCTCTGCATCAAAGGCAAAGTGGCGCCGGAGTTGGTCTACCATTCCGACCGGCTGCTCTATCCCATGAAGAGAACCAAGCCGAAGGATGCTTCTGACCCGGGATGGGAAAGGATTGGCTGGGACGAGGCTCTCAATACAATTTCCGGGCGCCTGCGGGATCTGGCCGAGACTCACGGGCCTGAGACCGTCGTCTTCAACACCGCGTCCCCGTCGACCTCAGCCATTTCAGACTGCCACGCCTGGGTGACCCGTCTGCGGCGCGCCTATGGCAGCCCGAACCAGGCCGTTTCCATGGAGCTTTGCGGCTGGGGAAGATGGCTTGCCAATACCTATTCCTACGGCACCTCCCTGCCGGCGGGCGTCATGCCGGACCTGGACAATGCCGGGTGCATCCTGTTCTGGGGATACAACCCGACGGTCTCCCGGATTGCCCACGCCACGGCTGCTGTCGCCGCGACCAGGCGGGGCGCAAAGCTGATCGTGGTGGACCCGCGCAACGCCGGGCTGGCGCGCCGGGCCGATGAGTGGTTGCAGGTGCGCCCCGGTTCCGATGGTGCGCTGGCGCTTGGGCTCTGCCATGTGATGATTTCGCGCGGTTGGTATGATACCGGCTTCATCAGATCCTGGACCAATGCGCCCATGCTGGTCCGTCAGGATACCAAGAAACTTCTAGGGGCTGGGGATATCGGCCTGGACGGTCCTGGGGACAACCCTGTGATCTGGTCCGAATCCCAAGCCGCGCCCATGGTCGCCTGTCCTGGTGACGGCGACAACGAACCAGCGCTCTTCGGACAGTTCGACATTGAAACGCCGGAAGGATCGGTGACCTGCCGTCCGGTTTTCCAGTTATGGTCTGATATCTGCGACGGGTTTGATCCAGCCACCGTGGAAGAACTCACCACTGTCGGCGCAGAACAGGTTGAACGGACTGCCGAGGCTTTATGGAATGCGCGTCCGGTTGCATACATGGCCTGGAGCGGCCTTGAGCAACAGTCGAACGCCACACAGATTGCGCGTGCCATCGGTCTCCTGTACGCCCTCACCGGCAATTACGACGCGAAGGGCGGGAATGTCGAGTTTCCCACTGTCCCTGCAGCGGACATATTGGGAGACGACCTCCTTCCTGAAGAACAGCGCGCCAAAACGCTCGGTCTTGCAGAGCGGGCCCTGGGACCGGCACGTTTCGGCCATGTCTCGTCGGCCGACATCTATCGCGCGATCCTGGAGGGCGAGCCCTATCCGGTACGCGGGCTTGTCAGTTTTGGCTCGAACCTCATGCTGGCCCATGCGGATGGCGCGACGGCCGAGCGGGCGCTCCAGTCGCTGGAGTTTCACGTGCATGTCGATCTGTTTCTGAACCCGAGCGCAAACCACGCCGACATCGTCCTGCCCGCCACGAGCCCTTTCGAGGCGGAAGGGTTGAAGATCGGCTTCGAGATCAGCGAAGACGCGTGCTCTCTGGTGCAGCTTCGCCGGCCGCTGGTGGCGCCGCGCGGAGAGGCGCGTTCCGACATCCAGATCACCTTCGATCTCGCCAGCCGCATGGGCCTCGGCGATCATTTCTGGAATGGTGACATTGATCGCGCCCTTGAAGCGCTGCTCGCGCCGTCCGGCGTGACCCTTGAGGCGCTGCGGGCAACGCCCGAGGGTATTCGCGTGCCGCTGGAGACCCGTTATCGCAAATTCGCCGAGCAGGTTGGCGACGCCCCCCGTGGCTTCAACACGCCGTCTCGCCGGATCGAGCTTTACTCGGAAAGGCTCCTTGAGCATGGGCAGAACCCATTGCCGGATTACGAAGAGCCGCTTGTGAGCCCTCGTTCCCAGCCGAAGCTCGCACCACGCTTTCCCTTGATCCTGACCTGCACCAAGGACACTCTTTTTTGCGAAAGTCAGCATCGCGCCCTGCCGAGCCTCCGACGGCGCTCACCCGACCCGCTGGTCGACCTTCATCCGAATGCGGCGTCCGCGCGCGACATCTCCGAGGGTGACTGGGTCCACGTCGAGACCCCCAGCGGCCGGGCCCGGGCACGGGCGCGTTTTGACGAGACCCTCGCTCCGGACGTGGTCTGTGGCCAGCATGGATGGTGGCAGGGTTGCGCCGAAATCGACGCTCCCGGGTATCCGGCGACCGGTCCGCAGACGGCAAACTTCAATCTCCTGATAGGCCACGATGCGGTTGATCCGGTCAGCGGATCGGTGCCCATGCGGGCCTATGTCTGCCAGGTTGAGCGCATCGCGGAGGCGTAAGGCTGTCTGCGCCCGTCCACCTGTTGAGCTCACCGCCAATAGCTGCCATTCGAATCAAACCGGCAACAAGCTAGAATGTCTTTCAGAGGCGCTTAATGTAGCGATGAGTGGTCACTTCAAATCGGCCCTTGGCAACATCAGCCCGGTTGACTTCGAAGAACAGTCAAACGGATCTTTTTGAACCGTCCACTAAAACGGGGGAAGACCAGAGTGCCTGTTTCAGTCCACGGACTGCCGCAATCAGATCATTTTATCCAGTGTTGAAACCACCCTGCTGATGTCCGGATCCGTGCCCGGCGCAGTATCGACCTGGACAACCGGTCCGATCCCCAGTGGAAACGTCTTCGCGTATCCCTGGAACGTTCGACGAACCTCGTCTATTCGACGGTCCTTGTCGCAATGGCCCGGATGGCGCGATCTTGTCATGAAACGGGTGGTTGCCTCGTCTACCGGGCAATCGCAGAAAACCTCGACGACTGCTCCAAATGCGGTATTCAGCCATTCGGTGGGCGTGCCGGAAGGCCCATCATCGTTCGGTGGACGCCAATGGGACACCAGGACGACCGAACCTTGGCTTCTTCGAGCAGCATTCGCAAATTGCTCGTTACTCTCGTGGCTGAGCTTTCGTCTCCAGGCGAAATCCCCAACCCCGCGTTCTTCAAACAGAGCCTCGAGGAAGTCATCCTTATCCAAAAATGCAATGCCTTTGGAATTAGCAAGCAGCCTTCCAACAGTCGACTTTCCGCTCGCGGGGAGACCGGTTACGACTATTGCGCGCTTCGACATTTGGTCGAGATATCCGATTCAACCCTTGAAGTACAACACCGGAATGCGCCATCAGGCCACCGACTATTGAGACTCGTCCACGTCGACGTCGTCGTTTCCGGCAAGGCGGAACGTGCCATTGGCGTATCGGATCGAGTCCTCCAGCACCGCCATCAAAGCGGCGATGCTGATCAGTACACCTGTGATGGGCAGGATCGTCATGGCATATTTCTTGGGCATGTAGTTGGGCTTGAAGACAAACCCGCCATCTTCCCAGGCGAAATACCACATCTCCCAGTACTTGCCGCCCATGGTCGAGACGACCTGGAGGCCATAGAGCAGAATGATGATACCCAAACCGAAAATCACCAGCGACCAGAACTGCTGTACGGCGAAGGCAAACCTGAGCGGAAGGCGCGTGTAGACCAGATCGAGCGCAATGTGATCGCGATCCCTCACAGTCAACGCCAGTGCCAGGAAGACCAGCCATATGTTGCTGAGCACGGTCAGCAGATCACCCCAGACCGGCGGGTCTTCGAAATAGTAGCGCATGACCACCGAGTAGACGGTGAACACGACCATGAGCAGCAGCAATATTCCGCAGAAGGCCGTCAAAACCTTGTGGACCAGCCGGTCGATTATCTGGAGAGTGCGAGGCATCCCGTTCATCTTGTTCCCTGACAAACGCAGCGCGCCACCTTGCCGATCGTATGGCTGCAACCTGTGGTTCTCATTTTGCAAACCCCATCAGCTTGGGCAGGAACATGGTGATGTCCGGTATCATGATCAGAAGGAAGAGCAACCCGAACAGGGCCACCAGGTACGGTAACATTGCGATCGCCACGCTTTCCAGCCGGGCCTTGGCTATGGCACTGGCCGTGAAATAGGCAACCCCCACCGGGGGCGTGACCGAGCCGATGAGAAAGCCCACGACAACGACCAGCGCGGCCTGCACATCCGGATAACCCGCCTTCACCATGACATCGACGAGGACGGGTCCTACGACAATGATGTTCGCGGCAGAATCCATCACCATGCCGAGCAGGCAGATAAACGCAACCAGGGCCAGTGCAAACAACAAGGGATTGTCGGCGTAACTCAACAACCACTCTTCCAGCTGGGTGTTGGCACCCAGGGAGGTCAGCAGCCAGCTGAACGGGCCGGATGCGGCGATGATGATGAACACCATTGCCGAGTTGCGGAACGCGCGCACGAAGGCACCCTTGCAGTTGGACCAGGTAATCGTGCGGTAGACAAACAGTCCCACCAGCATGGCGATGGTGGCCGTCAGCGCGCCGGCTTCAACCACACCGGCTATGCCGCCCACGACCGAACCCACTAGGACGATGGGAATGAGGAGCGCGAACGACGATTTGTACCCCACCACAGCAACCGATTTCAAGCTGAAGGGTTCTTCGCTGCGCTCGAAATTGTGGCGCACCGCAATGACGTGATTGATCATCATCAAAATGGCACCGATCAGGATGCCCGGTATGATGCCCGCTGCAAACAACGCTCCCACGGAAATGCCACCGGCGTTGGCCAGCACGATCATCATGATGCTGGGTGGGATGATCCCGCCGATGGTCGAGCTCACGGCCGTGATGGCGGCCGTAAACGCCGGCGGGTAACCCGCCCGCTTCATGGCCGGGACCATTAGCGACCCCACCGTGGCAGTGTCGGCCACGACCGACCCGTTCATGCCGGCGAAGAACATGCTCACAAGAACATTGACCTGCGCCATGCTGCCACGCATCCGCCCGATGATGCGCTTGCTGAGTTCAACCAGCCGATCCGTGATCGTGGCACTGGTCATCAGTTCCCCGGTCAGCATAAAGAAAGGAATTGCCGTCAGCGGCACCGAATCGATCGCGCTGAACATCTGGCTCGGGATCAGGATCAGCGGCGCCGCGTCGGTTATCATTATGTAGACGACCGGGATCAGTATGAGCGTAAAGCCGATCGGCGCCCCGGCAAGGATCAGGAGCACCAGAACCGCTAGAAGTAATAGGATTTCCATTGAGCAACTGCCCTGCTGTCACCGGATTGTGGTGATCGTGGTCAAGGTCTCCCGGCGCAAACGCTTCACCGGGAAACAAATCATGATTGCGAATTTTTGTCTAATGTGCCCGCGAATGATGGACCGGGATCACCCGGCAAAAAGAACTATCTGAAACATCGAAATTCCGCCGCATGCGACGCGCAGAGGGACACATTTACCATGTGTCCCTCCGTGCCCCCGGTCGCGAGGGCCTGCATCGCTAGACTGCGCCTTACAGAGCGCCAGCCTTCTTCAGGTCGGCGATGAAGCTGTCCATGCCCTGATCCTTGAGGATGCGCTCGGCAATTGCAGGGTCAAATTTGCCTTTTGCATCGAGCCAGGCAGCGATTGCCCCGGTGCGCCACTTCGCGAGCTCCTCATCGGACGGTGTGTACCATTCGGTGATCGAAGCCTTGATCGCCGTCTCGCCGTCTTCGACCCACTTGCGGTCAAGTTCACGCACCCTTTCACCGAATGCGTTTGCCGCTGTGTGCAGCCATCCTTTTTCCTCGTCGGTCAGTGCATTGTACTGGTTGATATCCATGGAAAGCTGATTGCCCGACCATGAGCCGCCAATTTCGGTAAAGTATTTTGCGACTTCGTGCAGCTTGGCGATGTGCTGCCAGGGCACGGCCACGTATTGTCCGGAAACAACCCCGGTTTGCAGACCCTGATAGAGCTGGGTCCAGTCATATGGCACCGGTACGGCACCCCAGTTCTTGATCAGGGTGTACTCGATCGGGCTCTTGGTCACACGCCACTTGATGCCTTTCATGTCGTCGGGCACGTGGACGGGGCGCTGTGCATTGGCAAGCTGACGGAAACCTCCGCTGGAATAGACGACCAGACAGACATGCCCGGTGGTTTTGGCCGCAAGCTCACACTGTCTGTCCGACAGCCATTCCTTCGAGATGCGATCCGCATCCTCAATGCTCTTGAAGATGTAAGGCAGATCGAAAATAGACAGTTCAGTGCCAAAGCTGCCGAAATTTGCCGTCGAACTGGTCCACAGCTGCAGCAAACCCTGGTTGGCCTGTTCACCGCACTTTTGCTCGCCGCATAGAGAGCCGCGATAATGCGGTTCGATCTTCAGTTTGCCACCGGACACCTTTTCCAGTGTCGGGATCAGGGCCTGGTCGATGGCATCGCCAATCGGCATGCCCAGGCGACCCACTGTGCCGAGCTTGAGAACCTTCTCTGCCGAAGCCCCGTCTGCCATCATTGTCAGCGCAAGTGCTGCCGCCGCCATCTTCAAAGTGTTCCGAAATGCCATTGTACAATCATCCTCCCAAGGGTTGCGATTTCACGGGCCAGATAATCAGCAATGTACGCGGCGCGAAAAGTGACAGATAATGCGATTAGAAGGGACAGTCGTTGCAGCACGGCAATCCCACTTCTAGAAGGTATGAGCGAACCGGGTGCGGCTGATCTGCCAGCGCATCCTCCCTGCAGCAAAGGTAGCGTACGATGAACCACCTCTTGCCACTATTTCGCAAATTGCCGGACAGCTCCAACCTGAGCCGGCGCGACCAGGTTTGCGAACTGGTCAGCGCCGCAATATCCGCAAGGGCGGTTTCACCACACGTGCCGCTGCCCTCGTGCCGGCAGATGGCCGACCAACTGGGGGTTTCGCGCAACACGATCTTTGCAGCCTACTCGCGCCTGATCGACCTTGGCCTGATCGTGGCACGCGACCGATCAGGATACTACGTGAACCGCGAGGTTATCGCGTACCCCGAAAAACCGGACACCGGCCAGACTGACGACGGCGAGACCCGGTCACCAATCGAATTCAAACCATCTTCGCTCATTCCCCTGGACAATCCGCTGGACTGGCGAAGCTATCCCTACCCTTTCATCTATAACCAGATCGACTCCGACCTCTTTCCCGTAGATGACTGGCGTGAATGTTCGCGACTGGCCCTTGGGCGCAAGAACGTCTCGCTCTGGACCGGGGATTCAGTTGAAAGCGACAGCCCCTATCTGATCGAACAGATCCGCCAACGCTTGTTGAGTTCGCGGGGCATTGTGGCCAAGTCCGACGAGATCCTCATCACGCTGGGCGCGCAAAACGCGCTCTCGGTGCTCGGCACGCTGTTTGCCCAGTTCGATCGCCCGATTGCCGTCGAGGATTTGGGATTCTTCGGCGCTTTCAATGCCTTCCAGATGGCCGGCAACGAACTGGTCGGGGTGCCCATTGACCGTGACGGAATCATCCCCTCAGCCATACCGGCTGAGGTGAAGCTGGTCTTCACGACGCCCAGTCATCAGTTTCCGACCATGGTCACGATGCCTGCAGCACGACGCGCGGAACTCCTCGCCACTGCCCAGGAAAAGGACTTTCTGATCATCGAGGACGACTACGAAGCGGAGATGAACTTTCAGGCCCGGTCTTCTCCCTCGTTGCGGTCGATGGACCGGAACCAGAGGGTCATTTACATTGGCAGCTTGTCAAAAACCGTCTCGCCAGGATTGCGCATCGGTTTCATGGTGGCTCATCGCGACGTAATCCGCGAGGCACGCATTGTGCGTGGAACCATGTTTCGCCACCCGCCAACCCTGATTCAGGAGATCGTCGCCCTGTTCTTGCGACTGGGTTATTTTGACGCCCATTTGCGCAACCTGGAGCGCCGCTACAAACGTCGGTGGCAGGCGATGCGCAGTGCAATTTCGACCCATCTCGGTATGCTGGACCAATACGACAACGAGGGCGGCACCTCATTCTGGCTCACCGGTCCCGACGATTTTGATGCGACCCTGCTGCGCACGCGCCTGCGCGAGCGTGGCGTGCTGATCGACCGGGGCCAGGCGTATTATCTCGCGCAAGATCGCAAGAACGGACTTCGTCTTGGCTTTGCGTTTGTTCCAGTCGAGAAACTTGAAGACGGTGTCAAGCTGATCGCGGAAGAAGTGCGGAAGCTGATTTGAGCACGCGATCACAGGCGCAGAAATAATTGTCCCATTTTTCCGGCAAAACTGTCTCTCCCACAAACCTCGCTGATCTGGCAATTCTGGTTGCGGGAACATCAGGCGTCACACCGTGTTCAGGTGGACAACGTTTTTTTGCACCGCAACCCGCGCACGGTTGAAGCCAGTCGGCGTCTTAGCATTACACGAGGTTGAAATTGAGCGTAGCCGACCAAATACAAACCGCCTGCCGACCCTACAGAGTAACGGTTTCTGACGAAATGCTGGCAGACATCAGGCGCCGTGTCGAAAATTATCCGTGGCACGAAATGCCGGATGATGGCGGCTGGAACTACGGCACGAATCTCACCTACATGAAGGAACTCTGCGCCTATTGGCTGAACGAGTTCGATTGGCGAAAGCAGGAGGCGGCGATCAACCGCTTCTCCCATTTCACAGCACCTGTGGATGGGATCGACATGCACTTTCTCCACGAGAAGGGCAGCGGACCCAACCCGATGCCCCTGCTTATTTCACACGGTTGGCCGGGCAGCATCGTCGAATTCATGGAAATTGTCGAACCGCTCGCCCATCCGGAACGGTTTGGCGGAAACGTCGAAGATGCATTTGACGTGGTCGCGCCGTCTCTGCCGGGCTTTGGATATTCCGGCCGCCCTCCCCGCCCTTATGGGCCGCGCCGGATGGCGACGGTGCTCAACGGGCTGATGACCGACGTGCTGGGCTATCGCAACTACCTTGCCCAGGGCGGCGACTGGGGTGGTGCGATCTCGTCCTGGCTCGGGTTCGATCACGCGCCCGCCTGCCAGGCGATCCACATCAACATCCTGACCATGCGCCACGGTGAAGGCCCCAAGACCGAAGAGGAGCGCAACTGGGCAGCCGCATTCGAGCGTGACCAGATCATGCAGGATGGCTATCGCACCCAACAGGCGACGCGGCCGCAGACCCTGAGCTACGCGATGATGGACAGCCCTGTCGGCATCGCTGCATGGCTGGTGGAAAAATTCAACGCGTGGTCAGATACGCAAGGCGACGACATCGAGAGCGTCTATTCCAAGGACGAGTTGCTGACGAACATCATGGTCTACGTCACAACCCGCACGTTCAATACCGCCTCCTGGATCTACTACGGCCGGCGCGAGGAAGGCGGACGTGTGCTCTCCGACGACAACCGCCGGGTCGAAGTGCCGACCGCCTGCGCCCTGTTTCCCGCCGAGATGCTGGCCTGGCCGCCCCGCACGTATGTGGAGCGACTCTACAATGTCCAGCAATGGACCGAGATGCCCCATGGCGGCCATTTCGCAGCCCTCGAACAACCTGAACTCCTGGTCGAAGACATCCGCCGTTTTGCGCGTACCTTGAAAGCGCAGTAAACCGTGCAATTGAGTCCAGCCGTTAGCTAGATGTTTAGTCCCTGAGTGTGATGGGTTAGATTTCTGCCATCATGTACGGAGGACTTTGTGGGACAGTTATTACACGGCAGCGCCACGACCACGCACGCGGTCCGAGCAGCGTAAGGTTCTCAAAACACTCAGCTTCACGCAACACTCATGATAGGGTCACACCCAGATTCATTGCCGATACGGAGGCTAGGAATGCTCCACACAGTCACGCTGGACAGTGCAACCCTGCTGTCGAGATTGCGCGAGCTAGGCGATATCGGCCGTGACAAGGATGGCACGCTGACCCGACTTGCCGCTTCGAATACAGACAAACAGGGACGCGAGAGGTTCGTGGCCTGGCTGAAAGCGGCTGGTCTCGACGTCAGGATCGACCGCATGGGGAATATATTCGGGATCTGGAGCGTCGAGTCCGAGATACCGCCGCTGATGATGGGCTCCCACATCGACACCGTGATCAATGCGGGCATCTTCGACGGTTGCTACGGCGTCCTCGCTGCCCTGTCTGTCATCGAAGCAATGCGCGACGCCGGCGTGAAACCCGACCGGTCCGTCATCGTGGCGGCGTTCACCAACGAAGAAGGGGTGCGCTACGCGCCCGACATGATGGGATCGCTGGTCTATGCCGGAGGTCTCGACACTGACGAGGCCCTCGCAATCGTCGGGGTCGATGGCACGGTTCTCGGGGAAGAACTGAAGCGCATCGGTTATGACGGTGACATGGAGCCGGGCACGATTGTGCCGTCGGCGTTCATCGAAGCCCATGTGGAACAGGGCCCTGTGCTGGAGGCCGAAGGCATGCTCATGGGAGCGGTTGCAAACCTGCAAGGCATCTCATGGCAAAAAATCACTCTTCACGGCGTCGCCAACCATGCGGGCACAACACCTACCCATCTGCGTACCGATGCAGGCCTGGCGGCGGCAAAGGTGATTACCTTCCTGCGCCAGTCCGTTGAAAACTCCGATAGTGTCGCCACAGTCGGCACCATGAAATTCACACCCAATGCAATCAACGTCATTCCGGACAAGGCGGAATTCACCGTCGACTTGCGCGATCCGGACGAATTGACCCTTCAGGCCGCGGAGGCCTCTCTTGCGGCATACCTGAAGGCGTTGGAGCACAGCGACGGCGTGAAGATCGAAACCGAACGGCTCGCCCGATTCGAACCCGTGATCTTTGACGAAAAAATTGTTGAGTTGATTGAGCACGGCGCCGAGACCCGTGGCCTGTCCTGCCGCCGCATGACATCCGGGGCCGGCCATGATGCGCAGATGATGGCGCGTATCTGCCCCACCGCAATGATCTTTGTTCCAAGCCGCGACGGCATCAGTCACAATCCCCTGGAGCACACGGCTGACGACTCCCTGGTCGCCGGTGCCCAGGTCCTGCTGGACACAGCCCTAAAGTTGACCTCGGCCCATTGAGACCATGATCGACACTGACACCGACTGCCCGAGCGACACGAACAATCACAAGTCAAGCACTGTCCAACCGGACATCAGAGGAGTTCTCGCCCATGCCGTTTAAACTTCATCCCGATCTTGCCCGCGACGGGCTCGACATGGGCCGGTTCGCGCTGTGCCGGGTTCTGCTGATCAATGACGCAACCTATCCGTGGTTCGTGCTTGTTCCCGAACGCGACAGCATTTCAGATACCATCGACCTGTCCCCCACCGATCATGCCACCCTGTGGGAGGAGTCGCGTGCCTTCGGTAACGGCATCATGGCGGCTTTTTCCGGCGACAAACTGAATGTGGCAGCACTTGGCAACATGACCCCGCAGCTTCATGTCCATCACATCGTGCGCTACAGGGACGACGCCGCCTGGCCTGCGCCGGTCTGGGGCAAGCACCCCCTGCAGCCCTATTCGGAGGCCGGGCTGGTCGAGGTACGTTTGAAGGTGGAGCAGGCCGATATCCCCGGTCTGTCGCGATAACCGCCGATGGCCGGCGCCAGACCGCTCAAGGCAAAGCCGGGAGTCGGAGTCAATCCACGACGATCCAGGGACTGCAACTCTCAGGTTTGATCTGATAGGCTTTCTTGCAGTTCCTCAAGGCATCGGTCAATGCCGTGGCAACATCCTTCACGGCATAACGCAGGACATGGCATGAATATTTGCCTGCCCTGGTTTGCCCGACGACCATGACGGTCCCTGGATAGAAGGCACCGGTGGCGCCAGGACCGACCTGATTTGTGGTTATCATCTGGCCGTAGTAGGCCGCGCAACCTCCGTTTGTCCAGGTTGCCGGAAACAGAAACTTGTCACCAACCTTCGTGGCGAACGACGACGTTGAAGTCACCCCGACAACTAACCCCAACGCAACGGATACAACGATACTTCTAAGCATGGCCCCCTCCTCAAATTCCTCTCAAAGTCTGTAACCCTTCGGTGTCATCTGTCGCATCGGATGGCACCGGTCACAGCTTCATTGCGGCACTGACGTGCAGCGGATAGTCCAGCGCGGACCCTGACAACCGTTCGGCCACCAGTAGGTCTGGGCACCGGAACGATAGTTACCGCAATAGCCTGCCCCGCAGCGACAACCTAAATGCTGGTGACCGCAGACCTGTTGCGTGTGGTTGGGGACCCAACCCGTGGTCCAGCCGCCACCGGGACCCCCGACCTTGTCCCAACGGGACCTGAACAGACGGTTTTGGGCCGGGCGGCATTGCTGCAATTGCGCCGAACGCGCATTGGTCTCGCTGTTAGCCGACGCGGAACTCACTTGCAGGCACCAGTTGTAATGGTTGTTGTAATTGAGCTGCCAGCGGCCACCGCCAAAGCCGCATCGGCGCGACAAGTTCTGGCGTTGCTTGGAGATCGCTGTATTGGAATAGCGCTGGCAGAAGGCCTGCTTGTTTGTGTTTCCCCCACCGGTTGCACCGGTGTCGTAGACACTATTGGCCCAGGAACCGCCACAGGTCTGGCTCTTGTTACCGCCGCACTTTGCGGTGCAGTTGCTCGCCCGGCCAAGTCTGCCGTAGCTGTTGCCGCAAAAACAATGTGTGTAGTACTGGACACCGGCATAGCGATACCCTCTGGAACGGCAATCGGCGACGCACTTGCCGACTGTCATCGACCCTGACGACCAGTGCCGGGCAGCGATGTCGCGACTTGAGTTGTCCTTGAAACAACCAAGATATTGCGCCTGGGCTTCGGTTGAACAAAGCAGGTTGAAGACCAACCCTGCGAATGTGAGAAGAAAAGCAAACCGTGCCATGCGGCCCCCCTTTGAAGGAAGTTTCCGCCTGGAACCCGAGCAACGATGGATCACCATCTCCCGACATCCATGACGGCCCGCACGCCAGAACCTTGCCCGACATGTGGACCGGCGGAATTGATTCAAGTCAAATGTGAGAAGGTTGAACGCCTGGTCGGGCGGAACACGCTCCGTGTCCGGTCCGCTTCCTGTTCCGCCGCCTGGACAGAAGAAAAAGTACATCATTTCATATTCCGCGAGCCTTTCAAACCGCAGCGGGATAGCATGGTTGGTACTGAGAGAGCGGAGGCGGCCCCTTTACATGTTTTGCGTTGTCTCAGCTTTTCCCCTTGCCGTCTCTTCATCCTCGGAAACGGCTAAGGGCGTCATCACTCTATTGGTGAACGGGCTTCAATCAACAATTCCCGATCTGCGCTCATAGTGGCCTGTTCATTTTTGACGGAATTGGATGTGTTCGGGTTGGGTGGTGACGGTACTCTTAACAACTCTTCCGTCCATCGCTGCCGAACTGTGAAACGACCGCCCTAGGAGCCCCGACCATGATCGAACGCCTCGACTATCTTGAAATCAATGCAAAGGCGGTAAACGACCTTGCATCGGCCGGCAATCACCTGACGTCGATCGACGACAGGTTGCGGGCGATCGTGGAACTGCGGATCTCCCAGATAAACGGCTGCGTTTACTGCGTCGACCTTCATGCGACACAGGCAAGAGCCGCGGGGGAAACCCAACAACGCCTCGATTGTCTCGCGGCCTGGCGCGAGTGCCCGTTCTTCGAGCCAAGCGAGCGGGCCGCCCTCGCCTGGGCCGAAGCGGTGACGAATGTTGCCCGGACCAACGCGCCCGACGATTTGTACGACGGCCTGGAGGAACACTTTTCCGACCAACAGATCGTCGATCTGACACTCATCGTCTCCATGATGAATGCATGGAACCGGCTTGCCGTGAGTTTCCGACACCTGCCCGATCCCCGGCCCTGAGTGCTGCCTCAGGTCTGGCGTTGAAAATCTGGCATCGGTCGCGTGATGCGGTGTGTCCCGGCCTGTCAAGGGCTGGAGCAGTCGCCTGCCTCTCCCGCTTATCGGAGTTCAATCCATCAGTCATGCCCCCTTTCCGTTTGTTGTGGACACAGGCATTCGAAGCAAGCGATACAACGGCATGCGCGGCCATTTGGGGATGCGGGCGGAAACATCGTGAGAGAGGCTCGCGGGACCAGCCGCTGAATTGGCGCCGTTCAGAATATGGGAGGAAGCTATGCCACAGGTTTCATTGGATGAGATCGAAACAACGACCCGGACCGCTTTGGAGCGGCACGGCGCCTCGCCCTGGGTTGCCGCAGAGGTAGCACGCGCCGTACGCAAGGCCGAGGCCGTTGGGAACCGCATCTGTGGCCTCTACTACCTGGAAAGCTACTGCCTGCAACTGCGCAGCGGCAGGGTCAAGGGGGATGCAGAGCCGGTCGTCTCGCGGCCACGTCCCGGCGCGGTGATGGTCGATGCGCAATTCGGATTTGCCCAGCCGGCCTTTGCCCGGGCCCTGCCCGACGCGACGGCCGCGGCTCGTGAATGCGGGGTGGCCAGCCTGGCGGTGGGGCACGCCCACACGTGCACGTCCCTTGGGTTCTTCACGGAACAGATCGCCCTCGAGGGGTTGATCGGCATTGGCCTGACCAATGCCTCTCCAATCGTTGCACCGCCAGGCGGCAAGACAAGGGTAATCGGCACCAACCCCGTTGCCTTTTCCGTGCCCGATGGCGAGGGCGGGTTGGCGATGCAGTTCGATCAATCAACGACCACGGTGGCACTGGGCAAGATCACCATGGCCAAGGCCGCGGGCGAGCGCATTCCTGAAGGCTGGGCCGTGGATGCGGAAGGCCAACCGACCACCGATCCGGAGAAGGCCCTGGCGGGCTCGCTCGTCAGCATGGGCGGTTACAAGGGCTGGGGTTTCGGCCTGATGGCCGAACTGCTGGCGGCGGGGATGACCGGCGGGGTGGTCAGCCGGGACGTCAAGCCGCTGAAGGCACCCGAGGGGTCGCCGCATGATCTGGGACAATATTACCTGCTGATGGACCCCGGTGTTTCAGGAGACTTTTTCGACCGCCTGACACAGGTCCAGGCCGGCATCGCCCTTGACGAAGGGTCGCGCATGCCCGGCCAAGGCAAACAGGAGAAGGATCCTGTGGATCTGGAACAGACAGTCTGGGACCAGGTCCGCGCGCTGGCAGGGCTGGGCTGAGTTTGCAGCGACCGTAACATGTTCACCTACGGGTGGCGCGGTTTTGGGGACTGCGGGGTGCGCGGGCGTAAAGCCCAACATTCACAAGCGTCTGCGGGTGGGACGGTCCCGGTTCAGCGAAGCAGCATTGCATGCTGCATCGCGCCCGGGAAACAACACCCTCGTTTCCCCGGTCCGCTTTGGCGAGACCATTGTCCGGCTTGGTTCCCCACTCGCCCATCTTGGATCATCCTGAACAGTTGCTCGGGGCACCGTCGCATAGTGAACCCGCATCACAGGGACAGGCACTATGACCATACCTTCCAATTGGATCGGTTGCGATATCGCAACAAGGCCATCTTGACTTCCATGACCTGCGGACCGGCACATACCGATATCAATCGCCCAAATGAATCTTCACATCGTTCGGATAGGGGCGGCCTTTGCCGGTTTCGATCAGGTCGCGCAGGCTCAGCAAATAGCAGGTCCATTTCGTGCTGAAATACAGAAAGTCATCCTCGGTTGCGGCCTCGTTCTCATGTTCCAGCCCTACCCAGACTTGATCGTCGGCGCGGCGCAACGAGAACTTCAGCGAACAATCCTGCCATGGGCCGGGACCGGACACACACCGCAGATCGATCAGTTCGTTTTTCTTCAGGTCTTCAATCCGGAAGGACAATGTGACGACGTCTGCGAAATGAAGATCCAGCACTTCCCCGACCCTGGGAATGCCGTCGGTTGTGGTCGCCCACCAGCCATTGAGCCCCGCCGGTTCATGCATGGCCCGGTAGATCTTATCAATTTCGCCGACAACACCGATCTGGTGGCGTACTTTTGCCATGAGTTTTCCTTTTGTGAAGACGTCGAACCTGCATTATGGGCTTGGTTTCATACCAGCCAAAATGGCGGTCCCGGACAGGCCGGCAAAATTTGATGTGTTGGCGCCGTTCCACCCTGGAAAAAATCGCCCGGCGATGCCAAATCGACATACGCATCCGCTAAACTTGCGTTCATGATACCCCTGCGTATCCCGCCATGATGGAGACCTGCACCCGATGATCCTCACCTTTGCCGTTTCCGGGTACCGCTCGTTGCGGGAGTTGACGTTGCCGCTGGAACGGCTCAACGTGATCACCGGACCCAATGGCAGCGGCAAGTCGAGTTTCTACAAGGCACTGCGGCTACTGGCAGACACGGCACAGGGGCGGATCATCGGGTCTCTGGCCGTCGAAGGCGGACTTGAGTCAACGCTCTGGGCCGGGCCTGAGGCTTTTTCGCGAGCCATGAAAACGGGGGCGGTTCCGGTTCAGGGTACCGTGCGGCGGAATCGGGTGAGCCTCAAACTCGGATTCGCTTCCGAAGACTATGGTTACGCCATCGACCTGGGCCTGCCGGCCCCGGCAGGCAGCTCATGTTTCAATGCCGACCCAGAGATCAAGACGGAGGCGGTTTGGGCGGGTGAGGTCCTGAAACGGCGTAACGTTTTTGCCGAACGCAACGGACCAGGCGTCAAGGCCCTCGACGAGGCGGGCGCGCGGGCAACCGTCGTGACCGACCTTGCCCCCTTCGATTCCATGATGACTCATGCGGCTGACCCTCGTGGCGTGCCCGAGCTTCTGGTGTTGCGCGAACGCATGCGCGGCTGGCGGTTCTACGATCATTTCCGGACCGACCCGGAGGCGCCCGCAAGGCGTGCCCAGGTCGGCACGCGAACGCCGGTAATGGCGTCAAACGGCGCCGATGTGGCGGCGGCGCTGCAGACCATCCGGGAGATCGGTGACGCCGGTGCCCTCGACGATGCGGTCGAAGATGCCTTTCCCGGCGGCGCGATTTCAGTGTCGGCGCCGGACGGCCGGTTCGAGGTGACCATGACGCAGCACGGCCTGCTCCGGCCGTTGCGGATGTCCGAGCTTTCCGACGGCACGCTGCGCTACCTGCTGCTGGTGGCTGCCCTCCTGACGCCACGGCCGCCGTCGCTGCTGGTTCTGAACGAGCCGGAGACCAGTCTCCATCCCGACCTGCTGGCACCACTTGCGCGGTTGATCAGTGCGGCCTCGGCACGCTCGCAGGTGATCGTGGTGTCCCACGCTCAACCGCTCGTGGAGGCTTTGTCGAATGTCGAGAATGCCGCCGTGTTCGCGCTTGAAAAAGAGCTCGGAGAGACCGTGGCGCCAGGCATTGAGGCCCCGGCCTGGGCCTGGCCAAAGCGGTAGGGCGCGGTGGCAGAGTGTTTACTGGGACCTCGTGCAAAGCCTGAGAATGAACTGCGAACGCTGATCGTCTGGTCAATGCGAGTAGGCCCCCGATCTAGTCGGGGGAACGGTTGAGTTTTTTGTACGCAATTGAGTTTCGTTCCCCGGACACACGTAGTGTGATCCGGGGCCCACTCGCTTACGCTACACCCTGACCCGTTCAAGAGACGTCCGAGCCGCTCCGGAAAGCCGAACATTGCCAGGGCACTATTGGCCGAAGACATCAAAGACCGGTCGCGTTCAGGTCGCACACAAACTTCTGCTCACGGACACCGCCCTGCCACTGGTCGTCGTCATGCTCGGCCGCGAGCACGAAACCGATGGATTCGTATAAATGCCTGGCGGCGTCGAGGCCTGCGAACGTGGTCAGGTAGACTGTCGCGAAACGCTGGCGTCGACAGTGGGTCATGGCCCGGTCCAACAGGTCCCGTCCAAGGCCCGTGCCGCGGGCAGCATCACTGACCACGAACCAGCGCAGATGAGCGCCGTCACCGCTGCTGTCGATTGCCCCGGCACCATCGATCGTGATCGATCCGTGGAGTTTGCCCATTTCATCGCGGGCGCAAAGGAATTGATCCTGCTCGGCGTCGATCCGTGCCAGGAACTGGGACAATTCCCCGGCCACCTTGGTCTCGAACGCCAGGCCAAAATCCCACTCCCGTGTGTAGTAGATCATGTGAAGACCGACCACATCGGCGATGGCGCCCGGTCGGTAGCCTTCAAACCGGAAAGTCATGTTGCCCCTCCTCTTTCAACCCTGTCACGGTGCGCACCAGGGTATCGGCAAACGGCGTGTCCAGGGCGCCACCGCGAACAAGCAGGCGGTACCAGACTCCCGCCACGATCATGTCGACCATGGCCTCGATGTCTGCGGCAGCGTCGATCTCGCCGCGCGCACGGCCTTGTTCGAGCGGGGTCGTGAGAACAGCGCGCCGCCCGTCGATCAGGCGATCACGCAGAGCCTGAGCCAGATCCTTGTCGGACTGGCTCTGGGCGATCAGGCCGGCCAGGATGTCGGCTGCCGGGGTGTTTCTGTAGAGTTCGAACAGAGCGGTAAGAATTGACTTCAAGTCGCCCGCGACACTGCCGGAAGCAGCGCCCAGGCCATCGACCGGGACCAGGTGCTCATAGACTTCCAGATAGAGACGCGGCTTGGCGCCCCACCAGCGGTAGATGGTTTGCTTGCCGGTGCCGGCGCGCGCCGCAATCTGCTCGATTGTCGCGGCCTGGTAACCGCGTTCGGCCGCCACATCCGCCGCCGCCGTCAAAATGGCCCCGTGAGCCCGGACCGAACGGCGTTTCGACAACTGAGGCTGCTGCGGCGGAGAATCAGGTGGTGCTTTGGGCCGGATGCGGGTTTTCACCTTGAACATGAGGCAACATTACATGTAACGAGACGTATCGTCTAGTTAAAGATCTTGAACTTCATCCAGGAGCCAGGTGCGAAAGCTGCGGGCAGCGTCACTCAGCATCGGACCAGGACGTCGGACGAGGGCATATTTCTGGGCGCTGGAGATCTCGATGTCGAACGGACGGACCAACCCCCGCCGTTCGATTTCCGTGTCGGTGACCGGCGCGCGGGCCAGCATGACCCCCATGCCCTCGCCCGCCAGCATAAGGGCGGTCATGGTGTTGTCGGTGTGGAGCCGGTCAAGTTCGCCGGCACGCGCCTCGTAGAGAGCAGATTCTCCAAGAACCTCAAAGACGTCACGCCAACCAATGATGTGACCGACGGTTTCAATCAGCTGGACCGCGGTTAGATCGGATGGCCTGGTGATCTTGGCGGCGACTTCCGCCGTACAGACCGGATAGAGACGTTCCTGAAACAGGGCGTCGGACAGGTCGGGTGACCATTTGGCGGCATCGAACACAATCTGCAGGTCTGCCCCACCCCGCTGGAAGTCCTCCTCGTAATTGCCGGTCGACAGGTGGAGGCGGACTTCCGGGTGTTTTTGCCGGAACCCCGGTAGCCGGGGAGCGAGCCAGGCATGGGCAAATATCAGGGCGGCACGGAGGACCAACGGCTGGTTGCGGGCCTCGCCGAAGATGGCGCTGGTGCCCAGCTTGATACTCTCCAGCGCATTCTGGACCACATTGAGGTAGTCCCTGCCGGCTTCGGTCAGCGTCACACCGTGGGCCTCGCGGTCGAACAGGGGCTGGTGCAAATGGACCTCCAGAGCACGGACCTGCTGGCTGACAGCCGGCGTCGACATGCCCAATTCGCGGGCAGCGGCGGCAAAACCCTGATGACGGGCGGCGGCTTCGAATATGCGCAGCCAATTTAGCGAGGGAATCTGGGTTAGATCCATGAGGCGGCGTCCCTTCATGCCACACGATGCGTGGCATTCAGGTAAAGCAAAACTTTATCAAGAGCAATTATTTCATAGATTTTCAAACCCTAAGCTCTTCGCCATAATGATCGCCGTAAGCCGCCAATCATCAGGAGGGTAACCCATGACCGGCAGTCTTAACGAGGCTCAGACCACAGCATACAAGAATGACGGTTTCCTGTTCCCGGTTCGAGTGATGGATGACGCAACCGCCCTGGGGTATCGCCAGCAGATCGAGGCCGTGGAACGGGAGTATGCCGGCGATCCAGCGCCCTTGCGTCATCCGCTGAACACCTACATGCGCCAGGGCAGTCACTACGTGCTGTCCCTGGCTGACAAGCTGAGCCGGGATCCGGCCATCCTCAATGCGGTGGAAAGCATTCTGGGACCTGATCTCCTGGCCTGGAGCGTTGAATTTTTCATCAAGGAGGCCGGCACCAGCCACATCGTGTCCTGGCACCAGGACCTGACATACTGGGGACTGGGGGAAACCGACGAGGAAATCACCGCTTGGCTTGCCCTGTCGCCGGCGACGGTCGAGAGCGGCTGCATGAAATTCGTGGAAGGCAGCCACAAGAACGCGATCGTGCCCCACAACGATACCTTTGACGACAACAACCTGTTGTCGCGTGGCCAGGAGATTGCCGTCGACGTGGCCGAAGACGATGCCATCGCCGTGGAACTCCAGCCGGGAGAGATGTCGCTGCATCACGGCCGCATGTTTCATGCCTCGGGGCCGAACACGTCCCAGGACCGCCGCGTCGCCTTCGTGGTGCGCTACATCACCCCGCAGGTTCGCCAACACGGCGCCGACCAGGACTTTGCAACCCTTGTGCGCGGCACCAATACGACAGACCATTTCACCCTGCTCGATGGCGCCAAGGCCGACTTCGCGCCGGCAGCGCTCGATACTTTCGACCGGGTTTTCCATCAGCACGCCCAGGTGCTGGGAGCCGGTGCCGAACAGGAAATGAACTACGTCCGGTAACGGCGATCTTTTGCCGGGCGGCAAATTGGCGTAAGAGAGTATGGACGCCAAAGTGTTCGACACCGAATTTCAGGAGCCCCGCGATGCTAGACGACCGGACAGGATCCGAACCCAAGATGAAGACCGTCAACTTCGTCCAGATGAAGGACGGCACCAAGGAAGACTACGAATTCCTCGACGTGCTTGAAGAAGAATTCGTCTCCAAAACCGCTGACCGCGTGCTGAAAGCACTGGAAGGCCTGAAGCATTCGATTTCAGGCTACAAGGTGACCCGCTTCGATCACTCGCTGCAGAGTGCGACGCTGGCTTACCGCGACGGCGCCGACATCGACTGGGTGGTGGCCGCCCTGCTGCACGACATCGGCGACGAGCTCGCACCCTGCAATCACGACTCGATTTCCGAGGCCGTGATCAAGCCTTATGTGCGCGAGGAAGTGAGCTGGGTGATCCGCCATCACGGTATTTTCCAGATGGTCTATTATGCCCATCATGTGGGCAAGGACCCGGAAGCGCGCCAGAAGTACAAGGACAGCCCCCACTATCAGGCGGCCGTCGACTTCTGCGAGCGTTGGGACCAGCGGTCGTTCGATCCTGACATGGACCAACTGCCATTAAGCTTCTTTGAACCGATGGTGCGCGAGGTCTTTGCCCGCGAAGCGTGGTCGCAAGATCATCTCAAACCGGGCGTCCAGGTCCCGCTTTACAAGACCTGACAGTTCGACGGGGGCGCTGGCGGCAATCGAGCGGCTATCGGCAGCGATGGGCGGGCAGGACGGCTTGCGCGATCGCACCGCCGCCTTGCCGGTTGTTCAGTGTCAGAGTGCCGCCATGGAGTTCGATCAGCGCGCGCGCGATCGGCAGGCCCAGGCCCATGCCTTCGTGACGCCGGGCGCGGCGTTCATCGCCTTGCCGGAACGGCCGTATGGCAACCCCGGTGCTAGCATCGCCCCCAAGCCCTGGCCCCCGGTCCAGCACGCAAAGGCTCAGGCCACCGTCTTCGCTGCGGCCGATCGTCAAATCCACGGTCTCACCCGCCGGGGAAAATGATATGGCATTTTCCAGCAACAGTACGACCACTTCCACCATCTGAACGTCGTCCACGTAGAGCGTCGCGGGTGCACCGGCTTCGATGGTCCGGCTTATGGCGACGTTGCCGGTCTTGCCGTTGAAGTTCGCAAGGTCCATGCATCTTTCGAGAATGTCACCAGTCGCCACGTCCGCTTCCGACAGGCGCAGTTCACCGGCATCGGCTGAAGAATAGGTCAACACCCGCTCGATCAACCCCTCAAGACGACGGGCGGACTGGAACAGGTGATGAGCATAGTCCTCATAGCTTTCATTGCCGAGTGGCCCGAGTCTCTGGTTGGCGAGAATCTCGCCGAAGCCAACCACATGACTGAGCGGCGTCTTCAGTTCATGGCTGACCACGCGCATGAAGCGCTCCTTGGCGCCCCTGGCTATATCGACCTGACGGGCGGCCTCCTTGAGGCTGGTGTCACGGCTGGCGATCTGTTTGTGCAATTCAAGTTCGTGGACCACGAGCTGTGCCAGGTCGGCCAGGAACGTCTTGTCGTCGTCTGAAAAAAACATCCGTGGCTTAACGTCGAAGACACACAAGGAGCCCACTCTCTGGCCGGCGTCGGGGCCGTCCTCGAGGGTGATCGGCGCGCCGGCATAAAACCGCAGGTGGGGCGGACCCATGACCTGGGGCATCGCTGAAAAGCGGTGGTCCTTCGACAGGTCGCACGACACCATCACGGCATCACCCATCACCGTGCGTGAGCATAGAGCGTTGTCGCGCGGGCCTTCCACGGACGGCGTGCCGTAACAGGCCTTGTACCAGGTGCGGTCGCTGTCGACGAAAGTGATGCGGGACTCCGGCGCACCGAAATGCTTCGCGGCCAGGCGCGCGATCCGGTCAAACCGTTCATCAGGTGGCGTATCCAGGATGTTCAGCCCGAGAAGTGCGTTCAGTCGGGCGTCTTCGTTAAGCGGCACCGGACCTCCCGCCGCTCCATCATCGGTCACGACCATGGCACGCGCCATCGGTTCTGGAATGCTCATTGCCCCGCTCCTGTTAAAGCCCGGTTTTCTCACCCCCGCAGTCTCTCCGGCTGCCGTGAGGGAACCTTTTCGTGGACTCTCTCCTGTGCTTTCATAAGAGCACATCGGCAATAAAATTCGGTTAAGCCGCGTGCTGCCCGGCCTCGATGCCAGGCCTTGATCTGTGTCGGGTTGGCAGTACAATCGATTATCGATGCCTCACGACCGCCGTGTCAGGGTCCACCAGATGAGGAAAGGCCACACCCAATGAACACCACAACGAACACTCCAGAATCCGCCACCGAAAAAAAACACCCGTCCGCAGACCAGATACATACCGGCCAGT
>JAJFHC010000019.1 GCA_021775835.1 Hyphomicrobiales bacterium | reverse complement strand
CTATGAACTTTCCTATACACCCGCCCCCGCCGGTGCTCAGGTTTTTCTCGACACAGGCGACGCCTATCCGCAAAGCTCCCGGCAGATTGCTGCGGACGCCGACGCCATTCTGCTTGGGGCCATGGGGCTTCCCAGCGTGCGATATCAGGATGGAACGGAGATCACGCCGCAACTGGATCTGCGCTTCGATCTTGGGCTTTATGCCGGCGTCAGACCGGTCCGGTCGATTCCCGGTGCCCCCAACCCGCTGTCGGACGACCGCGGCCAGGCGATCGACTTCGTGCTTGTCAGGGAGTCTACCGAAGGTCTGTTTGCCTCCCATGGCAAAGGAACGGTCGATGACAACCGGGCGACCGACACGATGGTGATCACCCGCGACACCTGCGAGCGGCTTTTCGATTTTACCTTTGCTCTTGCCCGCCGCCGAAAGACAGAGGGCGCGAAAGGCTGCGTCACCTGTGTCGACAAGGCCAACATCTTTGCCTCGATGGCGTTCTTCAGAAGTGTCTTCAACGAGCGGGCGGCTCTGAACGCGGACCTCGACATCGACTACGCCTATGTCGACGCCATGGCCCTGAACATGGTCAGGCGGCCCTGGGATTTCGACGTTCTGGTCACCGAGAACATGTTCGGTGACATTCTCTCCGATCTTGGTGCCGGCTTGATCGGCGGCATGGGGATGGCGCCGTCCGCTGACATTGGCGACAATAACGCGGTGTTCCAGCCCTGCCATGGCAGCGCCCCGGACATCATGGGGTCCGGCAGGGCAAACCCGACCGCGATGATCCTGTCCGCATCCATGATGCTGGACTGGCTCGGCCACAGGCACGGGAACGACAAGTGTATCAAAGCAGGCGCGTTGTTGAGCGCGGCCGTGGACGACGCCTTCGCAGGCAGCGGTCTTCTGCCTTTTGAACTCGGCGGCGGCGACGGCACGGCAACGATTGCCAGGGCCGTCCTGGCCTCGATTGAAAGTCTGGACGTGCCCGCGGCAGGCTGACAAGGCGGAATGATTGGTATCCGGGATGCCGGGGAGGTCGCCCATGAAGGAAAGAACACAGACGCAAGCCGATGTGGCTTACAGTGAATTGCGCGGCCGTATCCTCGAAAACCGGATGCTGACGGGAACGCAGGTTCTTGAACAGGAACTGGCAACCCTTCTCGGCATGAGCCGGACCCCGGTCCGCGAAGCCATGGTCCGGCTTGAACAGGAAGGACTTGTCGAAGTCAGGCCGAGGCATGGCATGCTCGTCCTCGGTGTCGAGGCCGGGGACATGCGTGAAATCTATCAGATTCTCACAAGTCTGGAGTCGACCGCCGCCGGTTTGATTGCCGCCAGAGGACTGACCGTTGAGGAAGACGGCGCTCTGTGCAGCGCGATTGACGACATGGAAGCGAGCCTGGCGGTCGAAGACCTGACGGCCTGGGCCAACGCTGATCGGCGCTTTCATCACTTGCTGGTCAAATTCTGCGGCAACCGCCGGCTGGCGGAGATTGCCGACAAGTTCATGGATCAGTCCCACCGGGCAAGGCTGGTGACGGTGCAGTTGAGAGAAAAACCGCTGCGTTCGGCTCGAGACCATCGCGAACTGATCGCCATGATACGGGCCGGAGAAGCGGACCGGGCCTCGGCATTTCACAAAGCTCACCGGGAGGGTGTCGCCGACACGCTCATTGAATTACTGGAAGCTCATGGTTTGCAAAGAGTCTGATTCTTGTCATCCTGAAGGCGCCGAACAATCCAAAGGGCTGGTGCGAAACAGGGAATTGTCGCATAGGGTCCGTCTGGCGAATTTGAAGACCGGTTCAGTCCGGTTGCACGGGGAAGGAAAAACGACATGAACGCAATTGATCTGAGCGGCAGGGTTGCCGTCGTGACCGGCGGTGCTCAGGGTATCGGCTATGCGGTGAGCCGGAGATTCCTGCAGTCAGGTGCCAAGGTGGCGGTCTGGGATATGGATGAGAGCATGATGTCCGAGGCCGTTGGCACGTTGGCGGAACACGGTGACGTGCACCCCTGCAAGGTCGATATCACCAGTGCCAACGATGTTGCCCAGGCGCTTGAGGCGACTGTCTCGAAATTCGGAAAAGTCGACATTCTCGTGTGCAACGCCGGTATCGCGGGCATGAACGCCAAGACCTGGGACTATCCGGTTGAAGAATGGCAGCGTGTGCTCGATATCGACCTGACCGGTGTATTCCTGTGCTGCCGGGCCGTTACCGCTGTCATGATCGAAAATGGATATGGCCGGATCGTCAACGTGGCGTCCATTGCCGGCAAGGAAGGCAACCCCAATGCCGTGGCCTACAGTGCCGCCAAGGCAGGTGTCATCGCCTTGACCAAGTCGCTTGGCAAGGAGCTCGCCGACAAGAACATTGCTGTTAACTGCATCACGCCGGCGGCTGCCCGCACCCGCATCTTCGATCAGATGTCCCAGGAACACATCGACTACATGTTGTCGAAAATACCTCGCGGCCGTTTTGTTACCGTCGATGAGGTTGCTGGAACGGTCGCCTTTGCGGCATCGGAGGAATGTTCCTTCACCACCGGTGCCGTTTTCGATCTTTCCGGCGGACGGGCTACATATTGACCGTTTTCATCCAGTGTACCGGTAACGGGTAGGGACAGGCTGTCATGCCCTTGATGTCGGCGGTCACGACGGAACGAGAAGGCTACCTGCGCGGCGCTTTATTGTTCTGCATCGGTGTTCTCTGTTTTGCCCTGCTCGATACCTGTGCAAAGTACATGGCCAGCGAATTGCCCGTGCTCCAGATCGTCTGGATGCGCTACTTCGTCAATTTTCTCTTTGCCCTGGCGGTTACGGCGCCATGGCGCGACACCCGTTTGCTGCGCACCAAAAATCTGGGATTTCAGATCCTGAGGTCGGTTCTTCTGTTCGCGTCCACTGCGGCAAATTTTGTGGCTCTTCAATACCTTCAGCTGGCGCAGACCGTGTCGATCCTGTTTACCGCACCTCTCCTGGTGGCTCTGCTGTCAGTGTTTCTGCTTGGAGAACATGTGGGGCCGCGCCGCTGGTCGGCCATCATCATGGGCTTTGTCGGTGTGCTGGTCGTCACGCGGCCGGGCAGCGATACCTTCCAGTGGCCCGTGATGCTGTCTTTCGGAAGCGCTATTTGTATCGCGTTCTACAACATCATCACGCGCCATATCGCCGGTGCCGACAGTGCCCGGACGTCTCAGGTCTACGTCACGCTGATTGCCTGCATCGCACTGACGCCGCTTGTCCCGTCCACGTGGCAGACGCCGTCCGGACCACTCATTTGGGTCCTGCTGATTGCCATTGGTTTCTTTGGCTGGATCGGGCACTGGCTGCTCACCGAAGCCCATGCCTACGCATCGGCGTCCCATATCGCCCCCTTCATGTATTCCCAGATCGTCTGGATGATCGGTCTGGGCTACTTCGTTTTTGCCGATATCCCCGACGTCTGGACAATGACCGGTTCATGCATCGTCGTGCTGAGCGGTCTCTATCTATTGCGCCGGGAACGCATTGTCGCAACGGCGGAAGAGTAGGGGCGAGCTGGCCCAGGCTCTTGTGAAGACCGGAACGGACAGAATTTCTGTTCAAGTTAGGTATGGAACATAAGTGACTGATCTATAACAATTAATCGGAACGGTTTGAATCGATCTCTTAAGTCGTGGCAAGACAAAAGCAGATGTTTGCGACCCTGCAGAATAGGGGGATGACATCTAGGCTGCGGGTGCATAGGATCGTGGCGCCGAAATCAGATCAACACCAAACCGGGTTGGAATTGTGTCAGAAAACCGAAAATCCCCATCAGACCTCCGCAGCCAGAACTGGTTCAACAATCCCCTGAACCCGAGCATGACGGCCCTCTATCTGGAGCGCTATCTCAACTACGGTCTCACCCGGGAGGAGTTGCAATCAGGCAAGCCGATCATCGGTATTGCCCAGACCGGCAGCGATCTGTCTCCCTGCAACCGGATCCATGTGTCCCTGGCATCTCGGGTGCGCGACGGTATTCACGCCGCCGGTGGCGTGGC
>JAJFHC010000180.1 GCA_021775835.1 Hyphomicrobiales bacterium | reverse complement strand
ACCCCTTCGATGTCACAAATCATTCTATCGACCATCTAACCTACTGTTTCTCCGAGTGCTTTTGGAATCACCACGGCACAGGAGATTTAGACATGGCGACAATTCAAATCACTCCCTCTGGTCGGTATCGAGTTCAGATCAGAATGAAGAACCAACCCTACCAATCGGCCTCATTTGATACCAAGGGAGACGCCCTTTCATGGGCGAGACAGCAAGAATCCATCATCAAGGCTTCACTGCCGCCGGGGAATGATGCTCTACACAGCTATACTCTTTACGACGTGGGCACGCTTTATTGTGGGGCGTTCTTAAAAGGCAGGTCCTCATTCGACACAGTCCTGAAGCGTCTTGATTTTCTCCATCCTTGGTTTTCACAACCCTTTCTCAAGATCACCAAGCGGGAAGTGAACGCCTTTCGGCTTGAACGGTTGAGGCATGTCAGGCCTGTCACTTGCCGAGAAGATATCATGCTGATCAGTCGCATCTTCAAATGGGCGGATCGAGAGTTGATATTCGATGATACATTGCCCAAGGGCCTCGCCAACCCATGTGACGGGGTGCCACTTCCTCCCGCCAGCAAACCTCGCAACAAGGTCATTACTCCAGACGAGTTGCATCAGCTTCTTTCTGCTTTGCCGTTCAGCATGCGTCCAGTTGTGGAAGTTGCATATGAAACGGCGATGAGGCGAAGTGAAATCCTCAAACTCAAGGCGAATGATTTCCATCCCGACGAACGTCTCGTCAGTGTTGTTGATGGGAAGACTGGAGACAGAAGCGTTCCGTTGACCAGAAGGGCTGTAGAGCTATTGCAGGAGGCCATGCGGAGACGCTCAACACCCAATAGTCGTTTGTTTCCCATCGCCCCTCACAGCGTCTCTACAGCCGTTAGAAGGGCCAGAAGAAAAGCCGGTCTGAGTGAAGATGTGAGGCTACACCAGATGAGGCACACTCGTATCAGCATCGTTGCTCGAAAGGGATTTAACAACGCACAAATTATGGCTGTCTCCGGACACAAGGATGTGCGGAGTGTTCAACGCTACACCCATTTGAATGCATCTGATGTGGTTGACTTGTTGGATTGATTCAGAAGGCGTCCAGGAAGGCCACAGAGGGGCCACAGGAGTCGTTGGAGAGTTATTCAGTAACGACCTAGTTGATCTCCAAATGACCCTCACGGTGTCTCTGGGCGGCATGGACGGGACTACAAAAAACAATGAGAAGGTGACAGCGGGACAAGGTGATCCTCAGAATATTCGATGTTACACTCGGTTCACGGCAACCGATATCGTCAATTTTTAAATTGAGACAGAAAATGTTCAGCTTCAATAAGGGACGAAAATTTAGCAATCAGATAGCGGACCATCTTGGAATACATCGTGGCTTATACAGTTCATCCCTGCTTGAAACGGGCGTCACCTGGGCTCACTTGAAATTGTTGATGAAAACGGGGTGTTCAGCTAGAGAAGCTGCAGACGAACTTATGCCTGCTTTCATACAAGGTCTCACAATTATCGAGTCTCGGTTCGGCCCTCAACCCACAATCCAACAGGCAGAATCTGTTGTTATGGATTGGTATAACAAAAATCAGGAATTCGACGAAGACGGGCCGTCGGACCAGCCTGACCGCATTGTCAGTTCTGAGTTTCCCAGTGGTCGATATGAACTCACATACGAGATTGAAACGAATGAAACGTTCCGGGGCAAGTCGATTGGAAACAAACAGATCTATGTCATGAGAAGCAACGACTTGGAGCATTTGGAAGCAACTGCACTTGTCAAGCGCCTCGGAGGCGTTGAATCCACACTCATCGATACGACGACTGGAGACGTTTTATGAAATGTGAAGCAATGAAACTTGCCAATTTTCTTGGCCCTGCGTATTCCCACGAACACAACGAGAGCTAACTTCGTGTCTTCGTTGGAGTGGCAGGAGGTGCATCCAGTTTCAATTTGGCCGATTATAATATGGCTAGACAGGATCTTTCACACATTCACAATTTGAGGCATCCATGTTTCGAACCTTCATTGCCCGTAGATTCGTCGCAAAGATACAAGCTGAACTTTATGCTCAGTATGCCGACCAAAACTTTATCAACAGAGTCTGCCAACGTTCAGAATCTTTAGAGTTGATCGAGCAGATTAGGAAGCTTGCCTATTACAGAAAATCAAAAATGGAGGCCTTTCTAGCGGTATGTTCCGTACTCTCTGATTGTCTTTCGGCAGACGACGTTGACACCAACGACAAACAGATTTGTGCTTCCTTACTCGCGCAGCGAATCCTCAGAAGTTCCGATCAATTCAAAATCCGCCACTTCCAATTATTTGGTGATATCGAGCGACAGTTGATGGAGTGGCAGGACGAAGAAGGAGAATGATCCCCTATTATCGTGGTCTAGTACGAGGGGGGCTATTAGGAGATTAGAACGAATAAGAAATATGGACAAAGCATAAAGTGTAGTGGTTGCGACTTGATCTGACAGTTTGCCGTTTTGCGGTGGCGTCTGTCAGGCGAAGTTCAGTTGAAGAACTTTTCCCTCCAGATTTCCTTGCCTTCAATCATGGTCTGTAACGGCGTCCTGCCGCAACACATTTTA
>JAJFHC010000179.1 GCA_021775835.1 Hyphomicrobiales bacterium | reverse complement strand
TGTTCGAGTCACCCATGCGGCACCATTTTACATTCTCCCATGCGAAAGTCCTCTAACACCTTGAAGGGTAAGGTGGTTTTTGGTGTTCTATACCCGTCTTTCCGGTGGTAGCTAAGCCGTTCTGAAAAGGCCAGTCTGAGTACCGTTTTTTGCAAGGCGATATTGCCCGAAGCCCATAGTTTCCAAGGGTTTGCAAGAAATCTCAATGAGAGTTCTATTAATTCCGGCTTGGTCGCTTTTAACTGGGGGCCTTTGGCCAGTTTTTCTTCTGCCAGAAGCCTTTCATTCTCAAGCTTATCAATCTTGCGTTCATAAGCGTTGATGGCAGCGTCACTCGCACTCTCAATGATACGTTCAGCAAACGCCTCGATTTGCTTTTCGATCCGCAACATGTCTGCGCGCAAGGTTTTTCGAGAATGTGTGGCCTGCGCAAGTCTTTGTTTCAGCGCATTTTCAAACATGGCCTTGGCCATATTGAAAACATTCTCAGACGGACAAAGTGATTTTACGATCTTCTCAAAATCGCCCTCTACCTTGGCCTTAGGTATGGACTTTCCGTAGCTATCACATGTTTTGGTATGACAGAGATAATATGGGTACTTCTTAAACTTGCCTTTTGACCAGCAAGAGCGCAAAGGCGCGTCACAGTCAGCGCAGGTCACAAACCCTCTGAGCGGGAAATCCAGATTGATGTCTTTGCGAGCAGGTGCCATGGCCCCTGCTTCAAGTCTGCTTTGAATTTTCCTGAACGTTTCGTATGAGATGAGCCCCTCATGCTGTCCTTGCCGCAATGAAATGTTCCAAACCTTCGAGTGCACATATCCGGCGTAGATAGGATTCGTAAGCAGGCGTGTAATCTTCATGGCTCGGATTTTGCCACCCGGCAAGCAATGGGGGAATTCCGGTATGCCTTCCAAAAAGCGCTGTACCTCGCATTGAGTGTCGTACCGCCCGCACGCAAAACCTTCCAGTGCTTCCTGTAGAACGGATGCCAGCGGTTCAGTTCTGCGAAGTTCTTTCCCGCCGCGTTTCACTTCAACATAATGGTAGCCCATTGGGGCCTTCGTCACCCAAAACCCTTGCTCCACACGCGCTCTCATTTTCTGATCAACCTGGCGTCTATTCTGTTTGCGCTCAAGTTCACCGTGGGCGGCAAATATGGTCTCAATAAATTCGCCTTCCGGCGTATCTTCAAACGTAAAGTTAAGGCAGCGCACAACCGCGCCCTTTTCAGTCAGTATGCGCCGCAGTTTCCGATGAAATTCTGTGTCTCGCGCAAACCGTTTCAGATCATCGAAAATGACAACATAGTTTCTGTCTACATGGGCATCCAGATAGCCAAGTAACTTGGCCATGCCTTTCCGTTTCATAAAATCACCGCCACCGGTAACATCATCTTCAAACGCTGCCGCCACAGGCCAGCCATTTTCTTCGGCATATTGTCGGCACCGATACTCCTGACTTCCCAGTCCGCTCCCCTTAGTTTTTTGGGACGTATCAGAGACGCGACTGTATAAGAGAGCCTGCCAATTTTGATTTAGATTATTTGCTAATGAAACCATCATTGACTCCTCGTATCTTCCTGACCTGACAATCCGTCAGCGGCACGGTTAAATTCACTATTGGAATTGGACGAGTTTATCACAGAGTCAAATTCCTGGGACTGCAAAGCCTTCATTTGCTGATTCTGCTCACAGGCTTGTTGGACCGGATGAATTCCAAGCCCCAAATCGACCCAAGTCAATTGTATGTTCCACAGGGTTTTGATGAACTCGACTTTTTGATCATAAGAGAGATCGCTATCCTCCAAATAGCCGAAATATAACTCCCAATCGATCGAGAGTGTCGGGAACTGCGATCTGTCGCGTGCGCTTTCCTTGGTTTCGTGGGTCTCCTTTGTGGTTTGGTGGGTCAATCTGCGTCTCCTCTTTCTAAAAAAATGATCTCCTCTGTTCTTAGAACAAAAAAAGAACATTATTAGGTATTAATTCCTATAAATCAAGTATTATTGATGTAATATTGTTTCGTTATTCAGTTTTTGTTTACATAAACATGCGTTTTATTGACTGTATTTGACCTGTGTTCACTCATCTCTTAAGAAAAAGAGGAAGCGATCCCAACGCCGGAAGGCTTCATGGTCAACTGATTGAGTGGAGAATGCGTGGGTTTGTGTGAGCCAAGCCCATTTCTCATTCAGCGGCATATATCGGCGCTCGCGCTCTACGCAATGCCAAGTCACGTCCTGATGAAGGAAGTGAAGCAACGAAACATCCTGGTGCTGAACGCCGAATGTCATCAGATCATGCTCATAGATATTGACGAACACGGATTCATCAGCCTTAAGACCAATATTGACACTTGCAACGGGTTCGGGGTGCTCAACTACAATCCTGTCGCTCTGTTCCGGTGGAGTGTCACGACTTGATAATTCCTTGGCAATGGCCAAGGAATTATCCGCATCTTGTTGAACGTTCTTGCTTCTGAAAAAGAATCCCATCATGCCAGCCTTACGAAAATGAAGGTTGGCGGGAACGGGAATAGGATTTTTCTTCTTTTCGCTGTTGTTTCTCGGCCTCGACCTGCGGGCGGTAGAAAGTTTCGTCGAGTTCCTTCCCCCATTCCCGAAACGCGCGACCTTCTATTTCCTCGAAAGTATCGCTGATAAAAATCTTCGCACCGACATCCGTGATGTTGAGTTCGGTGGCTAGTTGGGAGGCTTCAAATGCGAAGGCCCGGTTGAATGTCATTTTGGTGCCTTCTTCAACCATGCGCCCAACTTCATTGGCGGCCATATATGCCTTTTGCTTCTCGGCTTCCGGTACAGGGTTTTCTTTGTCGAAGAGCGCTTTCTCACGTTCTACCAATGCTTCACGCATTTGATTCATCGTGACGCCGGTGCGAGCTTTGAACAGGTCTCTAATGATCGTGTTGGCTTTGGCGATATCGAACTTCTCAGTAGCCGCCAAAGCGCTGGAAAAATGATCAAGCTTTTCTTTGAACTTTCCGGTTTCTTTTATCGAACGCTCATGAATGCCGGTAATTGCAATAACATCATCAAATTGCCTGTCGGTGAGCAACAGGCCACTGAAGCTCTCGCGAGCTTCACCAATACGGCTCATTTCGTCGCTGTTGTAAGTCACATTCATAATGTCTTCTCCTTCTTGGGGGTGGTCGGGTTAATCACTCATGGTTGGGGAACGGTGGCGTTCCGACTTTTGCCGCCGTGTATGTGTTTTCCGGCGATCTGTAGCGTCTTTGAAATTTTCGACATATTGCTTGCGCCGCGATGATGTTTCGAGAAACGACTTGCTTTCTTTCAACTCCTGACCGTCCAGCCGATCCATTGACTGCTGATGATCCAGCCGGACATTGAGTTGAGCCTGACGGTTCAGATCGTGTTTGTTGAAACGGTCGATGCCATAGAAGCGTGGTTTCAGATCAAACGTCTTTGCGCCCGCTTTGTTGACCAGATCGCGATAGGCGATTTGGACGCGGGTTTTGTATTCGTGCGCGTAAAGTCGCTCCGTCGTTAAGCGATTCTGATCGAACTTTTCTCCAATTTTCAAAAAGTCCATTTTCTCCTGACCATTCAGCATGGCAGCACCCTCACGGCGTAGTGTCTTAAGCTGAAGTGTCATATTAAGTTTCCTGAGATTGTCAGTGGTCATAGCCCTAGCTTTGCTCTCGCTGATCTTTCATGAAAGTGATCCAACGGCATTCGCCGTTATCGGGATGATGAAGCGTGAACTCGCCATAGGGACCGAGATAGGTACAGCGCGTGTAATACCGATCCGCAAACGGATCATATCCCTGGCCTTGATCGAGCCATGTGTATGACCATCGGAAATGCGGTAGTCCAAAAGTCAGATAAGCTAGGTAAGCGGCGAGAGGAAAAATGATCCAAACGAAATAGCGCAAGATTCTCATGACGAATCTCCCTCGATCGGCGGCACCGGAAATTCAACCTTGGGATCGACGGGCATGGGATCACCCTCCAAGGGGTTCTTTCCCAGGTAGTGAGCTGTAGGAATAATTTGATTTTGAAACAACTTTTGGCAGACCAACCATCCATAACCCCGCAAGTGAATGATCTGATGCGTTGGATCGAGGTTCTTCAGTTCCGTCGCTGTCATAACAGGCTGTTGGCCGGTGCTGATGGAACCGGAGATTTCGAGCCGTTCAGGGTTCACATTCAGCGACTGGGAGACAGAGATTTCATCGCCCATGGCCTTTGACACTTTTTCAGCGTCAGCGTCCGAGAAAGATAAATACTGAACAACCGGGCAATTATCCCGCAGTATGGCCGCTTCTTTCTCGCCATACTGATTTTCGATATCGACAAATGTCTGCGCGATGTAGAGGCTTGATGTCCGGTAACTCCTTTGAATGGTGACCTTTTTAACCGTGTCCTTCTGAGGACTGTTGCAGAGTTCATCGACGATATTAATCACACGTCCGCCGCGCCCCGAAAACTGCGCCTGCAACATGCAGAACTGATGCAGGGCAAAGTGTGTGCCGACCCGTTCGGCGTAGCGTTGCGGCAAGACCATATGAACGAGCCAACCATTGCGGCAGAGTTCTTCATGGGTGTGTGTCTCACCAACACCGGCACTATTAAGTGACGATCCTGGCGCATAAAGTTGCAACGCCATCAAGGCAGCCGTCATATGCTTGTAGTACCCGTCCGGATCATTCTCCTCCATGTCGAGAGAAAGCCGAGCGCGAGCCTTTAGATCGGCACTGCCATCAATGGCCGCATTCTCCCGCGCGCTCCGCCAGGTATCCGGGTTCGCCATCATTTCATAGAGCATCCCCGGCCTGACATCGTTCGGCATGAACTCAACCAGTATCAAAATGCCAAGATGGGCTAATAGGCGCGGGTTGAACCTAAAATGGAAGTTGCGTCCCCCGTCATTCACTTCAGGAATAAAACAATGGGTCGCTGTTTCGATGGTAAAGAGCAAAGTACCGGAATCATGCTTCGCGGCGGAGACAATGGCACCGAACGGATTCAGGATCAGCCTGTCGGGATTGTCCCAACCAAAATGACCCATATCGTCCATGCAGCCGACACGGCGTGCATATCTCTTTGCCACCGGCAGGATCTGTGAAAAGCACTCACCATCTTTTGGGTCATTCACGAAAACTGTCAAACTGGTATTGGCCATCAATGCCTGGATAGTCGGCATAACAACCGAGGTTGTTTTGGCGGCGCCCGTCGAGCCGAGCACCAACCGGCTTGTGTTCGGGAACGGATCAATGACAAGATCACCGTCAAAAGTCCGGCCGAGAGGCAGGGCAATATCATCGATCATTTTCTAATCACCCCTTTCTTCGTTAGAAAGTCCTTGGACAGAAGGGTGGACGATTTAACGGCGTTGCCCTGGGCTTGGAATTCTTCCTGGTCCTTTTCGAACGGGAGGATCTTGAAAATTTGACTGATGACGTTGATGGCTAAACCGGCCGCGGCTGCTCCGACCAAAATACTGACCAAACCGAAGCCATAAAATTTCAAGCTACTCGGCCATAAGAAAAATGCCGCCACGCCAAGAAGAATGCTGTAGGCGACCTTCAGATTCAGCAATGCGATCACAGCGTGAGAGGGTTTGAAGGTTTTCATGGACGATCCCCCTGATGCTCGGGTCTCGCCGCAATGATCTGATCGACGGCAACTTTCGCCGTAAAGAGATGCCATATAGGCCCATAGATTATGCCCTGATCACCACCGCGCAAAGCAAGGGACTGAACTTTTAAAGTTCCAAATAGTGACGTTACGACCAGCCCGATAACTGATGTGGCGAGAACAGTGACTTTTTCATGAGCAAAGAGATACTCCCCAACGCCCAGGACGATACCGATACCGCCAATGGCTGACACGGCGCCCGCAAGAAGAAGTGGCGCACCAATTGTCACGGATTCAATCCGCGAAAGATCGTAGGTGCGGCGGCGGGTTCCAAGCGTCCGTCTTGTGACCGTGATCCCACCGGCCTTATGAGGCAGCGACATCATGACTTGTCCCTTCGGCACTGCCTAATATTATGGGTTGAGTTAATCTGCGCGGCATAGGACACAACTGCCGGCAATTTTACGAAACCGCCGGACCCGGCCCAGACCGACCAAGCGAAATGATTTTGCAAAAACGCTAACTTTGCCTGGCAGGCGCAACTATCGGGCGCTTTGGCGATACGGACCTGTGCCGATTCTACAAGCCTGCCGCGCGCAGCGTTGAAAGCTTCTTTGGCGGCCTTAGCCGGAAGCTCCCCTAACTCAATCATTTGTTCGAACGCACCGGACCAACCATAATGATCCGATAACTGACGCATCGCTGAATTCTTCTGACCCTTGAAGAGTTCGAAAACCATGCGCGCGGCGGCCGTGTCGGGATTCACCGATGGTATCGTTGCGGCCTTCCGGGCAATAAGCTCGCGGGTCTCGCGCTTAACGTCTGCCGTCACAGAGGCAACGCAAGCCGCCCGATGGTCAAACTGAAAAACTCTGTCCGCCAGAGTCGGCGCAATCGCGTAATGTGCCAACGCTGCCCATAGCATTCCACCTGCAACCAGTGGAAACGGCACGACTTCACTCATATGATTTAGCGACATAACATTGTTCCTTGCTAACATTGCGGATCACAAACCCGCCTTGTGTTCTGAGTATGTGGCGATAATTGCCTTACCGACGCCCGCTCATTGGGTATCAGGTAACCCGGGGGTTCAGATCTGGCGCGGGGTCTTGCCCGCCCTTTGACTGCGCCAGATTCGTGGCAGCTGCCAAACGTGCGCGGGTGGACGTTTTCTCATCCGGGCCTTCACTTTGGCCTTGGTTTTGGATTTCCGCTTCGCTTTGGTCTCGGCGTCAGACACCTTGGTTTTCTTCGGATCAAAGCCTTGCAGAAAACAATGTGATCGTGCCAATGACGCTAGCTTTACAGCGCTTAAACCCAGCGCTTTAAACTCACTCTCAGGTATACGGGTCAAATCCGAATAGACAGGTTTGCCGTTTCCTGCTTGCTTGCCGAGGTCAATTTGTTTGGTCAATTTGCCTTGCTGATCCGCCAAATAACACCAGCGATTTTTGGTTTTGTGGTTTACGACATCATCCGCAGAGGCGTAAGCAATGCCCGTCGTCACCTTGTGTGAGGTCCCGGCAATGGGCACGTGCTTGAAAAAGGTTATGCCGTCATAGCGTTTCATAATGTTTTCGATTTTGCCTGGCCGCTCCTCCCTCGAGCTTTCGAAGTAGCGGAGCCCAGCTGATACGGTGGCTCCGAGTTCACCGAAGTCTCGAGCAATAAGGAGAGCTATTCCTGATACTGTGACAGCGGCGAGCGCGGTTGCAATTGTGGCGCCAATAATACGAGTTACTGACATGTCTCTTGTCCTTTCGGTTTTTTGGCGATCACTTTTGGTGGAGGGTAGTTTTCTCCCCGACGGGCGATTCATCGGCGGCAACTTCCGCCTCGCGGTATGCGGCAATGAGGATCACCAAGAGAAAGGCCGGGCCCAGGTCGATGAAGAGAGCCGCAGCCCACGATGGAAATATTTCTCGCCACTTGCTGAAAATGGCCGTCATTGCATCTTGAGGTCGAACCTTTTCAAGGGTTGGGGCCTCAATGGTGTTCAGTTCATCCAGTGCGGCTTGCAATGCTTTGGCAACGGGCTTCGCCATTTCACCGATCACAGCCAGGGCTTCATTCTGTTTGATCTCCAAGTTGGATTTGGCCTGGGCCGGTGCTGGAATTACCGCCGTGAGGGTTGCCAGGGTTGCCTTAATTGACACAGCGAAGTCGAGCTGCTTCAGGCGACCCAACTGGTCGCCCAGCTGATCGGCGGCGACGGATACGATCTCCACGCGGGGTCGGATAGGTCCTCGCGCGAAAGTGGCCCGTTTCATTTTCGAAAGCGTGCCCGAAATGCCGGACTGCATCGACTTCGCTTCTGCAAGGCCCAACTTCAATTCTCTTGTGAGGGACCCCAATAACGTTGCAACCTGACCGAAGCTTTCTGATACCTTTCCGGGACCACGGCTGCCGGAGTAGGTTCCGTATTTTTCTTCGCCTGTTTGGAGTCTGCCGAATCGTTCAGCTTGTCCGGTAAGGGCAGGTAAAAGCCTCTGTGCGGTTGTGGCGCGTTCAAAAACTACGCTGTTGCGCACCTCATAATAATCTGCGGTATCGACAAGCGTTAGCTGCACGGCAGTGCCACTGCCCAAAGCCAGAGTGTTGTAAGGCGCGTCAACGCTCGCTATTGATCCGATGGAAATTGTTCCGGCCACAAGCGCCGCGGCCAGGCGCTTACCTCGTAGCCTATAAGCGAGCCCAAATAGGAAGAACCACGTCAGCCAGCTGAAAACGCCGATCGTCAGAGCAAAGGCGAGGGCCTGCCCTTTTTGCGTGATGTCACCACCCTGTTCAGCCAACGGAATGCTTACACCGTAAAATGTCAACATTACTGTACCGGCACTGGGTATCATCAAGAGGATGGCGGTCAACGTCTCGCGAAACGTGACCTTGCCGAGCAGGACAACACTCTTGTTCCTCCTTGAGTCGAACCAACGACGAATTGCGCGGCTGGCTTTGACAAGAATGACAACGAACTTGCTCTGCCCCTTGTCTGGCTCTGGTGTTGTCGTGTTCTGGTTCGCCGCTTTCTCAGCGCGATACTCAACCACCGTCATTATAGTTCCTTTTCGCGGTAGGGATGATCGTCAGCAGCGCCGGCAGGCGCAGTTCGGCCGTTTCGAAAAAACGCCTACCGCTTATTCGATCATCTGATCTGTGTGATTGTGATGGTGACCAGCCCGATAACATTCAGGTTGGTTTTATCGTCGGCATTTACTGCTTAAGGCGGCACGATACGATATGGGCAACGGGCGCATGCGGAGAACACGCCGTTTTCGTCTAGCCAGGGACGCAGACATGCCGGGCACTTATGAGTCGTTCTTCTTGGCGCCACGGGTGCTTTTTCGAATTTGACGAGCCTCGGTCCACCGAATGGATTCGCTGTCTCGATGATGGCATCGTCAGCGTATTTTCTAGATGCGGACATGTTGTTCGCCTTCCTTTCTGGCTACAATCACCGACGGCTTTTACAGGTCAACCGGGATGATGAATTTCAGAGAAGGTAAGGCGAAAAACTCTCGGTAGTTCCTCGTGGATTCCTCGTGGCTTAGTTCAATTTTGTTGCAATAGCGCTTGACAACCCGCCGTTAGCGGAGGGCTGCCTCGATATCGGCGGCACCCTTCAAGAGGCCATCATACAAATATTACGCCGTTTCATTGAGCCTCGTTTTCATCAAGCTCTCCAGCAACGACCGTCTCTCATTGGCGGCGGGATGATCCTGCTCAATAGCCGGAGTGTTGTTACATAAGCCCAACCATGTCTCGTAGAGCTCGAAGAGTCTTGTCAGGGCGAGTGGTGCACATGCAATTTTTGGGTCAATGCAGATAACGCTCCCATTTAATGAACTATACTCATTTGCCACTTGCATAAAATAGTCTGACGCAAGCCTGTCGGCTTCGAATTCCATTTCCTCGCTGGCTTCGCGGGAAAAATGGTCGAGTTGAAAATGTGCCAACTCATGACACAATACGAATATGATCATCGCTCTGCCCAACGCGTGTGATACATTCAGGCAATCGCTGTATTCGAGAAGATGGATTGAGAATTTTTCCTTGACCGTCTGAAATTGGTTGACGTTGGTCAGCAGCGAAAAAAATTCTTTGGTGCTAACGATGAGCAACTGCCATTCGCGATTTTCCATCGTCCGCGTTGTGGCGATTACCATCAGATGGGTGAGACTAGATACCCAATAGTCAAAAACTGTATCGAGAATAATATGATGCCGTTGATCCTCGGTTTGCACGGCGGAAGCCTGTGCCTGTGCGTAACCACCATAATGAAACTGTGGGGCTGATTGTTCCAAGCCAAGAAAACTGACCAGTTCCGAATAAATTTCATTGTGTAGACGATCGGCAAGTTCCTCAACGTTTCGAGCATCAAACTCAAGATCACAAGCTTCTGCCACAGCTTGGGCAAGCTTCATTGACCCTCTTGTGGGCCTGTATTGTAAAAGTGACTCAACACCGTCCCGATGCGACAAAACACCATTCCTATATTATCGAGTGAACCGGGGTCAGAAACGATGTATCACGGTTTCGGTTTGTTGGTACTCTGCCGTGCGAGAGATTGGCGGATCGCCTCTTGGTCGATCATGTTTGAGATCTTATTGTATTTCTTGAATGTCGTTGGACATTGATATTTTTCAGGCTGCGTGGGTCCATATTCTATTGCCGTAACGCCAGGTTCATGGCTGGCGGTCATTCCTCTTCTATCCGTAATGGAAACGTCGCAGCGCCCTGTGTTGATCAAGGTCTCAACCCATTCGATCCTTCCATTACCCGCCAAGCCAAAAATCATCGGATTATCATGTCCGTCGCATACAAAGTCCGCATTTGCCCCATTAGCCAACGCTGCTTTGAATAATTCGATATCAGAGACTCGCAATGCTTCGGCTAGATTTCCGTCGGGAGTTCGCTTATCGTCATAGTCAATAGTGTTCGTTGTCTCCACCATAGTATTAACTATAGAATAACTAAGTATACTTGTAAAGTTTCGTCGTTTTTTACCTAAACTCTGATAAGATTCGCGATGATATCCAAATTTGATGTCTACATTATCAAAAAGATCATCCGATGATATGATGGCATCAATACCCCTGTCATATTTCTGGAATTCTAATCCTTTGCTTAGAAATTTTGCCGATTCAGAGGTCGTTGCATTCGGCATAGCGCCTGCCGGAAGGGATATCTCACCAAGTTCCTGAACATGCCACCCTAGATACCTTTGACTCCTGATGAAGCCAATCTTCTCACCGTCATTCATGATGAACGCATCAACACTCAATACCGACGAGAAGCTGTCATCACCCCCATTTAGCAAGCATGTCATGATTTTCCAGTTTGCAAGAACAAATCCACTCGAATGGTAGCCGGTTCTAGGTGCCAATGAAGCGTTCGAAAATTTTTGACAGATAATTTGCGCGAAGCGCGGAGAGAGGTTTTCACTGCGATCCCGCAGTTCGTGTAGACTCTCAAATTTGTAGAGATTCAACTCTTCTCGTACTGTCAGGATGTCGGTTGCACGAATGCGTTTGATTCTCAGTTCAGAAACCAGAAGATTATTATCTCTGGCACTCACTGCATAATAAACACCTGATAGATCATCCAGAAACTCACCGAACTTTTTGTTCCTTGGGGTGCCAAAAAAACCACTGCTAATACTGCTTAAATGCGCGATTGCAGGATCTTTTAGGCAATCCACTTGCCGGCGTGTAATCGCTTTCCTGTCCAACAGAAATTCGGCGATCAATCTAACGCTCGTGACGCTTGGCACTTGACGATGATTTTCGTCAAGGAACCTTCCTATGGAAGTGTCGCTAATCGTTCCCTCAATTTCCAAGCTGGTGGTAATGAAATCCGCGACTCTGAGCTTGGACCACTTCCGACTTCGGTAGCGGTTCGTCGCCATGTATTGTGCCAGATTTGTCCGGAGGAACTTAATCACCTCGGACGAGTTATCGATATCTAGAAAAAGCTCCATCACTAAAGTCAATCTTATCAACAAACAACAAAAATCATGTGATTCTTTTTGTCAACAGAATACATTGTGTTGTTTTGCAATCCACACATTACGTTTTGATGGGACAAATAATGGCAAACGATGGAAACGAATACATTGATTTTACGACTAGTGACATATTTTTTTCACCTTCAGGAGCTCAGTTTTGTCCTAGAACTGGATTTGTATTCCTGCCATTGAAAGATACAGAGCAAGAAGACGTTTTGAAGAGTGCGGAATTCAACCACGAATCTTTTCACTACCTTTCTTCGATGAAGACTTCCGCTGGTTTCTTTCTGTCTTGCCTTCAATATGCAAGGGCGAGAGATATTCGTTCCGCAATATTAAACTATGAACCGGATCAAGATCGACCGCGTGGCTTCGATTCATTGGATGTCCGTAAAATATACCGGCTAAAAAAGACAGAACTTAAGTCGATTGTGGACATCGAAAATGATGAGGTTCCCCCAATAATTCACAATATAACCAAACTGCGTATTGGCGAGCAGGCCTTTATGCACATGTCCAGAATCATAGAAGATCTAACCGAAGCAAAATTACATCCTGCCGCCGTGATATTGGAAGCTCAACATCACGCGGCAAAAACCATTTGTCACAGATATGAGTGCACACCTTATTGGATCGATGAGTTCGACAACCATGTATCAAAAATTGTCGAGAACGTCACATCAGACTATGTTTTGCCGTATTCCGACAAAGCGGGTCGCTGCATTGATACATTTGATATTTTCGAAGCGTTCTCCGTCGTCGCGGACATATCAATGTCATATCATTTCCATGGCGAGGACGAAGCCGCTGCTCGCATTGTGCAGATACTGAAAGACGATGAATATGTTATTGTCTTGGAGGCCATCTGCAGCAGATTGAAAATAGACTTTTCACCCGCGCAGATTGCAAATTATGTTCCGACACTTTTTCTAGTTTTGGAAATGGCGCTGGAAACAGAGTGCTCTGCAATTTCCTCCAGTCTGATGGATGGAGCCACATGGTGTG
>JAJFHC010000178.1 GCA_021775835.1 Hyphomicrobiales bacterium | reverse complement strand
AAGGCCAATCCCGCCCAGACCGAATACGACCACATTGGAACCGGGCTCGACTTTCGCTGTATTGATCACGGCACCCACACCGGTGGTGACGCCACAGCCGATGTAGCAGATCTTGTCGAACGGAGCGTCCTTGCGGACCTTGGCCAACGCAATTTCCGGTAGAACAGTGTAGTTCGCAAACGTCGAGCAGCCCATGTAGTGCAGGACCTTCTGGCCCTTGTAGGTAAACCGGCTGGTGCCGTCCGGCATGACGCCCTGCCCCTGCGTTACGCGGACCTTCTGACAAAGGTTGGTTTTGGGATTGAGGCAATAGTCGCATTCGCGGCATTCGGGTGTGTAAAGCGGGATCACGTGATCCCCGACCTCGACAGACCTGACTCCGGGACCTGTTTCGACAACGACCCCGGCCCCTTCGTGGCCCAGAATTGTCGGAAACGCTCCTTCCGGATCATCGCCCGAAAGAGTGAATGCATCCGTATGACAGATTCCGGTCGCCTTGATCTCGACCAGGACTTCACCCTCTCTTGGCCCTTCAAGCTGAACGGTATCGATTTCCAGTGGTTTGCCTGCTTCTAAAGCCAAGGCCGCACGAACATCCATTATTGACCCCTCCTCGGATTATTGAATCGTTGGCGGCGATACTGTCATTCCAGTCGCCGGGTTTCAACCACAGAATCCGGTTTCAGCGACGGGGATGACAGTGCCTTTGATCAGCCTGCAGAACGCGGCCACGCCATTCTTGCGGCGATGGAAACACGCCTAGCTCAGCGCAAATTCCAAGTCAGCGATGAGGTCGTCGATGTCTTCAACACCCGCCGACAATCGCACAAGGCCGTCGTCGATGCCCAGCGACGCCCGAATCTCCGCCGGGATCGACGCATGTGTCATGATCGCGGGATGTTCTACCAGACTCTCCACACCACCAAGGCTTTCAGCTAGGGAGAATACCTGACACCGCTCCAGGAACCGCCGCGCCGGATCGAGACCACCGTCGATAACCGCAGTCACCATGCCGCCGTACTGATTCATCTGTTTTGTCGCCAGAGCATGCTGGGGATGGGACGCCAGTCCCGGATAGTAAACTTTGGAGACCTTGTCATGGCTTTCCAGATATTTTGCCACGGCCATGGCGTTTTCACAGTGGCGCTCCATGCGAAGCGGCAGGGTTTTCAGCGAGCGCAACACGAAGAATGAGTCGAACGGCCCCGTAACCGCACCCGCCGCGTTGTGCAGATACGCAAGCCTTTCAGTGAGATCCTTGTGCGGCGTCTCGCCGGACACCACGGCAATACCCAGAACCACGTCCGAATGACCGTTGAGGTACTTGGTCGCCGAATGCATGACGATGTCGAATCCCCAGTCGATCGGCCGCTGCACCCAGGGGCTGCAGAACGTGTTGTCGCAAACCGCAATCAGGTTGTGCTTGCGCGCAAGTTTAGCGATGGCCTCCAGGTCAAACACCTTGAGGAGCGGGTTGGTCGGGGATTCCACCCAGAGCATTTTTGTCTTGGGCGTAATCGCCGCTTCCACTGCATCGAGATCTGAAAAGTCCGAAAACGTGAACGAAAGTCCGGCTGAACGGACCCGGACATTCTCGAACAAACGATACGTCCCGCCATACAGATCGTCGCCGGCAATCACATGATCACCGCTGTCCAGCAACTCGAGGATCGTGCTGGTCGCGCCAAGGCCCGAGCCGAACGCATAGCCCTGCACGCCGTTTTCAAGATCGGCGATGCAGTCTTCCAGGGCCTTGCGGGTGGGGTTGCCCGACCGGCTGTATTCATAGCCTTTGTGAACGCCCGGGCTTTCCTGAACATATGTCGACGAGGCGTAGATCGGAGTCATGATCGCGCCGGTTGTGGGGTCGGGAAACTGACCGGCGTGGATCGCGCGGGTTGCAAAGCCCTGGCGGTTCTTTTTCATCTGGATTGTCTCGCTTGAGAAAGTGAAGGGTTAGTTCGCTATATGAAGTCAGTTGCTGGTTTCCGCAAGGCGCAGATGGTTGAGCACGTCGATTTTCGTGACAAGCCCCTGAAACCGGCCATCGTGAATGATCGGCGCGACCATGCCGCGCGTCAGGATTCCAAGCAACCGGTCCATGCTTTCTGAGGCATCTACGAGCCGCAAGTCGGTTGTCATGATGTCACGCGTCTCGCCTTCAAACTTGCCCTTGTGCTCATAAACATGCAGCAGCAGGTCTTCCTCGTCGAGCAGCCCCACGATCCGGTCATCTTCCAGCACCGGCAATTGAGAGATATCAAACAATTTCATCTGCCGGTAAGCTTCGCCGAGCGGGGTAGATGGCTTGATTGTAACCGTGTGGCCTTCCGCATGTTTTCTCGAAATCAGATCGCGCAGATCGCCCTTGACCGGCAGTTCGATAAAACCGTTATCGGCCATCCAGAAGTCGTTGTACATTTTCGACAAATATTTGTTGCCGCTGTCACAGACGAAAGTGACAACCGTCTTGGGCGTGGTCTGGGCCCTGGCAAATTTGAGCGCCGCAGCGATCAGCGTGCCCGAAGATGAACCGGCGAGCACGCCCTCTTGCCTGAGCAACAGGCGCGCGGTTTCCATGGCTTCTCCGTCACTGATCGTAAAGGCCGTCTTCACGTTCGAAAAGTCGGCGACCGGCGGCAGGAAGTCCTCACCGATGCCCTCGACCACCCAGGAGCCCACATCTTCACTGATCTCGCCGGTATCGATGTAGTGGGCAAGAATGGACCCTTCGGGATCGGCCAGAACCATCTGTGTCGAAGGACAGGCCTTGGCAAAATACCGCGAAAGGCCGGTGATCGTGCCGCCTGACCCAACGCCACAGACCACCGCATCCGGTGTCAGGCCGACGCTGGCGCATTGCGCCAGAATTTCTGGTCCGGTCGATGTTTCATGTGCCAGCGGATTGGCTTCATTATCGAACTGATTGCTGTAGAAATAACCATGCTCGCGCGCCATTCGCTCGGCCATGTCCTGGTAGTATTCCGGGTGCCCCTTGCCGACGTCGGACCTTGTGTTGATCACCTCGGCCCCCAGTGCGCGCAGATGAAAAATCTTCTCCTGCGCCATCTTGTCCGGCACGACGATCACAAGCCGGTAGCCCTTCTGTGCGGCAGTCAAGGCCAGACCGAGACCAGTGTTGCCGGCGGTGGCTTCAATAATGGTACCGCCGGGTGCCAATTCTCCGGACGCTTCGGCCGCCTCGATCATGGACCGGCCGATGCGGTCCTTGATTGATCCACCGGGGTTCTGGTTTTCAAGCTTCAGGAACAACCGGCATGGACCGGTATCGATGCGCGTGACTTCATGCATCGGTGTGTTGCCGATTGCATCGAGCGTGGAACTGTAGACAGGAGGGGTGTCGGACATTGGGCTCTCAAATTGTTTCCGCAGGGTTTTGATCACTTAAGACGGGAGTTGCCCGTCAAATCAAGCCCGGCGTCACTTCAGCCACCAGATAGCTTTCGCCGTTCATAGACGACAAACGCGTAATCCGCACTGTCACCCTCTCCGGCCTGAAAGCTCTCGCGTGAGACCTCCCGCCAGAGATCGTCGTCCAGATCGGGGAAACGCGTATCACCATTCACGTCGAGTGATAGCTCTGTCAGATAGACCCGATGAGCGCGGTCCAGGGATTGACGATAGATCTCGCCACCACCAATCACCATGACTTCTTCGACCGCCAGATCGGATGCCAACCTGGCTGCCTCGTCGAGGCCTTCCTCGACACTTCCAGCAATGACAACACCGTCGGCGGCAAAGTCGCCGCTCCGTGTGACAACAATGTTTGGCCGCCCCGGCAAAGGCCGCCCTATCGATTCGAATGTCTTGCGGCCCATGACAACCGGCTTGCCCATGGTAACCCGCTTGAAGTATTTCAGGTCGGACGGCATACGCCAGGGCATGGTCCCGACGTCGCCTATAACGCCGTTACGGGCGACCGCAACGACAAGTGAGATGATCATCCGCGGGCCATCCATTGCCGGTTCACACAGAGACGGTCGCGGCAATATGCGGATGAGGGTCGTAATCGGTGAGGGCAAAATCCTCGTAGGCAAATGAAAAGATGTCCGTGACGTCTTTGTTCAATGTCATCCTCGGCAATGACCGGGGTTGGCGCCCGAGCTGTTCGCGCGCCTGGTCCAGGTGATTGAGATAAAGATGTGCATCACCGGAGGTGTGGATGAAGTCGCCGGGCCGGTATCCGGTCACTTGGGCAACCATCAAGGTCAGCAGCGCATAGGAGGCAATGTTGAATGGAACGCCCAGAAAAATGTCCGCACTGCGCTGATAGAGCTGGCACGACAACCGGCCATCGGCCACGTAGAACTGGAACAGACAGTGACACGGCGGCAAAGCCATGTTGTCGACGTCTGCAGGATTCCAGGCACTTACGATCAGCCGCCTGGAGTCCGCTGTCTCCCTGATTTGCTCAACGACCTTGGCAATCTGATCGATATCGCCACCAGTCGACGGCCAGGACCGCCATTGCTGTCCGTAGACCGGTCCGAGGTTGCCGTCTTCGTCCGCCCACTCATCCCAGATGCGCACACCGTTTTGGTTGAGATAGGCAATGTTGGTGTCGCCGCGCAGAAACCACAATAGCTCATAAATAATCGATTTCAGGTGCAGCTTCTTGGTCGTCAGCATCGGAAATCCGCTCGCCAGATCGAAACGCATCTGATGACCGAAAATGCTCCGCGTGCCGGTTCCGGTCCTGTCGCCCTTCTCCGTACCGTTGTCTATGACCCGCTGCATGAGATCAAGATACTGGCGCATGGTGCACCCCCTTTGTGCCGATCAGCCCGAACCCGGCCAGAATGCCATGATTCCAGCGATCAGATTGATAATTGCATGAGCAAACATTGGAGGCCACAACGACCCTGACTTCCACCGTGCAATTCCGAAAACAACGCCGTAAATAAAGACCTGCGACATGATCAGCCAGGTGTATTGAACGTGAATCAATGTCCACACCACAGACGTGATCAAAATTGTGCCGATGGGCCCGATCGCGGATTGTGAAAGACCGCCGTAGATAAACCCCCGGAACAGAAGTTCCTCCGACAGCGGTGCCAAGATAACCAGCAGAACGAAGGCCAGCCAGACCGGACTGAGAACCTTGACCCACTCAAGCGCCTGCTTCTGACCTATGTCCACGAACATTTGCGGTACTTCAGTCAGGACAAAAACCGACACAAATACGATGGCGGTCCATTTCAGGAGAGGTTTCAGCCCGATCGGCTCGAGAGCGAGCATTACCGATCGGCTGAGGCCTCCCTTCGGCCGCGTCAGTATCCACACCATCGCGACGATCAGTACCGTCTGCAAAACCGTGACGATCCCGACATAGTCGCTCGACACATTGGCGAAGGCCCCGACCATGTCATTTTCGCTCATGGTCCCCAGGTCGCCGCCGTTCATGGACAGTTCGACGGCAGCAATGGCAAAGATCGCCGCAAGAACCCCCAGAAACACGACAATCGCGATGAGAATTGCCCATCTCACTGTCGCCAGCGGGCTCCACTTGAACCATGAAGTTTCATGCGGCGAGGACGACGGATCCGAGGGCGTATCGCCGATTACTTTACCCACTTCTGACATGGCGCAACGCTATATCGATTCGCCAATTTTAACAGTTCGACGAACAACACTTTTTTTAACGCTTGTTCATGCTTATATTAGACCTGCCGGCTTGTTCGGCTATGGCGATAAATGGCTGTCGTAATAAACCATTCGGACCCGGGGGCGGTACCCGGCGCCTCCACCATTCTGCAATTCGATTGCAGTCGTACAATGGGGGCGAAATAGGATCGACGAGGGTGTAAAGGGCAAGTTTTCGCTCGGCATGGTTCCGCCGATATCGGGCCACTATAGTAGTTGCAAACGACAACTATGCGGAAGCACGTCTCGCTGCGTAAGCAGTGCGACCGCTTCA
>JAJFHC010000177.1 GCA_021775835.1 Hyphomicrobiales bacterium | reverse complement strand
GCCCCTTGCAACTGTTCAGGTTTAAACGTCAAGAACGGGTGGGGAACCGAGCCGGATCACGGTCTTGCAAGTCAGAGGACCGGGGACCTAACGGTCTCCCACCCAACTCTATAATGACAGAAACCGCACACACAGGGACCTTCTCGCGGATCATCATGCCCCAGCCAGCGTCGATGGATCCCGGCTCGAAGGCCGGGAAGCGATGTGGTGAGTTATGTGCGCAGGCCGAGGGACGCTGTGGGGAGTCCGGCGCAAGTCCGTGGCGTGATGAAAGATCTCCGTTTCCCGGACAAGCGCAAGCGCGCTCCGGGACCGTTCCAAACTCAAGCGCTTGCGTCTGGCGCGGTCCCGGTTCTGCGAAGCAGCACTCGCGTGCTGCATCGCGCCCGGGAAACGGGTTGGTATGTATGGCCCAAGGGTCGGAGTACTATTTCGACGTCTACTTCCCCGCCGCCGCGTTCAGGCAGGCTTCGATGTAGTCGCCATAGCTGCGCTCGACCCAGAGCGCAAAACCGTCGAGACCGGGGGCGTTGTAGAGGATGCCGGTCAGGTAAAAGACTTCCGTGAAGGTGGCAGCACTTTCCGGAAACTCCGGCTCGCGGATGTCGAGGGGGGTTGCCTGGGCGACAATCGCGACTGCGTCCGGGCCTTCGATGTCGAACCTTGCATAGGCGTCGGATACCAGCATGGCGCTGGTCACGTTCATGCCGCCGCCTTTTTCGCGGCCGCGGCCGCTGTCGCGCCGGGCGGCGTTGAGGGCGATGGCCTTCTCGCTGAATATCGTTGCCATGGTTGCTTCGCGTTCAAGAGGGCCGTGCACCATGAAACGGCGTTCGGCGACCCACATGACGGTGATGCCATCCTTGCTGGTGGCGGTGTTCGGCGTGTCCGGGGGCATCGGTGCGCCGAGGCTCGAGCCGGCGCTGGCCATGACCGTGCGGGTGGCGCGCATGTCGAACAGGGCGGCAAGCGGGGCTCTGGTGATGGTGACGTCATAGGCCATGGGTCAGCTCCTCAACCGTGCGCCGTCGACGTCGTGGAAAACCGGGGCGGTCACTTCCGCCTCGATCACCCGGTCCTTCAAGCGGATGTGAGCGGTCTGGCCGACCCGGGCACGGCCACGTTCCAGCAACCCCAATGCCACGGTCCGGTTCAAAACCACGCTCCAGACGCAGGCCGAGACAAAGCCTTCCGTATGCTCGGCCCGGCCCCCCGGCGTCAGAGGTGCGCCTTCGGTGACAAGCAATGTCGGGTCAGCGGGCAGAAGGCCCACAAGTTCGCGCCGGGGAACGTTTGCCCCGCGCCTGATCTCCATTGCCCGCTTGCCCAGAAAATCCGGTTTCTTGCGCGACACGATCCAGCCCATGCCGAGGTCGTAGGGGTCGGCGGTGGCATCAACCTCGTGGCCCAGGGACAGGAATCCCTTTTCGACGCGCAGCACATGGTTGGCCTCCGAGCCTACCGGCGTGATGTTGAATTCGGCGCCTGCCGCCATCAGCTTTTCCCATAGTTCCAGGCCATGGCGGGCGGGCACGTTGATCTCGAAGCTGAGTTCGCCGGTAAAGCTCACCCGGCAGACCCGCGCCTCCAGGCCCACCAGGTGGCCCTCGCGCAAGCTCATGAACGGAAATGACTTGTTGCCGAGGTCGATATCCGTGCCGGCCTTTTCGAGCACCTGCCGGGCAAGCGGCCCGCAGACCGTGGCATTCGCCCACTGGGTGGTGACGGGGGTGATCGTGACCTGCCAGCGCGGCCTGTGGACCTGCAGCAGTTCCTCGAGCTTGCGATAGGCCATGTCGGCATTGCCCGTGGCCGTGGTCATGAGATAGTGGTCGGACCCAAGCTTGAAGGTAACACCGTCGTCGAACACAAGACCATCGTCGGTCAGCATCAACCCGTAGCGGCCATGGCCGGCGACCAGGCTTTCCCAGCCATTGGTGTAGACCAGTTCCAGCAGTTTCAGGGCATCCGGGCCCCGGATGTCGAACTTGCCGAGCGGCGAACCGTCATAGATGCCCACGCCCTCGCGCACGGCACGGGATTCCCGGTTGACGGTTTCCTGAAATGTTTCGCCGGAACGCGGATAATAACCCGGACGGCGCCAGCGGGCGCCGGCTTCGTACATCTCCGCACCCCGTGCCTTGTGCCAGCCGGTCATGGGCGTGTGGCGGTAGGGAAAGACCCTTGGTCCCGGACGGTGGCCGGCAATGGCACCGAACTCCACCGGCGCATAGGGCGGGCGAAACGTGGTGGTGCCGATCTCACCCGGGGCCTGGGCCACGGTCTGGGCGACGGCGCCGATCACGTTGACGTTGCCGATCTTGCCCTGGTCGACCCCCATGCCGGCAGTGGTGTAACGCTTGACATGCTCGACGGCACTGAAACCTTCCCGGATGGCCAGGCGGACATCGTCGAGGGTGACGTCGTTCTGGATGTCGAGAAAGACCTTGGCCCCGGATCGTGCCGGCTCCACGAACCAGAGCGGTTCAATGTTGAGGCTGTCATTGCCCTGTGCCTCGGGGGGAGACGTTTTTGCAGAGGCATGACCGCAGGCAAGAGCGGCTTCGGTGCCTGCCCGTGCGCCATCGGCAAGACAGCCCGCCAGATCGAAGATGCCGTTGGCGCTGCCGGCGCACAGGACATCTTGAGCCGGTTGGTCGGGCACGAACGTCGCCAGTTCATCGTCGTATCGCACAGTGCCGCGCGACTGGGAAAACAGATGAACCGCCGGATTCCAGCCGCCCGATACACCGAGCAGATCGCACGGAATGGTGCGGGTGTCGATGTCGGCACCGACGCGTGCGATCACGGCACCGCGCACATGACGGCCGCCGGCAGCACCCCGGACCACATGGCCCGGTTCAACATCGATGCCGGCCTGACGGGCGTTTTCCATCAGGAGACTATCCGGCGTGGCGCGGGCATCGACGATCGTCACGGCCTCAAGCCCCGCCTGCTTGAGGAGATGGGCGCAAGGGTAGGCGGAATCATTGTTGGTAAAGACCACGGCGCGCCTCCCCGGTGCCACGGCATAACGCCCCACATAGGCCGCGACGGCGGAGGCCATCATGACCCCCGGTCGGTCATTGTCGGCAAACGGAATCGGCCGTTCGATCGCGCCTGTTGCGACAATCGTCCGGGCCGCGCGGACACGCCGTGTGCGCTGGAAAAGATGGGTCTGGTCCGGCGCGCGCTCGGTGATCATGACCAGACCGTGTTCATGAACTGCCCAGGCGGTGGCATCGCTCAGACGTTCGACCGTATCGAGCGCATCGAGCCTGGCGGCAATCTCGCGGACCCAAGCGGAAGCCGGTTCGCCGGCAACCGTGCCGCCGTCGGCGTTGAGGCGGCCTCCGGGATGGGTGTCGTCATCGACCAGCAGCACGCGAGCGCCCGCCTCTCCTGCTCTCAGCGCTGCTATCAGGCCGGCAGGACCGGCGCCGACGACCAGCACATCACAATGGTCAAAACGGGTCTCGTACTGAATATCCTCCGGCGGCTTGGCGGGGGCATGGCCGAGGCCCGCGGCACGGCGAATGAACGGTTCGAACAGATGCCAGTCGGGCCACATGAAAGTCTTGTAGTAAAAGCCTGCCGGCAAAAACCTCGAGAAGCCTTGAGCAATGCTGCCCAGGTCGAATTCAGGCGACGGCCAGCAATTGACCGACCGGGCCTCAAGGCCATTGCGCAACCTGACCCGGGTGACCGCCATGTTGGGGACGTCTTCATCGCCCACGAGCTGCACCAGGGTTGAAGGTTCTTCGTAACCCGCACCGGAAATGCCCCTGGGCCGGTGATACTTGAAACTGCGACCGTTCAGGTGAACCCCGTGAGCGAGCAGAGCCGAGGCCAGAGTATCGCCTTCAAGACCGGTGTAGTCGCGGCCGTTGAACGTGAACGAGGTCGGTTTCGCACGATCAACCAGACCGCCCCGTTCGAGGCGAAACGAACTGGCTCTTTTCGCATTACCGGCCATCGGGATCAGCCTCGTCCAGAGTGCGCGCGTCATGGGTGATGGTGTTGCGTTCAATGATGAACCAGCGCCCGCAACCATGGCGGTGCCACCAGTTCTCCACCAAAGGCCCAACCGGATTGGGGCGCACGGTCAGATAGTCGATCCAGTCTTCGTCGGAGATCTTTGAGGCGTCTTCAGGCCGAGGATCCTTGGTTGGGCCGCCGCAGACAAATTCGCTTTCATGACGGGCGCCGCACCAGGGGCATTTGAGCTTCAGCATGGGCGGCTACCTTGTCGATGTGGTGCCGGATTCGAGCACGAATTCCAACCGCTTGAAACGATCGAGGGAGAACGGTTCGATCAAGGGATGTGGGTGATCATTGGCGATCAGGTGGGCAAGCGTCATACCGCCGGCGGGCACGGCCTTGAAGCCGCCCCACCAGCCGGCGCTGACATAGAGCCCGGGGATATCCGTGCCTGAGACGATCGGTGTGGCGTCATGGGCAAAGTCCAGCGACCCGCCCCATTGACGCAGCATCTTCATGCGCTTGAAAGCGGGAAACAGTTCGAGCATGGCGGTCACGGCATCTTCGAACACGTTCTCCTTGATGCCGCGCCTGAACGACTGTTGCGGGTCGGTCGCACCGCCTATCACCAGTTCGCCCTTGTCGGACTGACTGAAATAGACACCAATGTCAGGGCAGTTAACGACCACATCGATGATCGGCTTGACCGGGTCGGAAACGAAGGCCGTCAGGTTGTAGGTCTGCAGCGGCAGGCGCAGGCCGACGGTTTCGGTCAATGTGGTGGTGTGACCGGAGACGACCACTGCGACCTTGGGCGCGCTGATCGTACCGCGATTGGTCTCGACGCCGCAGATCGAACCGTCAGGGCCGCGCAGCAGTGAATTGACTTCCGTGTGCTGATGGATTTCCACGCCGCGGTCGTCGGCGCCGCGGGCCAAACCCCAGGCGATGGCATCGTGACGGGCGACGGCGGCCGTGGGATGGACCATGCCGCAGATGATCGGCAGGCGGCTGTCGGGTCCGCCACCGGTGAGCGGGGGGATCCGGCGGCGCAATTCGTCTACTTCAATCCGCTCATAGGTCGACCCGTAGATGTCCATGGCCAGCATGCGACGGTTGAGGTCACGCAGTTTGGGGTAGGTCTGAACCACGTCGATCATGCTGCGCTGGGAGAACATGATGTTGTAGTTGAGGTCGCGCGTCAGGCCCTCGTAGAGCTTTACGGATTTGACAAAAAACGGGATCGACGCATCGCGCAGATAGTTCGACCGGATGGTCACCGTGTTACGCGCTATGTTGCCACCGCCCAGCCAGCCGCGCTCCAGCACCGCGACATTGGTCAGGCCGTGATTCTTTGCCAGATAATAGGCGGTGGCCAGTCCGTGCCCGCCGGCCCCGATGATGATGACATCATAGGAATCGCGCAAGGGCGGGCTACGCCAGACCGCCTGCCAGTTCTTGTGCCCGGTAAAGGCGTTGCGCGCGAGCGAGAAGAAGGAATAGCGTTGCATGATACTCTGTATCGGATCCGTTTCACATAATATTGAAATATGTGAAACGGATTGTAAAACAAAAAAAGTTATGCATTTGACTCTTTCGTACCATGGCACCGGCCGACACAACCAGGGCCATTGCCGGTCACGGGATCAATGATGGCAGAAGTTGAGGAAACGTCCGTGCCTTCGCCTTTGAAAACGCATTACGAGATCGTCGGATTGAAGGACGGCCCGACCGTAGTCCTGTGCCATTCCCTGGGGACCAGTCTGGAATTGTGGGACGGTCAGCTCGACGCCTTGTCCAGAGAATTCCGGATCCTGCGCTATGACGTTCGCGGTCACGGTGGGAGTACGGTGATCCAGGGTGACTGCACGATGGAAGTACTTGCTGACGATCTGATCGCGCTGCTCGACGGCCTCGAGGTGGAGCGGGTATGTTTTTGCGGTGTGTCATTGGGTGCCATGATTGGCCTGCAACTGGCGGTTCAGGCGCCCGAACGCGTCAATCGCCTGGTGCTTGCCGGCGCCTCGGCACACATGACTAACACCGACCTGTGGCGGGACCGGGTCAAGGCTGCGCGCCGGGATGGCCTGGAGCCGCTGGTGAGCGGACTGCTTGCACGTTGGTTCACAGACAATTTTGCAATCCGTAACCCTGACATTCTCGACCGGTTTGCGGCGATTACTCTCGGGACCGACGCCCAGGGTTATGCGGCCTGCACTGCCGCCATTCTCGACTTTGATATCCGCGACAGGCTCGAGGCAATTTCAGCACCAACCCTGATACTTTCCGGAGATGGCGATATCGCGACGCCCGCGGACTACGCCCAATCGATAACCGAGGCCATTCCCAATGCGCGACTTGAGACCATCACCGATGCGGGACATCTGGCCAATGTTGAACAACCGGAAGAATTCAACCGGCTGATGGCCGGATTTCTAGCCGAGACGATTTGAGCCTATTCGGTCTCGTGAGTTGGGAAGAGAATGACAATTTGCCAAGAGCAGAACATCTGAGCGGCCGGCGCGATGAGCCGGAATGCCCAAAATTATATTTTGCAGAAAAATTCAAGCTATCAGCATGATTCCACTGCCACGGCCTCAGCGAACCCAACATAGACTGGCATCGACGGCCCCCCGAATTTCAGCCGGGATCAAGTTGGGATTGTCGCTCCATTTCATGATCGCAGAACGAGAAGAGAGAGAGAGAGAAAGAAAAACCGCACGTGACTTTCTGCAGGGGGTTGGCCGCGACGCCGCAAGCGCACTGGCGATGATGCAAGCGAACTGTTTTTGCACGTCTTGGAACTTGATTCGTTATAACGGCTGCGCCACAACATTGTCGGTATGTGTGCTTGCGGGTGCCGAACAACTTGTCGGTCAACTAAAGGAAGAAAAGATGTTGGAGATTTGGGGACGGCGCAATTCGAACAACGTCATGCCGGTAATGTGGACGGTCGGTGAAGTTGGCCTGGAACACGTCCGGCACAATGTGGAAGCTTGGTACGAGAGGTTGAGCAGCCGTCCCGCCCATCAGCAACATGTGATCTTCCTCTTCGGCACCGCGCCGGACGAAAGGTTGGCTTTTGAGCAGAATGGAGCTTAGGCATTTCCAGAGACCTGTCGCAGGGAAAGATGAGGGGAGGGCAGCTTATGTCGGCCTGGGTGAGTGGATCGTGGCAGCATACGTTCGCCTGGCTGGTCGTGTTTTTCGTGACACTTTCCCCGCTGGACCACAAACCTCTTGATACGGCTGTGTTTGCCACGTTTGCACCGATCGCCATTGGCGCGTTCGCCTGCCTGATTGCCAGGACGGGAAGCCAGCCTTTTCGTATCGCTCAGTTAACGGTCTATAGCGTATTCTGCGTATCGATTGTCACGATTGCAGTCACTTACAAATCCCATATTCTTGCGTTCGGAAACATCAGTCCGGACGCTCTGGCGGCCGTCGCCCAGACAGACGCGCGCGAGGCGGTGTTCTATATCTATCACAATTCTTCCTGGCGGCAGGCGCTTGCCGGCGCGCTTGCCGTCATGTTTCTTGCCGTGACGTTTCCCATACGCAGTCCCCACCGGGAAACCACCCAGAAGATACCGACTTACGCTGGCATTCTGGCGCTGATTTTTACGGCGGGCGCTGCTCAATCCGCTCACAGGTTGCCCGTCATTCAATATCTGAAACACTACCAAACGGAATTCGCGAAGTTCAAGGAAGTCATGGACAAGAGGCGGGCTGGAGCGGTGCCTGAAGCGCGGTCTGATTTTTCCGGAACGGTTATCGTCATTATCGGTGAAAGCACCACCCGACGGCATATGGGTATTTACGGGTATCACCGTGACACGACGCCTTTGCTGGCTCAACGAAAGCAGCAGTTGTTACGTTTCACCGATGTAATCTCACCGCACTCTCATACGGTCCCAGTTCTGACCAACGCCCTGACGACGGCGGGCAGCGACGAGGGCCAGGATTTCAACGATGAAAACGCGCACGACATCATTTCTGTCGCGAACCGCGCGGGGTTCGAAACCTATTGGCTCAGCAATCAAAATCAATACGGCGTCTGGGACAACCCGATAACCACGATGGCCATGAGCTCGAATTCGACGCGTTTCTTCAGCCTGAGTCTGGGAAGGCAATTCTGGAAAACGGATTATGACGGCGTCATGCTTCCTGCCTTGGAAGAGATCCTGTCAAACCACCGGTCGCCTCGGAAGCTCGTTATCCTGCATCTGTTCGCCACCCATTTGAACTATTGCACGCACTTTCCTGACCGGTTCGATGTACTTGACGCACTGCCGGACAAGGCATTTTTTGGCAATGAGAACAAGAGCGGCGATGCTGCCTGCTACGATAACGCCGTCAGGTACGTGGACTGGATTATCAATTCGGTGATTGACATGACGGCAGTTCAGAAAGAGCCCGCGGTCATGCTCTATTTCAGCGATCACGGGGAAGCCCCGTTGCTCGGTACCGGGCACAATTCCGCTCTGCACTCGCACTTTCACATTGAAGTCCCTTTTCTCCTCTGGCCGAACCGAGCCTATCAGAAAGCCCATGGCGAGACTCTGGCCGTCGGCGCGTCCCATCAGAACCATCCCTACACCCTTCAATACCTGTTTCACAGTCTTGCCGGCCTGATGAAAATCGACTCAAAACTGGTGGACGATGAACTGAACCTGTTTAGTGACCGGCTCGTACGCAAAGACCGTCGCTCCATAAACGGAACCATTACCTACGATCGCTGGGGAGAAGCCAACGATCATTGGGAAAACGCCCGCGTCAATGTCATTGCCTCCGGCGCTGCCCGGCCGAAAGTCTGGGCGCACCGTGTCAATTCCATCGGCACCCTTCTGGAAGCGAAGGATATTTTCGCCGGTGTGGAAATGGATCTGGTCTTCAATGCAACTGACGGCGAATTCCACGTCCACCATCCACCGGCGAAGAGTACCGGCCTCACTCTGGAGACGATGCTGGAGGCCATGAAAGACAAGCCGCGAATGCGATTGTGGCTGGACTGGAAAAATCCATCACAGAAAGATCTCGCACTGGCCCTGCGCCGCCTCGCTGATCTTGATCGCCGCTATCGACTTCACGACCGCACGCTCGTTGAGACATCGTCCAGCGCAACTTTTGAGCAGATACGATCCGTAAGTGAAGCAGGCTTCACGCACGGCTATTACCTGCCAACCAGTGCTATCGTGAACTGCCTTCGCGATTGCAGCCGAAGTGAACTTGAAGCAAAGGCCGCAGAGCTGAACACAATCCTTGCCGCTGGAAAATTCGATGCGGTAACATATGATTGGAGGCTACGCGAGTTTGTCGCCAAATACCTGAACGGCACAATCAAGCGACTCGATCTGCGCCAGTTTGCCTGGGACCTGTCGATCAACATCTCTGATGACCGGAACGCCGCGTCTCTTGTCAATGAACGTCTTGAAAGCGATGAGATCGACGGTCTGCTCGTAACATTCCCGAACAAATTCAGGTACTGAGTGACCCGTCAATTGATGCAATCTGCGTCGATCGGTATTTTTTTAGACAACACGTAGATCACGTCATCGTCCAGATGTTCGCCGACATG
>JAJFHC010000176.1 GCA_021775835.1 Hyphomicrobiales bacterium | reverse complement strand
ACCCGGAACTGCACGGTCTGGTCGGTCAGGTTTGCCTGACGCAAACGCCGGGCAAGCTTTTCCGGGACACGGACAGTGTCGGATACGTCGAGACGCTCGATGTCCCACGGACCGGCATCGGTCCAGTAGACCTTGTGGGTTTCCGGACCCAGCACAGTGAACGTGTGACCGTCCCTGAAGAGGACAGCGATTTCGGATTCGCTTGTCCGTACTTCCGTAAAGTGCCGGGACACAACTTCGGGACGCTCGCGAAGCAATGCGTGCTCGAAACGCCCGATCAGTTCGGGATGGCTGAGATCGTAGCTGAGCACTTCTATATGTGTCGGCCACCCAACAACGCTATGACGTCCGGGACGGAGAATGTCGTTGAACCGGCCGTTTTTCAGGACCAGCGCCCGCTTGGACTCCGGAACCGTTACGGTTGTTCGAAATAGTGTCTTTGTAACCTTCGTCATAACATTCTCCTTCTTTTCTCAATGTGCCGTCGTCAACATCGTTGCATTGCGAGACATGTCCTTTAGCCAGGGTTGCAATTAAGACCCTTCGAAGCCGCCGAAACGTGTCGGTCGCGGGCACTGGAACCTGTCAGCCGGGAAACCCGGTCGGGGCATCGGCACAGCCGGAACCGTCCGACGCCGAGGCACCGTCGGGTTCAAACCAAGCCGATTGCCTGGACCGGACTCGCGAACTGACCGGAGAACCGGCGCGCAAGCCACTTTCACGCGGCCCGGCGATTTCCTCGTGACAGCCGAGGGTTGTCATTCAGTTGGCGCCAGGCCAAAGCGAACTCCGAAGAGCCCATTTTCAATTCAGGTTATGAGCCTGAGGAATGCCCGCATGGCGGACACTCGGAGCGAAGAAAGGATTCGAACCTTCTACAGTCAGTTTGGATAACTGATGCTCTAACCAGATGAGCTACATCGCAAATCGAATGCAGGAATCGAACCTACACCTCTGTATTAACCGTACAGCGCTCTACCATTGAGCTTCTCCGATACCTGAAACGCACTTCCACGACCCCGGCATACGGGTACCCATCGGGCCCGCACCGGTGGAGCATTTGGAACTCCTGGCCAAAGGGGTTCGGTTCCGCCTCGTCTCAGAGGGCGGGTCTATAACAAGCCGTTAATGGCGCCACAATAGAATTATTCTAAATTACGATGATTGTTCGAGGACTGTTGCCAGATTGTCGCACCCCTGCAATTCCGCAAACCGTCTGATTATTCGCGATTAATTCATAGGCAACCTGAAATCGATGGCCTAGCGCAAGGCAAATCGGCGCCGGTAATCGCCCGGCGTCAGCCCCATCAATTTGTGAAAGACCTTTCGAAATGCGGCAGGATCTTCGTACCCCACGGACCAGGCGACATTGTTTATCGGCGTAGAGGAAGCTTCGAGCAGTTCGCGCGCCTTGTTCACTCTGACGGTCTGGACATAGGCGTTGGGGTTGAGACCGGTGGCTTTTTGAAAACGGCGCATGAAGGTCCGCGCACCCAGTCCGGCCACTTCCGCCATGGCCTGCGTTGATATCGACGCGTCAAAATCTGTCTGCAACCAGCCTTGAACTTTGAGTACAGCGTCATCGCCATGCTTCAGGTTTGGGGCAAAGGTGCTGTAAAAACTCTGTTTGCGACCGCTTGGATCGACCAGAAAATACCGCGCGACATCGAGCATGACCGGTGCCGTCATGAACCGATCCACGAGTCGAAGCCCAAGGTCCAGCCATGCCATGACCCCACCGGCCGTGATAACATCACCATCCTCGACGATCAGCTTTTCGGTCTCCACGATGACGTCGGGGAAACTCGCGGCAAACCGGTCGCGCAAAGCCCAATGCGTGGTTGCGGGCCGTCCGTCGAGCAAACCGGCGCGGGCAAGCAGGAAGGCGCCGACACAAACCGATCCCGCTATGGCGCCGTTCCGATGTTGCGCACGGACCCAGTCGACATAGACCTGGCTCGGACCATCGGCACCCTGCCCATCCAGACTTGGCGGAACAATGAAACAGTCGAGGTGATCGCCTTGCAGTGGGGACGATGCATAACAACAGTCGACCTGGTGGCCGTTGGCCGGCACCTGCCAGTGACTGACGCGAATTGCTCGCCCGTCTTCAGCGAAACGCCGTTCTGCGAGCCGGTTCGCGCTTACGAACAGGTCCGTCAGGCCATGGATTGCCGACAATTGTGCGCCCGGGTAGGCCACAATGCCAATGTCTATGATCGTCTCTGCGTTGTTCATTTGTCAATTATGCCTCTAAAATTGTCAATTATGCCAATACAGAGTCGAACGGGGAAGGCCTATTCTTTGTTTCCATTATGTACCCAAGCCCGTTTTCCCAATTCAGGAGCCCTCAGAATGACGAAATCGGCCCTCATCGTGATCGACCTTCAAAACGACTACTTTCCCGGTGGCAAATGGACTCTCGATGGCATCAACGCTGCAAAGGACAAGGCAACTGCTCTCATCGACGCTTCCCGCAAGGCCGGGCATCGCGTCATCTTTGTCCGCCACGAGTTTGCCAGCGCTGACGCCCCGTTTTTTGCACCGGGCACAAAAGGCGCGGAAATTCATGCCGACCTGACGCCGTCGGACAGTGAAACTGTCGTCCTCAAACACAAGGTCAACAGCTTTCACCAAACCGACCTCAAGGATGTCCTCGACGCGGACGACGTTGACAGTCTGGTCATTTGCGGAGCGATGTCACACATGTGCGTCGACGGCGCCACCCGTGCCGCGAGTGACCTGGGCTATGCCTGCACGGTTATCCACGATGCCTGCGCGTCCCGGGACTTGGAATTCAACGGTGTCACTGTGCCTGCGAAACAAGCCCATGCCGCCTTCATGTCAGCACTCGGTTTTGCCTATGCCAACGTCATCTCTGCCGATGAGTATCTGAAGGCCATGGCAGAGGCAGCGTTATCTATCCCCCCGGGTCCCGGAACGGCCGTTTCATGACTTACGTCGGCTCCCCGGAGGTAGGTCATTCCTGTGTCAATTCAAGCCGTGCGCAAAGTCGAATGTTGTCGTAACGTATCGTTACAAACCCGCAACAAACAGAGTTCATCACATGAATGATTCATCAACCTACGAGCCGCCGAAAGTCTGGAAATGGGATGCCCAGAACGGGGGGGCCTTTGCCAACATCAACCGACCGATCGCCGGACCGACACATGACAAGGAACTGCCCGTCGGAAAGCATCCTCTCCAGCTGTATTCGCTGGGCACGCCCAATGGTGTAAAAGTCACCGTAATGCTGGAGGAGTTGCTGGCGCTGGGACACACCGGTGCTGAGTATGACGCCTACCTGATCCAGATCGGCGACGGAGACCAGTTTGGTTCAGGCTTCGTCGGCGCCAATCCGAATTCCAAGATTCCGGCTCTTATGGATCACAGCACCACGCCGCCGACACGGGTGTTCGAATCCGGTGCGATCCTGCTCTATCTCGCGGAAAAGTTCGGAGCACTCATGCCCAGCGACCCGGCAATGCGCGCCGAGTGCCTGTCATGGCTATTCTGGCAGATGGGCAGTGCCCCCTATCTTGGCGGTGGTTTCGGTCACTTTTACAGCTATGCGCCCTTCAAGATAGAATACGCCATCGACCGATTTGCCATGGAAGTGAAGCGTCAGCTGGATGTGCTCGACCGCCGACTGGCAGACAACCGGTTCATGTGCGGGGATGACTACACGATCGCCGACATCGCGATCTGGCCCTGGTATGGCGCTCTTGTGGCCAACAAGGTCTATGAAGCTGCGGAATTTTTGGATGCTGAGTCCTACACCCACGTCAACAGATGGATGAAGGAGATCGCGGCCCGTGACGCCGTCAAACGCGGACGCATGGTCAACCGGACATCAGGGCCACTGGAAGAACAGCTTCACGAACGTCATGATGCCAGTGACTTCGACACCAAAACACAGGACAAGCTGGAAGAGGCAAGCTGAGGTCGAGACTGCTTCAAACCCAACGGCAGAACTGCGCGGCGGAATTTCCTGTTTCAGGGGGGTTCGCTGTTATGCATTCCCAACGATGCCAGAGCGATGGCAAGTCATACGTGACTTGCTGTCGCCAAAACGATCAGTTTTCCGTACGAGGGTAAAATACCGGAAGGTCGGGCTCAGCCCACATGCGCCATGGATGTGAACTTCAGACCAATCTCGGAACCACTACGCCAGACCTTATGGCACTTGGCAATGACCTGCTTTTCTTCGATGTAAAGCTTGATCCGAGACGCCACAAAACGGGTTTCGTCTTCAATCGAAATCCGGGCACCGCTGTCCGAGATATCCTTGACGACACAGCGTAGAGCGTCTGACTGTCCCTTGACAAAAGCCACGGCATCTTCACCCAGCTCAGTACGCCGCTCATCGCGACGATCGGTATCAAGAACGACCTGTCCAACCATGTTACTCATTTTACTCTCCAGCCGATGTATTCAACACAAACCAGACACTGTGTGGTGCGAAGGTCCGCAAGTGCCACTGACGAGAACCTTACCAGAGTGAAGTTAAGTTTAAGCTAATCTACGGTTTTTCATGCGAACCGGCAATTTCTGCGGCCGTTCTCGACCCAACGCGGCCGATCACTTAATCCCCTGATACGAATACCGTCTTAGGTTTGAAGCACACCCGGTCTCAGCAAATTGGTTGTGTCGCGAACCACGCCAGGATCCGCATTCAAACATGCCAATCCAACCTGTTCCGAGACAGGTCTCGACCGTCACGAAAGGCCCCGCGGGATCAGGTTATCCGGATCATAAACGCAAGGAACAGATACATTCGCTTTCACCGGCTCGCCCATCAACAGCACCTCCAGTTCGCTTCCCGGAGAGCTGTAATCAGGCATGACATAGGCCATGGCCAAATTCTTGTTCGTGCGATGACCCCACGCCCCAGATGTGATCGAGCCGACACCTTTACCATCAAGGAAGACGCCTTCCCCCGGTTGCGCCGGGGCCGCGGTGCTGTCCAGTTCCAAAAGAACTCGTTGCCTTCGGTTGCCGGCAGCGGTTTGGGCCTCTAGGCCGTCTTTGCCAGGAAAGCTCTTGGTCCCATAAACAAAACGATCCAGACGAGATTCGATCGGATTGAACTCCGTATTGAACTCGCTTTTCCAGTGACCATAACCTTTCTCCATGCGCATCGAGTCGATGGCATACATGCCAAAGTGAACCAGATCAAAGGCGGCCCCCGCAGCTACCAGACTCTCATAAGCTGCGTACAGCTGGTTGTTCGGGACATGCAACTCAAAAGCCTGTTCACCGGAATAACTGACCGCAATCGCAAGCGCCTCGACATGGCCAATGAAACACTTCCGGGCGCTCCGCCACGGAAAATCCCCCTGTCCCCAGTCTGTTCGGGGAGAGACGACCGCCATGAGATCGCGCGTTCTGGGCCCTGCGATGACCAGGAGAGAGTGTGTGTTGGTGCAACTTTCAATCCGGATATCTGACCCCTCCGGCAGGCGTTCGTGCAACCAGTCCCAATCATGATACTCGGCAGTGGCGGCGGAACCGTAGAAGATCTCTCCGTCCGGCAGAGGCAATATCGTGGCTTCGCCCGCTATATTGCCTTTTCCAGTCAAAAAGTAACAAAGGCTGACTTTGCCGGGTAAGCCCGAAAGCCGGGAACAGGTCAAACTGTCAAGCCAGTCGAGCGCGCCGCGGCCGGTGATCTTGTAGTGATTGAAACCGGAAAGTTCCGCGAGGCCTACGCTATCGCAAAGAGCTTTCACTTCGCGGGCAACAACGTCATGAGAGTTTGGGAACCGGTAGCTGTGTTCTTCGACAAAATCGTTGCCCGGTCTGTAAAAACTAGGGCGCTCCCAGCCATTGATAACACCAAATTCCGCGCCCTTGTCCTTCAGCAGTGAATAGAGCGGGCTTGCCTTGGCGGGACGTCCGGCAGGCCG
>JAJFHC010000175.1 GCA_021775835.1 Hyphomicrobiales bacterium | reverse complement strand
TCCTGCCGTGGTGTTCAGCATTAAGCGAACCATCGTGCTCTCTGCACGCACCAGTTCGCCTTGAAGCAGATCGTTGGCCAAAGTTACAGGCGTGGCGACATTCGAAAGGAAGTTGCCGATCCCGCGACGCAGAAAACCGGGTAACAATGTGCGATAGATTTCAGCAATCGGTCTGATGATGACGAGATCGAGGCCATCATTCACTGCAAAAACTGCCCGATTGACAGGTTCCAGGGGATCGTGAATTTCTTCAACGGATCTCTCCTGGTCGGGAACAATGCTGACGGCCTGAGCATTGGATTGAGCCGGCATGCTGATGCTGAAGCCGATTACGATGGTTGCGGCCGCTACCCATTTCCCAAAACGCAGCGTCGTTTTGTGAGGGCAGGGCGATCCCGCTTGATTTGGTTCAGATGTCATCGATTCCCCGAAACGTTCTTTTCAACATAACCGCGCTAAGCCAACAAGGTTAACAGCACATAAATTTCCAGCAAACGCAACTCAATGTAAAGCACTCTTTACGAGAGCTGGGATCGCCATTTTGCCGCATTAAATGCGACCTCATCCTCTATCAAACGTCAGTGTCGAATCGATACGCAATACACCCGATTCCGCAAAAACACGGACGTATACATAGCACATTGAAAATCCCGCACCACTGAATCATGCGTCAAATGTCCTGGTTCATTACACCTTATGCTGGTGTTGTTACTAATTTGTCACGAATTTCGATGTAACTTGCATATTTTTCAAATGTAATATAAAGATATGTTTATGTGTGAAACATGTTTTTGACCCAAGAGGACTGATTCGGATTATGGCATCCATGGACAAGTTTTTGACGGTGCTCAGAGCCGCCGGGGAAAAAACCAGATTGCGGCTGCTGTTTGTGTTGTCTCATGGAGAATTGAACGTGAAGGAACTGACCCAGATTCTGGGGCAGAGCCAACCGCGTATCAGCCGCCATCTCAAACTTCTTTGTGAAGCTGATCTGCTTGAAAGGCACCGGGAAGGCAGCTGGGTGCTTTTTCGCCTCGCAGACGATTTGCAGGCCGGTCGCCTGGCGCGTCTGATTGTCGATCACGTGCCCGCGGACGATACGGCGGTCCTGAGGGATCTGTCTCGCCTTGAGACCGTGCGGGAGACGCGACGGCGCCAGGCCGCTGAATATTTCAACGAGCATGCCGGCGACTGGGATACCATTCGGTCTCTTCATATAGACGAGGCCGATGTGGAGCAGGCCATGACCGAGGTGCTTGGCGGCGACCCCTTGGGTGACATGCTTGATCTGGGTACCGGGACCGGGCGTATGCTTGAGCTCTTTGCCGAGAACGCAGATAGCGCTGTGGGCATAGATTCCTCCCAGCAGATGTTGTCCTATGCCCGGGCCAATCTTGAAAGACGCGGATTTGGGCATTGTCAGGTTAGACACGGCGACCTCTACAATCTGCCCTACGACAGCGGTTCCAGAGATGTCGTGATCTTTCATCAGGTTCTGCATTTTCTGGATGATCCGCTCGCTGCAATTCTTGAGGCAGCGAGAGTGCTCAAAGCGGGCGGGCGGATGATGATTGTCGATTTTGCGCCGCATGAGCTTGAGTTTCTCCGTGAACAGCACGCCCATCGACGGCTTGGTATTTCGGAAAACCTGATGGAGGGATGGTTTGCTGAAGCAGGACTTTCGCTTGTGCGCCGCACAGCGCTTCCTCCCTCGGGGGCATCCCAAGGGGAAGGGTTGACCGTCACGCTTTGGCTGTCGGTGCTTTCCGGCGAGACGCACACCCTACAACAACTTACGCAACGCTCAGACATCGAGGACGTACAATGAACAACTTGCGAGACCAAATCCGGAATAATCGCGATGATCGCACGAAAGGACCACGGGTCTCGTTCGAGTTCTTCCCGCCGTCCGGTGCCCAAAACGAATCCGGCCTCTGGCAGACCGTGAGAAAACTCGAACCGATGACGCCGAGTTTCGTATCGGTGACCTATGGGGCGGGGGGCAGTACACGAGAAGGAACGCTGAGGACTGTCGGCCGGATTGTCTCGGAAACCTCGCTTGACGCTGCCGCCCACCTGACATGTGTCGGGGCAACACGCGGAGAAGTCGATAGCGTGATTGAAGAAATGGGGCAAACCGGCATCGGGCATATTGTTGCGTTGAGAGGCGATGCTCCCGAGAATTCCGATTGTTATCGCCCTCATCCGGACGGTTACGCCAATGCCGCAGAACTGGTCGAAGGGATCAAGCGAATCGGTAACTTCGAAGTCTCTGTTGCGGCATACCCCGAAAAACATCCCGACTCTCCGTCAATCGAAGCGGACCTTGCGATGCTGCAGGCCAAGGTCGATGCCGGTGCCACCCGTGCCATTACGCAGTTCTTTTTCTCCAACGACGCGTATTTCCGGTATGTCGACAAAGTCAGGGCAAGAGGCATTACGATCCCGATCGTTCCCGGGTTATTGCCGATCACCAATCTCAACAAGGCGAAGACATTCGCGGAACGATGTGGCGCTACAGTGCCGCAGAGCTTCGTATCGCGGTTCGCAGGTCTTGAGGAGGACCCACAGGCACGGATGCTGGTGGCGGCGGCGGTTGCCGCCGAACAGGTGACAAGTCTTGTGGAGCAGGGCGTCGATGCTTTTCACCTATACACACTGAACAGGTCCGAACTCGCTTTTGCGATTTGCCGTCTGCTCGGGCTCGGTGTTTCCAAAATTCCCCAGGCGGCCTGAGCGCCCGTCGGAAGCTACTCTGGCCATAGTCTCATCGCTGTAAGGCAACGCCAAAACAAATGAGCCCGGCGATTGCCGGGCTCATCAGAACATTGGAGTTCAAGGGGATTTTTTACTAACGACTTCAAACCATTCCGATAATCAGTGCGCCGACGAAACCAAATGCCGCTATGGCTGCCAGCATGTTTAGTTTGCTTTGAAGGGCCATGGAAAAGCCTCCTCTTCCGTTCTCCCTGACTAGGAGTCTAGGCGGAAAACCGTGGCGGAAATAAGAAGAATCGTTGCTGCGATGCACCATAGGTGCGCAGTGCAGCATAGCTGTTGCGGTAACGTGTTGGGGCTGCTCCACGATCCTGGTTTTCGGAATCCCGGCAAAGCCATAGGATTTGGCTGGCTGGCCCGGTAGTCCAATCGTTCAGTTGGCAAAATTTGTCAAAACGCGAATTTTTGTGCATTTGGGGCAACCCGATTTGCAAGGCCAAACCTATCCGCTCAGGTCTTGCGACATCGGACTGTCACCACATCGGCTGTGCCTTTCCGATGCCCCCCGGCATCCCGAAACGCCTGTAACAACTCTGCGTTGTATTGTTCCGGAAGGTAAATTTATGGTTATGGCGGGTCTCGCCGTGCTGAACATTGCCTAAGTCCTTGAAGTATTGATGTTGATTTCGCCGAAGGTCGTGATTCTAATACAGTGCGGCTTTGGTAAACGCTTGTCTATACACGCGTTAACTTGTTCCAGGGACATTGAATTCTGCTTGAGTCAGCACGATGAACACACATTATAAACACATAGCCGATACGGTTTTTGCCAAACCCAAGCGAGGCGGCCATGCCAATTGCAGACAAGATGAAAGGTTCTCTATTCGCAGGTGAACCTGCGGACGAATTTCCGTCTGCAGAGTCCAACATCAGCATTGATGTCGCTCTTGCGCCATCTGGCGGCGACCTTGTCAATCTCGTTGGTGAAACCATAGACTTGTTTGCCAGACGTGGCATGTCTGCCGAAGATCTGGCGCCATTGTTTCGGCTCCAGAATGCCCTCAGAGACCGTTCGCAATTGCCTCCCGCAGCATCTGCGGAACGGGTTGCAAGCCCAAATACAAATGAAGTTCTGCTCGGCCGGGCCTGCGTCGTTATCGATCTGATGACGTTCGCCGGAGACACGTCAGAAAAGGCAGCGCAAACGATTGCCCGGCAACTGCGCGCTACTGATGTATGTTTCTCCGGTGATGGCGGCGATGTCCGGGCCTGGAAACGGCTTCTGAATTTCCGTCTTGCGCTGCTCCACGGTTCAAAAACCGAGCATGTGGAAGCACGCGACGCCTACAAAGTTTTCAAGGATCATCTCAGCCATATTCCCGCTGAGCGTCGCGTTCAGTTTGCACTTGAAAGCTTCAAGGAAAATCCTAGTTAGCAGCTTGCTCCAAAATCAGAGATTCATCTGATAAGACGCTGCCACATAACGAAAACCTGTGTCTTTTGTTTCCAGAAAACCAACAGCCGGAAACGGCATGTGATAGCCCGTAAATGGCACTTTGTCGGCGGCAATCATGCCCAGCAGGCTCTTTCGGGCCGCAACCGCTTTTTCCTTGTCCATATCAAATTTTACGTGCCAGTCAGGCCGTTGAACCGACATGACATAGTGATTGCAGGCATCCCCAATGGCTACCAGGCGCTTGCCGTTGCTTTCGATGTGAAAGGCCATGTGTCCTGGTGTGTGGCCGAAGGCGGCGAGCCCTGTAATGCCGGACACGACTTGTCCTTCGTTCTTCAGAAAAGTTGTCTTCTCGGCAATCGGCACGACGTTTGACTGAACCAGTGTCGCCACACGCTTGAGACCGCCATTCAGCAGATCCTTGTTGGACCAGAAATTGAATTCGTTCTCGCCCGTCATGTAGCGGGCATTGGCGAACAGCGGCTTGCCGTCTTCCATCAACCCTCCGATATGATCGGGATGGAAATGTGTCAGGACCACAACATCGACCTGATCTGTCGTGAAGCCGGCTGATTCCAGGAGTTTCGCCAGATGTCCGGCCTTTGGCCGGCGAGCGGCGCCATTCCCGGTGTCGAACAGCACTAGTTCCTTGCCGGTGTTGACCACGAACGGTGTAAAGCTGATTTCCTGACGCGTTCCCGGCAGAAAGTTGGCCTCGGCAAAAGCCTTCACTTCGTCGGCGGCGATGTTCTGTCCGAAGATTGGGTGGGGCCCGTCGAGTTGAATGGCGCCGTCACGCAAGGTCGTGATCTCGAAGTCGCCAAGGGAGAAGCGGTAGTGATCGGGAACGGCGGAGCCTAGTTTTGGAGCCGCGGCGGAAGCCTTTGTCGTGAGAGACAGTGACCCTGCTGTGGCTGTGACCACGCCGGCGCCCGCGGCGATCAGGGCAGTTCTTCGGGTCACCGGCAAAGATTTATTGGACATTCAGGAGTTCCTCGTCTGTCGAGTGTTTCCGCGTCGTATTGGGCAATCTGCCAATCTCGCCGCAACATGGACTGTCATTATGAAACAGATTCGATGCCTTGTGTGCGGCCTCCCTAAAATTTGATATCACGCGATGTCGGTTCCGTCCTTTCGGGTGAAATGAGCATCTTCGTAGCGCCCGGCAAGGAGATGGAGGTCGTCATCTGGGTAATTGCCGACGTCACGCATGTCGCGACTGCCGACTTCCAGAACCGTCGCAGATTGGTCGGACCTGTTTACAAGGCAATGACCATTGGGCACGCCGGCGGGGAAACCGGCGCACATGCCTGCGGTCAACTGTTCTTCTCCGGCGTCGGTTATGAGCGTCAGCGTTCCCGACATTACAAACACGAACTCGTCTTCATGACTATGCCAATGACGCAGTGCCGATGCCGCACCGGGCGCAATTTCCGTCAGGTTGACACCGAACTGTGTCAGCCCGAAGAGGTCACCAAGGGCCTGTTTTGAACGGCCATGCGTGGTGTCCTTGAACTCGGCGGGATAGCTTGAACCGGATTTCGGCGCAACCGACGCGGCGGCCAATGCAACGGGATTCGACATGACGATACTCCTGATTGATTTGTGTCCAGACAGATATTCTTTATCTAGGTGCTCTTTCCGAAACCGCCACCACTGGGTGACTTGATTATGATGGTTTCGCCTGCATCGAGAATGGTCTGATCGCAACCTTCGCGGTGTTCCAGAGTGCCATCCAGACGGCGAACGGAGTTTTCGCCGCACTCGCCGGATCCACCGCCGTCTAGCCCGAATGGAGGGACGCGCCGGTGGCCGGTGAGCAGCGAGCATTCCATGCGTTCCAAAAACCGGATCTTGCGGAGTGTGCCGTTGCCACCGTTGAACTTGCCTCGCCCGCCGGATCCGGGGCGGATTTCAAAGCTCTCCAAGAGTACCGGGAATCGCCATTCCAGGATTTCCGGATCGGTCAGGCGGGTGTTTGTCATGTGTGTATGGACGCCACTTGTGCCGTCATGAGTGGGGCCAGCCCCTGATCCGCCGCAGATCGTCTCATAATATTGGTGAGTGTTGTTGCCGAAATTGAGGTTGTTCATGGTTCCCTGAGCCGCCGCCAACGCACCCAGCGCGCCGAACAGGGTGTCGGTCACCGCCTGGCTGGTTTCCACATTGCCGGCGACAACGGCGGCGGGGTATTTCGGAGAAAGCATGCAATCATCGGGAATGATGATGTTTATCGGTTTGAGGCAACCGGCATTCATCGGGATCTCGTCGTCGACCATGCATCGGAATACATAGAGAACGGCTGCACGGGTGACAGGCTCGGGCGCATTGAAATTCGTCTGTTGCTGCGGGCTGGTGCCGGTAAAGTCGACCGTGGCCGACCGGGCTGTCTTGTCGACCGATATGTTCACTTTGATGACGGTGCCCTGGTCCATCTCATATTCGAACGAACAGTCCTTGAGTGCATCGATCACGCGACGCACGCTCTCCTCGGCATTGTCCTGTACGTGCTGCATGTAAGCGTGGACGACATCGAGACCGAAATGATCCACCATCTTGCGCAATTCCTGGACGCCTTTTTCGTTGGCCGCAATTTGAGCTTTCAGGTCGGCAATGTTCTGGACCGGATTTCTGCAGGGATATCGGCCACTTGAAAGCAGTTCCTGCAATTCTGATTCACAGAATCGGCCGCGATCGACAAGCTTGAAATTGTCGATCAGAACGCCTTCTTCCTCAATGCTGGTTGCTCTGGGCGACATTGAACCGGGCGCCATGCCTCCAACGTCAGCATGGTGCCCGCGGCTGGCAACGTAGAACAGGATCGTTACGTCATCTTCGTCAAACACCGGCGTCACCACCGTGATGTCGGGGAGATGGGTGCCGCCATTGTACGGCGCGTTGAGGACATAGACGTCGCCCGGTACCATGGCGGACCGGTTGTTGGCGATGATCGTCTGAACGCTCTTGTCCATCGACCCCAGATGCACCGGCATATGTGGCGCGTTGGCGATCAACTCACCGTCGAGGTCGAAGATCGCACAGGAGAAGTCCAGCCTTTCCTTGATGTTCACCGAGTACGCCGTGTTTGCGAGAATGACACCCATCTGTTCGGCAATGCTCATGAACAGGTTGTTGAAGATTTCGAGCATGACGGGATCGGCGTGCGTGCCGATAGGGGCCGTCCTGACGAGGGGCGTGGTCCTGACCATTATCAGATGAAGCTTGGTGGTGATCTCTGCCGTCCAGCCGTCCTCGACGACGATCGTGCCGTGCGGTTCGATGATGACCGCCGGTCCGGCCACTTTCTGACCAGGCCGCAGTTTCTTGCGGTCGAATACCGGTGCATCGTGCCAGTGGCCGTCTGAGAAGAACCGGGTTTGGCCGTGGGCCTCTGAGAGTTGATCGGTCAACGGAAACTCCGGTTCATCGATCTTCGCACCGCCGCCGACAGTTTCCACAGAAAGTGCTTCGATAATGATGTCCTTTTCCGGTGTGACAAACCCGAAACGCTGGAGATGGGCTGCCTCGAAGCGTTCGCGCATGGCCAGATCGCCGCCTTGCTCGACGATCAGGGCATTATCGGTCCCCTGATAGCGCAGATGCGCACGTGCAAACGTCTGCGTGTCCGCCTCCCGGATGCCTTGCAGGGTCAGCAATTCCCGGTTTTCCGGTGCAATCTCTTCCAGGAGGTTGCCCGTGAAGGCGCTGCTTTCCTGATCGAGTACCCGTTCGATGGCGCGATCCGTGTTGGTTCTGATGTCGGCAAGTCCCATGCCATAGGCTGACAGGATGCCCGCGTGGGGATGGATCATGATACGGGTCATGCCGAGAACGTCGGCGATCGAACAGGCATGCTGACCGCCGGCACCACCGAAACAGGTCAGTGCATATTCGGTAATGTCGTAACCGCGCTGAACGGAAATTCGCTTGATGGCGTTTGCCATGTTTTCCACGGCAATCCGACGAAAACCTTCGGCAACTTCTTCGCACGGGCGGCCATCGCCGATCTCGCCGGCGAGTTCCTCGAACGCGGTGCGGACGGATTCCATGTCGAGGGTCTCGTTGCCATTGGGACCGAAGATTGCCGGGAAAAAATCCGGATTGATCTTGCCCAGCATGAGGTTGGCGTCGGTAACCGAAAGCGGCCCGCCGCGTCGATAGCATTTCGGGCCTGGGTTGGCGCCCGCCGAGTCCGGGCCGACGCGAAACCGGGAGCCGTCAAAGTGGAGGATCGAACCGCCACCGGCCGCCACCGTGTGAATCTGCATCATGGGCGCACGCATGCGGATCCCGGCGACCTCGGTTTCGAAGGTGCGTTCGTATTCGCCATCGTAATGGGAGACGTCTGTGGAAGTGCCCCCCATGTCGAAACCGATGATCTTGTTCAGGCCGGCCATATCGCTGGTTTCCACGGCACCAACGACTCCACCCGCAGGCCCGGAAAGAATCGCATCCTTCCCCTGAAACATATCGGCGGCGGTCAAGCCCCCGTGGGATTGCATGAACATCAGCCGGCAACCGGAACGCTCGGTATCGAGTTCTACTGCAACTTGCTCCACATAGCGGCGTAAAATGGGCGACAAATAGGCATCGACAACGGTGGTGTCGCCGCGACCGACAAACTTCATCAGCGGGCTGACCTCATGGCTGACGGAAACCTGGGTGAAGCCGATTTCACGTGCCAGGGCCGCTACCTTGATTTCGTGGTCGTGATACCGATAGCCGTGCATGAAGACGATGGCGATGGCGCGAATGCCGTCTTCGTAGGCCGCAATCATTTGTGACTTGGCGCTCCCGACATTGAGCGGTGTTTCCACTGTGCCATCGGCCATGACCCGTTCGTCGACCTCCACGACTCTTTCGTACAACATTTCAGGAAGCACGATGTGCCGGTCGAAAAGATGTGGCCGGGCCTGGTAACCAAGGCGCAGCCCATCACGAAAACCCCTGGTCGTGACCAGCAGGGTACGGTCTCCCTTTCGTTCCAGCAAAGCGTTGGTTGCGACTGTGGTTCCCATCTTGACGGCGTCGATGTCGCCGGAGGGGACCGCCTGACCTGGACCCACACCCATCAGATCGCGAATGCCCTGAATGGCGGCATCGCGATAATTTTCAGGATTTTCCGAAAGCAGCTTGTGGGCCTTGATTTCGCCCTGCGGCGTTCTTCCGACAATGTCGGTGAATGTACCACCGCGATCGACCCAGAACTGCCAACCGGATTTAGAAACTGCGTCGTTCGCCATGGCTAAATTTCCTGAGTGAGGCCGCGGAAAAGTTGGTGTATATCTTATCGATAAATTGTCGACAAATTATTCTTGACTTGTGTGTCTTAACTGACACGGATGAAAGGAGATCCTTGGTATTCTGCAAATGGGATGAATCAGGCCCGAAGACGTTCAGTCGTGTCCTGGTGGCTATCGGACTGGAGGAGTTCAAGAAACATTTCGGCGAATTCACGGAGCTTGGTTTCGCCGACGCCGTGTATCTCGGCAAATTCAGCACGGGTTTGAGGGCGGCGCGTGGCCATGTCGATCAGGGTGCGGTCGGAAAAAATTACATAGGCCGGTACGCCACGCTCCTGAGCAAGCTTAAGCCTGAATTGCTTGAGATGAAGCAGCAGATCGTTGTCTTCCGACGCAATTTCCGGTGCCGGTTTTGATGCTGTAGACTTTTTCGCCTTGCCGGTTTTGATGGTGTCCACACGGAACTGGAATGTCGCGTTGCCGTCGCAGAGCTGTTTACCCTTCGTGGTGATGCTGAGGCCGCCGTAACCCTGAATATCGAGCTTGAGAAAATCTGCGGCAACCAGTTGTCGAATGATCGAACGCCAAACGTCCTTGGAGTGATGACTGCCGCTGCCGTGGACCGACAAACGGTCATGACCACTCGACAGAATTTTTTCGGTCTGTCCGCCTCTGAGAATGTCGATGATGTGCACCGCCCCAAACCGCTCGCCGGTTTCGCGAACGGCTTCGAGAGCCAGTTGTCCGTCACGGGTGCCGTCAGCCATGGGGACGGGATCCAGGCACATGTCGCAGTTTTTGCATTCACCGCTCTGTTCGTCGAAATATCCAAGCAATGCGCGCCGGCGGCATTCGGGCGATTCACAATAGGAGATCAGGGCATCGAGGCGTTTGTGTTCCCGGCGTTTGCGGTCGTCGGCGCTGTCTTCCTGGTCAATGAACATCCGGCGCATGCGCAGGTCGTCAAGTCCGTAGAGCATATGGGCGACCGCGGGTTGCCCGTCTCGTCCCGCCCGGCCGATCTCCTGGTAATAGGCCTCCACAGACCCCGGAATGTCGGTATGAAAGACGAAACGGACGTCCGGTTTGTCGATCCCCATACCGAATGCGATCGTTGCGACAATGACGATGCTAGGTTCGGTCAGAAACGTGTTGTGGTTGGCAACGCGGTCGGTCTTGTTCATACCGGCGTGATAGGGCAGGGCACGCACGTCGTTGTCTTGCAACAAGCGGGCGGTTTCTTCGGTCTTTTTGCGTGACAGACAATAAATGATGCCACTTTCACCGCCGTGAGACTCGAGAAAGCGAAGAAGCTGTGACTTCCAGTCGCGTTTCATCTCGACGGCGAGCCGGATGTTGGGTCTGTCGAAGCCGGAGACAAATGTAGAACCATCGCCGGCAAAAACCTTTTGCTCGATATCCTGACGTGTGACCGCATCTGCGGTTGCCGTGAGGGCGACGAGCGGTACACCGGTGAAAAAATCACGTAATTTCGAAAGGTCTTCATACTCAGGCCGGAAGGCCGGGCCCCATTGCGATATGCAATGGGCCTCGTCGACCGCAATCAACCGGACCGGCAGTCGCGAAAGGGCGGCAAGCATGTGTTCGGTCATGAGCCGTTCAGGAGCGAGATAAAGAAGCGTGATTTCTCCGCGGGCGGCACGGTGCCAAGTCTCGACGTTTTCCTCGCGCGACCGTGACGAATTGATTGTGTCGGCGGCAACACCTGCCAGCTTCAGGGCCGCAACCTGATCCTGCATCAAGGCCACGAGCGGGGACACAACGATGGTCAGTCCGCCCAGCACCAAGGCCGGCACCTGGTAACACAGCGACTTGCCGGACCCGGTGGGCATAACGGCCAGGGCGCTGCGACCGGACAGCAGCGTGTTCACCACATCCTCCTGTCCGGGCCGGAAGTCGTCGAAACCGAAAACGTCCTTCAGGATCGGTCTGGTCTGCTGGCTGAATTGTTCGGCTGTCATTTGGTAGTGATAGCGTGATTCCATGCCGGTAAGCAGGGGATAATTTATACGGATCGCTTGGGAATGGTCTGTTGTTGTGCTGTACCAAAATCGTTGAGACAAAAGTGCCTCTGACGACAAAGTCAGTTCGCGTTCCCAGAAAATTCGACTAAGTAGGGCGCGGTCCGCCGGACGGAGATAATTTCGATAAAGGATGAACCGAAAATATGGATTATGTAATCGATCCACCAGAGCAGGTAAATCTGCCTGTAAGAGGGACCGCCGCCCGGTTTCCGGTCCGTCGTGTCTATTGCGTAGGCCGGAATTATGCTGCCCACGCCATAGAAATGGGGCACGATCCGGACAAGGAAGATCCGTTCTTTTTCCAGAAAAATCCGGATAACCTGGATGTAAGCGGCTCGTTTCCCTATCCGGTTAAGTCGGACGACGTCCATCATGAAATCGAATTGGTCGTGGCGCTCGGTTCAGGGGGACGGAGCATCCCGGTTGAACAGGCAATGGATTGTGTTTTCGGCTATGCGGTGGCCCTCGACATGACCCGGCGCGACCTGCAGGGACAGATGAAAAAGGCTGGTCGGCCTTGGGAGATCGGCAAGGCTTTCGAGCATTCGGCGCCGATCGGCGAAATTGTGCCCGCGAGCGAAATCGGCCATCCTGATCAGGGGGCGATCTGGCTTAAGGTCAATGATGAAGTCCGTCAGGAAGGCGATTTGAATCAGTTGATCTGGAAAGTCCCAGAGGTGATTTCGTATCTTTCCGGCCTGTTTGAACTGTCCGCCGGCGACCTGATCATGTCGGGGACACCATCGGGCGTCGGCCCGGTCAAGGTTGGAGACGCTCTTCACGGCCATGTGGATGGTATCGGGGATCTGCATACCAGCGTGGTCTGAAAACTCTGGTTTCACCGCCCTGATTCATGCTTTTCGGCACTGCGGCTCAGGAGGTCGTCGACCCGCATTTTTCGGCTGGCGGCTACAATGACCATGATGATCAGGGCAAACAGGATCGTCAGTCCGTCAATCGTCTCGTCCAGCAACAAGGCAGCAACCGCTAGGGTCACGAAGGTCTGGAGTAGTTGGACCTGACCGACACGGGCGATGCCGCCCAGGGCGAGACCGGCGTTCCAGGCAAAAAAGGCAATCAGCTGGCTGAAAATGCCGATGTAGAGAAACGCCGCCCAGGCCGTGGAGGATACCGAGCCGAAATCGACCGGCGCGGTCAGGAAGGCAACTGGCAAAGCCAGCGGCACCGAAAGAAGAACGGCCCAGCAAATAACCTGCCAGGCTCCCAGTGTGCGCGTCAGCGTGGCTCCGAATGCATAACCTACTGAGGCGCTTACGACAGACAAGGCAAGTAAACCGTCAGCTATGTGAACAGGGCCTGTGCCGTCCAGAAGGGCATAGGCGACAACTGATACCGCCCCCAGAACTCCGCAGATCCAGAAACCGAGTGAGGGTCTCTCTCGGCCGAACAGGACACCGGCGACAGTGGTCGCCAGAGGCATGATGCCGAGCACGACTCCGCCATGCGAGGCCGGTGCATGTTTCATGGCGATGGCTGTGAACAACGGATAGAAAACCACATTGCCAAGAGTTATCACCGAAAGCCCCAGCCATTGGGACTTTGCGGGAAACGGTGGGCGCACCACGAGCAGTATGATGGCCGCAAGGACAGATGCCGGCAGTACACGGGCGACGCCTACAAAAACCGGGTCCAGTTCCGTAACCGCGAGGCGCATGACGGGCAGGGTGATGCCAAAAAAGACAACACCGATGAACCCGAGCATATAACCCTTCATTTCAGTGGACATGGACTGTTCTGATCCTCTGCCGGCATACTGCATCATGCGACAACTTTGCCGCAGAAGATTCTAGCCGCACTTTTGGCGAATCTCGGATATTCTGGCGCCCATGTCTATCTGGGGAAAATTGGCGGGTGCGGCAGCTGGTCTCGCTGTGGGGGGACCGATCGGTGCATTGATCGGTGCGGTTGCGGGGCATTACGCGATCGACAAGACACGCGTGAGCGATGATGGCGGTCCGAAAGACCAGCTTGCGTTCACCGTGGGCGTTATCGCGCTAGGCGCAAAAATGGCCAAGGCGGATGGTGTCGTAACGCGCGACGAGGTCGATGCCTTCAAGCAGGTGTTTTCCGTGCCGCAGTCGGAACTCAAGAACGTGGCGCGAATTTTCAATCTGGCAAAACAGGATGTCGCCGGCTACGACGCCTATGCTAACCAGCTTGCGGATCTCTTCAAGACCAAGAAGCAGATGCTTGAAGACGTGATGGATGGCCTGTTCCATATTGCCAAGGCGGACGGCGTCGTGCATCCGGCCGAAATTGAATACCTCGAGTCGGTTGCTCAGATCTTTGGATTCTCGACGCCCGACTTTGCGCGGATCAAGGCCCGCCACGTGGCGCCGGAGGACTCCGATCCCTATCTGGTCCTTGGCATCGGGCGGGATGCAAGCGATCCGGAAATCAAACGGATCTACCGGAAGCTGGTTGCGGAAAATCATCCTGACAAGGTCATAGCACGCGGCGTGCCGGAAGAGTTCGTGACGATTGCCACAGAGAAAATCGCCGCGATCAATGCGGCTTACGACATCATCCAGAAGGAACGTGGCCTGTGACGGGACTCGATGTGGCGTGGCGTGAGGCGCCGAGCCAGGAGGCACGCAAGGATGACCGGAAACCCGACATTCTGTTGATGCACTATACCGGCATGACGTCGGCTCAGGCGGCCATCGACTGGTTGTGTAACCCGGTTTCGAAAGTCAGTTGCCACTATCTGATCGACGACGAGGGCCGTATTACGAAGATGGTCGAGGAGGACCGCCGGGCGTTTCACGCCGGAGTTTCGCACTGGGCCGGTGAAACCGACATCAACAGTTGCTCGATCGGTATCGAAATCCAGAACCGCGGCCATGACGACGGCTATCCGGATTTTCCCGAAGTGCAGATGAAAGCGGTTGAAGCGCTCAGCCTCGACATCATGGCACGCCATGACATTGTGCCGGAAAGAGTGCTGGCGCATTCGGACGTGGCGCCAGCTCGAAAAATCGACCCCGGCGAAAAATTCGACTGGAAACGCCTCGCCGCCAGGGACATTGGCCGCTGGGTGGAACCAGCTCCGATTCAGGGCGGCGGTTATCTCCAGTGCGGCGATGAGGGGGAGTCTGTAGAGGCATTCCAGAACCTGCTCGTGACCTATGGGTATGGCGTGCGCACGGATGGTCAGTTCGACGAGGCCACACAACAGGTGGTCAGCGCCTTTCAACGACATTTCCGGCCTGAGCGGGTCGATGGCATCATCGATCACTCGACGGTTGCAACCCTTTACCGGTTGCTGGGTGGGGCCCTGTAGCGTCTGTCGAGTGCCCGAGTTGCCCGAGTTGCCCGAGTTGCCCGAAGAAGCCCGTGCCCTGATACATCTATTTCAATAAAGAGTTCTGCAAAGGGCGCTGTCAGAATTTTTTGTCGAGAACGAACCAGAACATAAAAAATTGTGCTAGAATCGATTCCGTTCAGTCAGGTGAGGGGCACAACACCAACTTGAACAGGAGGTTGACTTCATGTTTATGAAATCAACAGGACTAGCCGTATTG
>JAJFHC010000174.1 GCA_021775835.1 Hyphomicrobiales bacterium | reverse complement strand
AACCAGTTTCTTCTCTGATGGCTCCAGGTTGTCGTAACTCCACAACTGCTTCCCAGCCACGATCTTGGTGAAATGATCGACTCCCTTTTCGGGCATCATTTCGTATTGGGTGAGCTTGCGGGTGAGCCAGGCCTTGTCGAGGTCGGTCAATTCGCCGGGCACTGCATCAACGCCCAGATCCTTGATTTCACCACCCACGTAAATCGTACCGTCATACATGGAGTCGCCCAGGTTCTTGCCGGCATTGCCGCACACGACCATGCGACCGCGCTGCATCATGAAGCCGGAGAAAGCGCCGGTATCACCGCCGACGAGGATAGTCCCGCCCTTCTGGTCGATACCGGTGCGTGCGCCGACCGAGCCTTTGCAGACGAGGTCGCCGCCCCGAATCGCGGCACCGAACGTCGAGCCTGCGTTCTTCTCGACTACACAGACGCCGGCCATCATGTTCTCGCCGAATGACCAACCGACGCGGCCATTAATGCGAACACTCGGTCCATCAAGGAGGCCGCAACCGAAATAACCGAGAGACCCGTTCACGATGAAGTTCATCCGGTTGAGCACACCGACAATAATGGAGTGTTTCGCACCCGGGTTTTCCAGCACGACCGTACCGTGTCCGGAATCCATCAGTTCGCGGATTTCCTTGTTGATTGCGGTCGCTTCCTTGCCTTCGCAGTCGACCGACCCACGCTTGTTGAAGTCTACGTCCTTGGCGAAGACATAGGCGTAGTCGCCTTCGTTCTCGAGTGAGAACATCGTCTTGATGTCACGGCCCTTGAGCGGTTCCGTGTGCATGCCCATTTCATGGGAGGTGTTTACGCCTGCCATACCCTTACCTCCTCATCGTACGGATCCCATGTATCGATTTCATGGGGAATGATTGCGCGGATTGCGACTTCCTCTGAAGCCAGGGCAACCATGTCGTCGCTTTCGTAAAGAACCATGGGCTTTGCCGCCATGGTATCCTTGGCCATACCGAGCTGGTCCTTGGTCGTCACAAGATAGGTGAACACGCCATCGATCTCCTCGATTGACAGCTTGAGGGATTCTTCCAACGTCAGGCCTTTTTCGAGATTGACCGCCGTGTAGACCGCAAGCAACTCGGAGTCGCAGTTGGACACGAACCGTTGCCCTTGACGTTCCAGGTTCCGGCGCATCAGCCAGTAATTGGTGAGCTGGCCATTATGGACGACAGCGATGTCGTTATAGGGATAAGCCCAGTAGGGGTGGGCCGACCGGATGTCGACATCGGATTCAGTCGCCATGCGGGTATGGCCGATCCCATGGGTCCCGGTGAAATCGTCAAGACCGTAGGCATCCGACACAACGGTTGCGTCCCCAAGGTCCTTGATCAGTTCCAACGCTGAGCCCATCGACAGGATCTCGGCACCTTCGATGTCCTCCACGTGATCGGCGAGTTTCTTCATGTCGCCGTCGTACTGGATTTCATAACGGAAGGCATACTCCGTCGCGTCCTCCAGTTCAGTGACCGTCACTCCCAGCGCCTTGAGTGTTTCATCCACCCGCCGCTTGCGGTCCGTGATTTCGTCGTGGATCTTGAGGCCGGAATGCAGGTCTTCCTGTTCGGCAACCTTGAATCGCATGATAAAAGTGTTTTCCACAGGCTCGCCATAGATGGCAAAGCCTGTTGAATCGGGTCCCCGGTGTTTGAGCGCCTGCAGCATGTTGGTCATCTCCTGACCGACGTTGCTCTTGCCATTCCGGTGGATAAGCCCTGCTATACCGCACATGGGCATGTATCTCCTGTTGGTTTTCAGATCGACGGTTCAGCCGACAACGGCTGACCAGTGAATGCCCGCACCTACGGCAAGCATTCCATGTAGGTTTCGTTATCCCAGTCGGTGACAGTTGCCATGCAACGGGCCCATTCGTCGGACTTGTACTCGTGATAGAGCCGGTACATCTCTCCAGGCATGCCGCGTTGCACGACTTTGTCGTCCGCCAGGGCTTCAAGCGCCTCACCCAGCGACATCGGCAATTTCTTGACCTGTTTGCCGGCCTCGATCGCTTCGTAGATGTTGCGTTCTTCGGGCTCACCGGGATCAAGCTGGTTTTCGATGCCATCGTCGGCGGCCGCAAGGATTGTCGATCCCATGATGTAGGGATTCACCATGGAGTCGACCGAACGATACTCAAACCGTCCCGGCGCGGAAACCCGCAGGCCGGTTGTGCGGTTCTGGAAGCCCCAGTCGGCGAAAACAGGTGCCCAGAAACCTGTGTCCCACAAACGGCGGTAGGAGTTCACCGTGGAACAGCCAATGGCGGTCAGAGCACGAAGGTGGTGGACGATGCCGCCGATCGCGACCAGGCCGGCCTTGCCGGGCATCTGAGGATCGTCGCCATCCGGCATGAACGTATTATCACCGCCGTTCACATACATGTAGTTTTCGCGCATGCCAGGCAGGTTGTCCGGATCATTGCCGATGGCTTTGAACGTATCCTCGCCGCCGTACCACAACGACATGTTGTGGTGACAGCCGTTGGCCGAGACACCCATGAACGGTTTGGTCATGAAGCAGGCAAAGATCCCGAACTCACGGCCAACCTGGGCACAGATCTGACGGTATGTCGTCAAACGGTCCGCATTGCGCAGGACGTCGTCGTACATCCAGTTCAGTTCCAGCTGGCCGGGTGCGTCTTCGTGGTCGCCCTGGATCATGTCGAGCCCCATGGCCCGGGAATATTCCATCACCTTCATGTAGACTGGACGAAGGCTTTCGAACTGATCGATGTGATAACAGTAGGGTTTGGAAAATCCGTCCTTTGGTTTTCCGTTCTCGTCATACTTGAGCCACATCATTTCTGGCTCCGTGCCCACGCGCAGCTTAAGTCCGTTGTGTTTCTCCGAGAAATCATTGTGAAGGCGACGCAGATTGCCGCGGCAATCGGATGTCAGGAAGCCCCCCGGATTTTCCTTTTCTTCGCGGTTGCGGAAAAGTGTGCAGTACAAACGCGCAAGTCGTTTGTCCCATGGCAGTTGCATAAACGTATCGGGCTCGGGAATACCAATCAGTTCGGCGGCTTCCGGGCCATACCCGAGATAGTTGCCGGCCCGGTCGAGAAACAGATTCATGGTCGCGCCATAAACCAGCTGAAACCCCTTCTTGGCCACGGTTTCCCAGTGATCGGCAGGGATCCCCTTGCCCATGATCTTGCCGGTCACGGAGACAAACTGAAGGTAGAGGTATTCAATGCCCATTTCGTCGATCTTCGCACGGACCTGCTTTATCTTTTCATCACGTCCGTCTTCTTCGACAAATTGTTCTAGATCGGTGGCCATAACGCTTCTCTCCCCTAATTGGTTCGTTGTTTATAGTCATATACCAATGGTTACCAAAAAAATACCAATTAAAACCATTGTTGGCAACCCGTGATTCGTTCATCGCCGGGAATCGCCCGCTTTTCGTCACATCCAACAAACGGGCGTCTCGGTTTTTGACCTCACATCTTCATTCTGTTCGTCGCAACCGGTGACACCGAACAAATGAATTACAACTGCATCATGCGCAAGATAGCGGCTGAACCAATGCCATGACGTCTCACTGTCAGGATATGCAGCCCTACCTTTGACGAGCATTTCAATCATTGCGCCGTATATTGCCCTAATCATTGCCGGATTTCTGGAGCTTGTCGGCTGTCTTCCGCTTCGGCGGCATCGCAACTAATTGACACTTTTCTGCCGGTTTCGTACCACTCAACGCCAGCTACTCTGCACATCATTTACCGGTTTGCAAACCAATTTTTGCCAATTCTGTACCAATGCCAATTGGCATGTTATGCTGGATCCCATGGCTGACTCTGACAGTGAATTTTTGAACCGCGAACGGACAGATGACAGTCTGATCGCGGGCGCAGGCCGCGGTGCCGGCGCCATTACATCCAGGCTTCGGCGCGCAATAGAAACCGGCGTGTTCTCCGATGGGGACCAATTGCCACCCGAACGGCATCTGGCAACCGCCTTCGGCGCAGCGCGCAGCACAATTAGAAAAGCGCTCAATCAATTGGAAGAAAGCGGATTGGTTGTCCGCAGGGTCGGCAGCGGAACATTCGTCAGCTATGCGGGACCGCTGGAAAACACCTCCGGGGAGATCACCGACCTGATCAGTCCATTGCAACTGATTGAGGCCAGGTTTTCCGTGGAGCCCTACATGACCAGGCTGGCCGCGGTCCACGCCACCCGGCGCGACCTAGAAAGCATGGACTCCGTAATTTCGCGCCTGGAGGGTTGTGGTGGAGACAAGGACCTTTTCACGCGCCTTGACGAAGAGTTTCACCTGCTTCTGGCGCGCTGCTCAAGAAATCCGCTCCTGGTTCACCTGTACCAGCAGATCAATGACGTGCGGTCGCACGCACAATGGGCCGCCATGAAAGAGGTCATTCTTTCACCGGACCAGATCGACGAATACAATCGTCAACACCGCGCCATTCACAGCGCCTTGTGCCAGCGCGACGTCAATGCCGCCGTCGGTCTGATCAACGAGCACCTGGAAAAAGCCCGGCAGGACCTGCTGGGTGTCGTCAGCGAATAGCTCTAAGATAACCGGAATTCGTTAGCCGACACCAATCAGGACGTCTTGGCTTCCTTGCCGTGGCCGCCGCGCGGGCAGCCTCCAGGATAGGAGGTCGGTGCCGGGGTGGAACTCGCAGCGTCAGGTACCGCTGTACTGGATGTTGCAGCCGTCGACTGACTCTGTTCGCCAGCGATCGAACCGACGCCGCTTACGCCAGCTGTCATGATGGCCGCCAGCAAAATTGTCCTGATCATCTTGTCCTCCTGGAAACGTGTATGCCCCCGATAACAAAGCCATGATATCACAAAATCCGGGCCGATGGTCAGATTTTGACCTGACGCTCTTGCGCTACTGACCACGGGAGACCTGGTATCCGCCATCGCCTTCTTTCTTCGTCACCGCAAAGGCAACGCCTCGGCGCTCAATCGGGGCATCCGAAATCGAGAAACTGGCTTTGCTGGACCGGTAGTCGGCAAAATCGACCAGTAACTTGTCCTTGTAAAACGCAAGTACGGTCAGGTCGCCCTGGCTTGCGATGGTGTCCCGCTCATCATCCGAAAGGTGCCAGCCGAAAGGGCAATCAAACGATTTTGACTCCGGTTGATAGTTCTGAAAAATGCGAACAGTATCCCAGTCTGCAGGAAACACGTCCTCCAGAACAAATGGACTACTGTCGCCGGCTGCTCTTTCGAGGGCTCTGTCGAGAACCATGGTGTGACCTGCCCTGTGGGTGCAGATCCGGTAGATGTCATAGTAATACCAGCACAGGACCATCGCCATGATCGCCGGCGCAATGAACACTACCGGCTTTGACGGCAATGATCGCAATGCAGTCTGAATCGACATCGTGAATCCTGTGCAATGGTCTGTATGGACGGGAGGCTGATCGACCCCTGATTATTCGGCAGCCTGCGAGGCCTGCGCCAGAACAATTTCGCGATCATGCGTAAGGGCCGGGATGCGTTGGCGAGCCGAGGCGACTTCTGCCATGTCGATTTCCGCGGTAACGAAACCTTCACCCTCGCCGCCATCGGCCAGAACCCGCCCCCAGGGATCAATGATCAGCGAGTGACCAAAACACTCCCCACCGCCGTCGAGCGTGCCGTACTGGCACGGCGCAAAGACAAAGCACCCGTTCTCGATCGCCCGGGCGCGGTTGAGAACATGCCAGTGGGCCTCTCCGGTCAACTTCGTGAAAGCGGCCGGCACCGCCAGCATCGACGCGCCACCATGCGCAAGCGCACGATAGAGGCTTGCGAACCTGAGATCGTAGCATATCGAAAGCCCGAGGCCGCCCCACGGCGTCGATGCCACGACAGCCTGCGAACCCGGTGCAATCGTCGCGGACTCCCGGTAGTCTTTGCCTTCACCCAGATTGACGTCGAACATGTGGATCTTGTCGTAGCGCGACACAACATTGCCCGAAGGATCGATCAGATAGGAACGGTTGTTGATCCGTCCGTCCGCCGTCTTGACGCCGAGGGATCCAAGCAAAAACCAGCACCCCGAGGCTTTGGCTTCAGTCGCGAAGGCCGGGATTACCGGATGGTCGGCTTCCTCAAAAGCCACCGGATGAATGATCGCGCCCTCACCCTTCAAACCGGAAAAGTACTCCGGGGTGCAAATCAGCTTGGCACCCGCACCGATCGCCTCCCGGCTCAATTTCAAGGACGTTTCAATGTTTTCATGAACGTCCGGCGTTGCGCAGTTTTGAATGCAGGCTATTGTAAATGTCTGGGTCATGGTCGAACCTGATTGAGAAGCTCCGCCACTGGAGCGTAGTACGGGCAAGTTAGCATGACCGGCGGTTGGCCGGAAGACCCGCCGTAACCCCTGCGGGTTCAACCGGGCTTGAGGGTTGGAGAGGAACTTGAATGGACGACGTGGAAGCCTGGCTGCATCAAACACAATATGCCCGCCATGACCGAGAGGACGGTCTTGTGCGCGGTCTTCCCGGGCGCGCCTATCGCGACAAGGCCATTCTGGAACGTGAAGTTGGACATTGGCTGGCAAACACCTGGGTACTGGCCGGCGTTGCTCATGAGATTCCCGATCGCGGCGCCATGACGCCGGTGCCCAACCTGCGGATATTTCTGGTCCACGGCAATGATGGCGAGATCCGTGCTTTTCACAATATCTGCCGGCACAGGGGTCATGAGCTGGTCAGCGAAAACCAGACACAAACGAAATTCATAACCTGCCCCTATCACGGCTGGTGTTACGACCATCAGGGCGGCTTGAGATCGACCAGCCAGTTCGCCGGCGAAAGCGGTCAGTTCTCAAAGGGTTTTGACCCCACATCCCACAGTCTCCGACAGGTCCGGTGCGAACGCTGGCTCGACTGGATATTCGTCAACCTCGACGGCAAGGCGCCACCGTTGAGCGAACATCTAGGTGCCCTGACCAGGCGCCTGAAGGATGTGGACTTCACCCACCTGAAGCATTTCCACACCTTGGCCCACGGTGACGTTCAGGCCAACTGGAAACTGGTGATGGAAAACTCGCTCGAGCCCTATCACACGCCCTATGTACACACCAAGACCGGCGCCGGCATTCCCTTGCGCGATCACTACACGATTGCGGAAGACGGCTTGCTTGGATGCGGCATCTACATGCCCGAAGGGACAGGCGGCCGCCCGCCGATTTCCGATGGAACCCTTACGGCAGAATCTCACTTTCTGTCGGTTCCGCCATTGCTGATTTTTGTGGTTTATGCGGGCAACACAATCATCGTGCACCGCAACCTGCCGAGCCTGGAACATCCCGACCAGACCCACCGTACGATCTATCTGTACAGCCTCTCCAAAGCGCCGCTCAGCCGAGCTGAAATCGATGAATGGATGGAAGTCGAAAACATCATCCACGTGGAAGAGGACGGGCCGGTCTATGAGAACCTGCAGCGCGGCAAACACTCTCCGGTAACCGACGATGGCGGCATTCTTTCCCCCGTTTGGGAAGAACCGGTAAGAGCATTTTACGAAACCTGGCACGCCGCTCTGACAGACCAAGACGCCAGTCAGTAAACTCAACAAACAGTAAAAGGCATAAACATGACGGTCAATTTGGCGATCATCGGTCTTGGACGCTGGGGACAGACCCTTGTCGACTCAACCGACGGTTCCGATACGGTGCGGTTCACCTCTGCCGTGACCCGGACACCGTCGAAGGTCGCCGAGTATTGTGCCCGCAAGAACATGGCTCTGACCGACGACTACCAGGCCATCCTGCAGGATGACACCATCGACGCGGTCGTCATCGCCACACCGCACACCCAGCATTTCGATCAGATCATGGCGGCCGCCTCCGCCGGCAAGCATGTTTTTTGCGAAAAACCCTTCACCTTGACGGCTGCGGAAGCACACGTGGCCCTTGAGGCGATGTCAGATCTGGGCCTCAAGGTTGCCATCGGACACAACCGCCGGTTTGCGCCAAACACCATGGCTCTCAAGAGCGCGCTGGAAACCCGTTCGCTCGGACAACCGATCCACATCGATGGTCACTTCAATGCGGACCTCAGCCACAATGCGGACAAATGGCGCAACAGTCGGACCGAAAGCCCCGCCGGTGGCATGACGTCCCTGGGGATTCACGTGATCGACGCCTTTGTTCATCTGTTTGGCCGGATCGCGGATGTCAACGTTCAAAGCCGCAAGGTTGCCATTGAAATGGATATCGACGACAGCACACTTGTGCGGCTGAACTTCGAAAATGGGTGTACCGGACACCTCACGACGATTGCGGCAACAAGCCTGCTCTGGCAGATCCGGGTGTTCGGAACAGGCGGCTGGGCTGAATGCACCGATCTCGATCGATACGCATTCATCCCGGGCGACGGTGACCGCAAGGAAACGGTTTTCCCCGGCTTCGATAGTCCAGGGTCAGCGACCATGAAAGCGGCCCTGGAAGCTTTTGCCGCCGATGTTCTCCATGAGAAACCCTATCCGATTTCGCCCGATCAGATTGCCCATGCCACAGCCGTGCTGGAAGCCATCACGATTTCGGCGGAAACCGGCGAGACTACGGAAATCGATGTGGTGTGAGGACGCCCTTCTGGCACGGGCCTCAAACGACTAGACCGTATCTGGTCTTTATTGAAGCATTCGACCGGCGCTTCGCGCCTTGGCGAGTAAGCTGATTTGACACCATCAAATGTTTCAATAAAGACCAGATACGGTCTAGCGGTAAACTCACCCGCCCTTGAGCGGTGGCATGATCGACAAATTATCATCAGCCCCAACAATCGTCTCGCCGCGCACAGACGTTGGCACGTTGGCACCGTTCAGGATGACCAGATAACGCTGTTCGAGCGGCATGCCCAATTGCGTCATGACGTCGATCACACTCGCATCGTCGGCAACATCGAGTGTCACCGTGTTGTTTTCAGCGTTCGCCGGCAGATGTTTTCCCAGCAAACCGCCAACCTTGAGAGTTATCTGCACCGGTCAGGTCCATTCTTTCTTCAATAGCCGAACGACGACCCCTGAGTGCGGACCAGATAGGCTTCCATGACTCTGTGAGGGTCTTTCATGAGCCGTTCCTTCCAGGGGCCAAGTTTCGTGCGGGTCTGGATCAACCCACGGATGACCCCCACGTGTTGCGTCAGCCCAAGACCAAGCGCACCGACGATAACATCATCCTTGAAGCACAACCGGAGATACTTGAAACGATCATTGTCGGCCACCTGCACTTCGTCGCCGCCATCCACACCCATCCATTGCCCGAAAGAACTCGACACCAGTCCAAGCGTATTGAGCACGTTCATGGATAGGCTGCCGCCGTAGTTGGTGGTCTTTCCCGCCATGTTCATTGCCGCGATCCGGCCATGTTCCGAAGCGGTAGGCTGAATCGCGTGAATTTCCCTGGCACCGGTCAGCAGCTCCGGCCCTTGCGCCACATCGCCCGCGGCGTAGACCCCGGGCACATTGGTTGCCAGGGTGTGGTCGACGAGAATTCCCATATCGACCGCAATGCCACTGCCTTCCAGAAATCCGATATTGGGTTTCACACCCGTGGCGCAGACAACGGCGTCGGCGACCAGGGAATCGGCATTGTTGAAGGAAACCTTCAGGCCGCCGCCGTCCTGTTCCAGCGCTGTGACCTGGGTAGACGTCATCACCCGCACGCCTTTGGATTCGCACCAACGCTTGATCATGTCACCGCCGATGTGATCCATCATGCGCGGCAGCATGCGGTCTTCCATTTCGACGATCGTCAATTCCACACCGCGGGCAACCAGTGCTTCGAGGACGATGCACCCGATAAAGCCTGCCCCCATCAGGATAACTCTGGATCCTTTCTGTGTGGCGTTGGCGATCTTGCGCGCGTCCTCCAGGGTCCAGCAATTCTCCACGCCCGGCAGGTCCATCCCCGGAACGGGTGGTCTGGATGCGGTAGAACCGGTCGCCAGCAAAAGACGGCTGCAGTTGAGCACTTCGCCCGACTCCAGCGTGACGGAACGGCCATCTGTGGCAACGCCCGTCACATTATCCTGCCGTATTGTGATGTTCCGGTCTGCATAGTGATCGGATCCATGACGAAGATGGGTCCCTTCCTCGCCAACGTCTTCGGCGAGCAAATAGGGGATCGCCATGCGTGAATAGGGCGGTTCGGGCTCGTTACCCACCAGTGTCACGGCCCCCGACGGATCGGCGCGACGCAGGGTTTCGGCAGCGATCACGCCGGCCGGTCCTGTTCCGACAATGACATAATCCATGATCTCAGCCCCCTGCCAGATCCTGAAGTCCAAGCCTCGTGAGCGTCTGCGTCGTCGGCTCGCCATCCGGCGTCCAACCTCGATGCTCGTAATACTCAGGCAGCATCTTGTCGAGTTCGTTGACACGGCCCTTCGCAATGCCGGTGGGGACCGGGTCCTTGAGCATACGCAGCGGCAACGTGTCGTCGGCAGCCGTCAGCCCCGCTCTCAGATTGAAGATGCGTTCCAGATTCCAGGTCCGCTCACCCGATTCAACCAGGCGTTCCACCGGCCACGACCCTTCACAGGCCGTGTCGATCAACTCGCTGTAATCGTCGAGCGACCAGCCTGCACCTTCCGTGAACAGGCAGACACCCGCAGAATCGATCATCGCCACATTGTCCTGGCTGTCCTTACAGGGCTTGGCCTTGCCGGCCGCAGACTGGTCGTCCATGTCCTCCGCAAACACGGAGTGGCGCAAGTGACATGCTCCCCGGTTGCTGGTGGCATAACCGAGCCCCATCCCGGGCAGTGCACGGCTGTCATAACCGGCAAACTCCTGGCCTTTGACCGTCATCGACAGTTCGGGGCGGCCATACTTCTCACACATGCGTTTTGAACCCATGCCAAGAATCTGGCCGAAACCTTCATATTTCCCAGTCTTTTCCGCCATTACAGTGAGCGCTTCCGGGTTACCGAAATTAAGTTCAATGCCATCGGTATCGTCCTTGGTGATGACACCGAGTTCATAGAGTTCCATGGCAGCAGCAAGCGTCGCACCGAACGAAATCGGATCCATGCCATGTTCATTCATGAGATAGCCGGCAAAGGTCAGCGCGTCGATATCGTCGACCGCAATGACCGGACCGAACGCATAGGCCGTTTCATACTCAAGACCGCCCGACGCGTGCCAGTATTCCTTGCGGTTGACGATCGTGAAATGTTCCTTGTCGATATGGGCAATCCGCCCGCAGGCGATCGTGCAGCCGAAACAGGCCTTATTGCTGAGCAGATTGACATGTCCATTGGGTTTCGGTGTCGCCATCGCCGAAGCATTGATCTTGCCGACGCCCTCGAACTGCACCTCCTTGAAATTGCGGGTCGGCAGTCCGCCGAACTCCTGCATGACGTCGATCATGGCCTGTGTGCCAAGCTCGGTGAGCTCCTCGCGGCCCGGATTGACAGCCAGCAACTCCTTGGTGCGCTTGACCGACTTCATGAAAGCGTCCGGTTTGTCGACGGCAACGCCGGTCGTGCCGCGCACCGCGATCGCCTTCAGATTCTTCGAACCCATGACGGCGCCGACGCCGGACCGGCCGGCCGCCCGGTGCAGATCATTGACCACACAGGCATACCGCACGCCGCGCTCGCCGGCGACGCCGATGGAGGCAACTTTCATCTGCGGATTCTGGTGATGGCACTTCAGCCATTCTTCCGTATGCCAAACCGTGGTGCCCCAAATATCGTCGGCGGGCAGGATCTCAACCTCGTCGTCTTCAATGTGCAGATAGACCGGATTGGGCGACCGGCCTTCCAGGATCAGAAGGTCGAAGCCGGCATATTTCAGTTCAGCACCGAACTTACCGCCCGAGTTCGAGCAAGCAATTGCATTTGTCAGAGGGCCCTTGGTAACCACCGCATAACGCCCGCTTGTAGACGCCATGGTGCCCGTTAGCGGGCCGGTCGCAAATATCAGGACGTTTTCCGGGCCCATCGCATCGGCTGCAGGATCCATGTTCTCAAGCAGATACTTCGATCCAAGACCCCGTTCGCCAATGTAGGCATTGGCCCAATCCATGTTCAAAGGTTCGATCTTGTGCGTGCCGTCGCTCAGGTTCACGCGAAGAACTCTACGTTGCCAACCCATGTGCTTTTTCTCCGTGTTCTCTTGACCGAATCAGGCCGGACGTCCGTGACCGCTGATGGCCGATTGTTTCATGCGCTCGTAACCGGTCCAGGTGGCGTCCACATAGGTGATCGCTCCGGTCGGGCAGGCTTCCGCGCATTTTGGCGCACCGCCGCACAGATCGCATTTGATGACTTTGCCTGAGTCCTTGTTGTAATTGACCGTGCCGAAGGGGCAGGCAATCGTACAGACCTTGCAGCCGACGCAGATTTCATTTGCAACCTCGACCGCATTGGTCGCCGGGTTGCGTGTCAGGGCCTCGACCGGGCAGGCGTGCAGGCACCAGGCTTCTTCGCACTGGGTGCAGGTATAAGGGATCGCTCTCGCGCCGTGCTCGAATTCAAAGATCTTGATCCGCGACTTTGCCGGATTGAAAACGCCTTCCTTTTCATAGGAACAAGCCATCTCGCACTGAAGACAGCTGGTACATTTAACCGGATCGATCAGAAGTGCCTTGTCCATATCGTTTCTCCCCTTCCTCCGCACACTAGGGCCGCAATGCCGAGGCGCGCGTACTTACGTTGCCGTCGATTGTGCAACGACATAACCCTACAAGCGAGTGTTTTCTCATGCGGAAACAAAAGAAATATGACCGTATTCCAAAAAACTGATGCAACGGTAAGGCAGAGAAAGACTGGTCCGCGGCGCTGTCTTTCCAGGAATACGCAACGCCAACAATGAGGAGGAAAGGACGATAGGCCGCCTCTGGTGCACCAGAATATTCACAAGCCGACCAAAAGGATCGCGCACGAGAACCGCCGCATGCCCCAGTTTTCGTAGGCAGGACAATACTGACGTCAAAACCGGCGGCACCCACCCGCTTGAGAGCCTCATCAAGATCGTCGATTTCGGCGAAAATGTCAGGGGCTGGAGTGGTTATCGGAGGGTCCATTCTCTCCACCCCTTGCCGACCCGCGGGGCCCCGGGCTGCCCCAAACCGTGCCGCATAAGGCGTTCAGCTTCGAAACAGCCGCGTCAGTTCGGGCAAATAAGCGTCCCCATGGCCCGCCTCCGCCCCGATCGCCACCGAGACGCCGTCCGCGATAGCCCGGCTCCCGGCCTCGCCGCCGACCATCTCGCGGTAATAACCGATATCCTTGATCGCATTGCCAATAGTGAAAGGAACGTCACTTGGATCGCCCGTCAGGATACACTTCCGCAGCCGCTCCAGCGCCGCTCCGGCGCCGCCACCCTTAGCCAGAACGTCGACGAAGACCTGAGCCTCTACCCCCACCTCCGCCGCTTGTGCCGCGGCTTCCGCCAGCAGCGCCATATGGCCAATGGAGACATAATTGTGCAGCAGCTTCATCCGATGCCCGAAGCCCACGCCGCCCACATGATCGATATTTTCTGTGAATGTATCCAGTACTGGCCGCGCCTCTTCCAACACGTCAGCCTCGCCGCCGACTAGAATGTTCAGCGTGCCCTCATGCGCCTGCTTCACCAGCCGCGTCATGGGCGCGTCCAGAAACCGACCTCTGGCCGCTGCCACCAGCGCGGCCATTCGCTCGGTCGACTCCGGCAGCGCGGTCGAACAGTCCACCACAATGGTCCCGGGCTTCAGCGCGGAGATCACCCCCGTCTCCCCGGTCAGCACCGCCTCCACTTGCGACGAGCCGGTGACGCAGAGGATCACCAGATCCGACTCTGCCGCCACCGCGCCCGGGGAGTCCCGTTGCCCAGCGCCCATCTCGATCAGATCATTGATCGGCTGATTACCTGGATGGTCCATCATGACCAGCGAGAAGCCGCCCCTCAGCACGTTCAGCGCGATTCCGTGGCCCATCAGCCCCACGCCGATTATCCCGACCCGCATGCCCCTATCCTCCCGCTGTCAATGCCGTTCGCAAAGAAACGAATATAGACGAGCCCACGCCCCTGCACCAGTTACAAGGAAGGCCGTCAGGGTCTGCTGGACGATAGACCCGACACGACGCTGGCGCCTGGCAGCAGCACCCCGATATTCTGCGTCCACCCGCCAGCGAGAACTCCCGTAGATCCGATAAACCTACCGCGATTGATGCCTGGAAAAACCCCCACCCAACCGCCGGGCCAGATATTTTTGGAACTCCCAAAGTGACCGTTCTTTCGGTGCAATCGGCCCCGGTTCGGCATAGGGCGAGCGTACATTGCACTGGATCTGTTCCACGACCCCACGGTCCTCCTCATTGATCCTTTCGAATGAGGCCCGCAGTTCTTGTTTGCGTTTTTCGCCTTCCTCTCCTTTGGGAATCGTCCCGGGAAAGACATCGACCCCCCAGAATATGTTCACATGGTCCGTGCCCTCTGGTTGAAGCGACAACCAGAACAGACGTTCTGCCGATAGGGCAATCAGGTGTGAGGGATAAATGCAGATGATCGGCTGCAACAACTGTTCTTCAGCCGTCAGTCGGTTGTTTGCGTAGACAACCTCGCCATCGTATTCGAACGAGGTTCCGGGTACACGGTGCTGGTGGAAGATGTTGTAGGCATCCCCGCAATCCTGCTCGTGATCGGTCAGTCGCGTCGGCAGCGCGGGTTCCACGGTTTCCGTATGAACCATGGCAAAATGGTAAGGTTCGGTGAAATTTTCCACCAGTGACTTCCAGTTCGTATTCCACGTCTCGCGAGCCCGGAACAAGGGTTCAAACTCGTCTATCCGGAAGTTTGCCAGCCGGTCCGACAGATCGGCCAGACGTGGCACGAGCGGTTGGGCATCACGATCGAGATTGACATAGACAAAGCCGTTCCAGACATCGACCGCAAACTCCGGCAACCGGATGCTGTCGGTTTTGAAATCCTCCGACATCAGAGGCGCGCGGGCGAGACCGCCTGACAGATCGTAGGCCCAGGCATGATAGGGGCAGGAGATCCTTTTCACCGTTCCCGAGCCGTCAAGCAAACGCGCCATGCGGTGCCGGCAGATATTGGAAAGGGCGCGGATACGGTTGTCTTCGTCGCGGATCACGATCACCGGCTCGCCACCAATCTCCATGGTAACGAAAGATCCCGCGGTCGGCACATCATGCACCCGGCCGACGCAGCACCACTCAGTCCTGAAGACATGCTGAAGCTCGGCCTTATGAAATTCCTCCGACCAGTAAACCGATGCCGGCATCGCTTGAGCATCCTGGCGTGTTCTTGTGGCACGTCTGCCAAGTTCTTCGATGATTTCAGAAACGGGTTGCGGGGGTGTTCCGTCCGGCGGGGTCATTGTCTCAACCACCTTGCTGCTGTCGACAATAGCTACTCACCAAGTCTAAGCACTAAACGGCTCAGGCCGCAATCCGCGGTCTTCCTGCCGCTGTTGCAGTGAGCTTCGATTCCACCAACATGTCCTGCCCTTCGATCGTGGCCATCTTATCCACACGGTCGAACTTGATCTCAATGTCTCCCGCACCGGCGTCGCGCGCTTGGTCGCGGGCCTCTTCCGACAAGGCGCCCTCGGCGAAGGAAACGGCCGCTTCCATGGACAAGAAATCACGAGGCGCGGCTGTTGAGTAGACCCGGAAAAGCCCTTCGCTGGGCTGCGAGATCGACGCTTCCACACTGACCCTGACCCGGCCCACGACCGCGCCCACCGCATTGGCGACACCGGCGTGTTCGGGAATCCGGGCATCGGTTCCAAGCCGCGCTGCCACATCCGGGTAATAAGTCGGGGCAGACGCCCCAAGACCGATAACCGGAACATCGAGAGACGTGGACAGGGCAATCAGTCCCTTGGTCGGTTCTTTGGCACTGGCTGCAAACACGGATCGCGCCAGGACCGCGTCTCCGAAACCATCTTCGGCGAATGCAGCTTCGAACAGCGTTACGGCGGACGTCTCCACCAGACGGTCAATGATCTGCTCGCTGATTTCGTGAGGCCCGGCGGCAATCGCTGTACCAAGTGCCGACGTCTGCCGGGCAAACAACTGGGCGCCCTTGCGGGCGGCGTCAAGATCCCAGGCATCGTGCTTGCCCAGAACATGGGCCGCATCGCTCGGGGTCATCCCCGACTGCATCACAAGACCGCGGCTGACCAGCCGATTGAGCGGGCTGATCTGGGAGCGATTCTGGATGAGCTTGTCCAGCGAAACCGGACCGTGTGCAAGGTCTTCAAGCAATTCTGCTTCATTCTTTGACAAACCAGAAAGAGGGGCGCTCTTCCGACGCACCGCCAGGGCAAATACTCCGTCATAGTCGCCGCGCCGTTGCGCTTTGAGTTGCCGGTCGAGCGTTTCATGGACCAAAGCCGGATGATCGACCGCAAACAGACTGAGCGGAATCAGGCGGCGCGGGCCCAGTTCCAGGGAAACCGTCAGGCCATCCGGCAGGACACGAACCTCGCTGTCGCCCCCCAGACCGATCGTGCGCATCGCGACCGCCTCGACCATGGTGCGCCAGCCTCCGACTGTTGCACCGTCGGGGTCAAGTCGGGGTTGCCCATCACGCAGGATAGCGTAATCCGTCGTGGTACCGCCGATATCGGACACCAGGGCGTCAGGAGCCCCGGTCAGATAGGACGCGCCGACCAGGCTCGCCGCCGGTCCCGACAGGATGGTTTCGATCGGTTTGAGTTTTGCCACATCCGCTGAAATCAGCGCCCCGTCGCCGCGAACAACCATGACAGGAGCCCTGATGCCTCTCGTGCTGAACAGGGATTCTGCGGCTTCAATGAGATGATGGATCAGACTGATGAGGCGGGCATTAAGGACACAGGTCAGCGCCCGTCTGGGGCCGTCGAGCTTGGAAGACAACTCATGGCTGCAGGTCACCGGCCGGCCTGTCTGCTCTACGATCATATCGCGCGCGGCAATTTCGTGAGCCGGGTTGCGGACAGCAAACTGCCCCGCCACCGCGAACCCTGAAACCTCATCCTTGAGGTCCTCAAGCTGTTGGGCAAACCCCGCCGCATCAAACGGCTCACGCTGACTACCGTAAGCATCGTGACCACCGGCGACAATCACGTGGGGGTCATCCTTGAGCGCTTCCGCAAGGCCTGCGCGCGACAGGGAGCTTTCGTCAAAGCCTACGAGCACAAGACCGACGCGCCCGCCTTGTCCCTCTACGAGAGCATTGGTCGCCAGTGTGGTGGAAAGCGAAACCAGGGCAATATCCCCACCGGCGATGCCGGATTGCTCAAGTACGGCATCGACCGCACCGCCAATACCGACCGACAGATCGTGACGGGTGGTCAGGGCCTTGGCGTCAGCGATGACGCCCCTGTCTTCATCGAACAGTACCGCGTCGGTGTAGGTGCCGCCTGTATCTATCCCCAGCAAAACCGGCATATTGCCTGATCCTTCCGCACTGGATCAGGATTCCCCTGATCGATCGAGATTGCGCGCGAACCATTATAGATTCATGCCATCCGCTACAACGAAAATCGGACCTGCGATGCTTCAGGGCGGGTTTCCATCATCAAATCGGGTCGTGCGGTTCCGGTGTCGGCTCGCTGGCTTTGCCCGCGCGTGCCCGCATGCGGCTGCCCCGGGCCTCGCGCAAGTTTGCCTCATACCCTGCATCGAGAGCCAGTTCCCTGATCCGAAGCCGTTCGACATCTGGCGTCAGGTGTCCGGCGGCATCCAGCCCGGCCAGACGGGCCCAGACCGCTTTCTTCTTGCTAACCTGATGCGGCTGATAGTCCGTCATGTCCACCGGACCCATGTCTCCGTCGACCGTCAGCGCCCCGTCGCGGATGGCATCCGCCAGCAACGCCTCGCCTGCCCGGGTGCGGGCAATGACGCCATTGCTGCCCAGATCGGTTTTCTGCCCCTCCCGCGTCGGCGATCCGCCGGGCCACGTGTCCGCCGCCGCAATATCGGCCGCTTCACCGATGGCATCCGGACAGATCTTGCAGCGGAACGGCATGCTCCACGTACTCTCGTCGCCACCCCAGAAATCAAGATAATCGATCTCCAGCACCTTGCCGTCTTTCATTTCCATCCGGTGAGCACCGGGACAGCCGAAACCGCGATACCTAAATGCGGACAGGTCGTCGAAATCGACATCCCGCTCCGTGAGGAAATTTCGCATGTCTTGGCTCGGCATATACCCTCCGCACACGGGAACGATCGTGTAGCGGCACAATTCGCCCGTTCGGGGATCATGTCGCGCATAGTTCCGGACGGCGGACACGTCACAGGGTTTGCCGAAAAAGGCGAATGGTTGGCCCCGGTCGAGAATTTCCCGGAAGTCGATCAGCGGTGCCGTCGGTCCGTATCGTGAACCGGCGCCCTCGATTACCCCCGCCCGGTCAAAGCTTAAGTGTCGTTCTCCAAATGTCGGGTTCTGTTTGGACGCCCGGGCGTGCAGAATGAAATCCACCCGTTTCGTCTCCAGCAGATAAATGCCCAGGGCCGACATGACTCCGCCGGTCGCCGCCACGTGGCGGACCTCCGGATCGCTGGCGAACGCCTTGACCATGTGTCGCCAGGCACCCCAGACCGGGTCATGCGTGGTGTCGTCTTCCACCAGCTCGTCCGGCAACCCTTCGATACGGGTGCCCGGGCAGGTTTCATAGATCCGGTCGACGGTCTCGTGGTCAAGGTCACCGACCACCACAGGACGCTCATCACCCGTCGTTGTCTTGACCACCCGCACCCGCTCCGGCCCGGCCACGCTCTGGCAGAGCCCGCATCCGATGCAAAGACCGCTTTCAGGAATCAGATAGAGCCGCTCGGTTGGCGAGAGCGATTGTTTGGTGTTGGTTGTCATTGACGTCATCCCGCTTCAACATTTGTTCTCAGCAGGGATATTCAGACGAATTGCCTCGCCGAGGCAACCTCTTCGTAAACTCAATGATTTTTGGCGATTCCTGAGAGGACTGACATTCAAGCAAGCAAACGTTTCAGAGGTTCACCGCAGATTGATATCCGCGGTTCACCAGGCACACGTGCGACCGCTCAACGCACAACGTCAGCCCATCTCTCTCCTGCAAGGCGGCTGGGAAATCTACTTCCCGCCGGAAGGTTCGTTTTTGGCACCGCGTGGATTCAGGAACGCATAGAGTCCCTGGATGTTGCCTTTGTTCTTTTTCAGGACGGCCGTGAATTTCGAACGCAGTTGAACGCCCAGCCAGACGCCGTGCACGTTGACGTCGAGTATCTTGAAGCTGCTTTTCTGCTGCTTGAGGCGAAAGATCACCGGCCGTACACCGTGACGATCCGAATGCAGCTTGCTGCTGACGCTGATGAGTTGGCCATCGCTTGGACATCTGACAATTTCAAAACGATTGCCATGAAACTGCGCCGCATTTTCCGCCATAAGCCCGGCGACAAAGTCCGCGACGAGCTTGGAATAGGCCCCCCGATCACCTTTGGGCAAGGATTTCCGATACTTGCCCAGGGCAAATGTGCCGATCTGATGGGTATGGGCATAGCGGGTGACCACCTGTTTGAAGCCTCTTTTTGAACCGGATTTGGCGGCTGAGAACAGGTCCTTCCCGATCGATGCGATAAACTTGTCAGCCTTGCAGGTCGCTGCCTCGGCGGTAGTCGCACCCAGGGAGAGAATCGCAAGACAGGCGACTACAGTTCCTGTTATCCGGCGTCTCCCAGAACCCTTCTTCAACATCGCACCAACCATTGCTCCAGCTCCCTTGATCTACAATTTCCAAGCCATCTTTTGAATATCATTATGCCATGATGTGGTTTCGAGACCATTGAGGTTCAACTATTTTTCACGTCAACGTTCCCGAAATCCCACAAGCCTGCTTAATTTTTGCTTGATTTTGTCTCTTAAGGCAACCGTCTGCCTTTTCCCGCTGTACATGAATGCGTAAAGCAAATTATGAATCGCACTGTGGTTCACGCCATCGAAAAGTCACTGTGTCCGGAGAAATGCATCAATGAAAATCACAGACGCCAAGACATTCGTGGTCGGCAACCCACCACCGCATTTCGGCGGACAGTATTTCATTTTTGTAAAACTCACGACCGACAGCGGCATTGAGGGTATCGGAGAGGTCTACGCGGCCACTTTCGGACCCCAGACCGTCGCCGCCATGATCGAGGACGTCTGTGAACGCCATGTCATCGGTTCGGATCCCTTTCGGATCGAACAACTCTGGCGCCGGGTCTACGGCAGCGGGTACAGTCTACGCCCCGACATCTCCCTCATGGGCGTTCTCAGCGGTATCGAAATCGCGCTCTGGGATATTATCGGCAAGGAAGTCGGTAAGCCGGTCTACGATCTTCTGGGCGGCAAAGTCCACGAACGGCTGCGTTCCTACACCTACCTCTATCCCAAGGAAGGCGACCTGAAGGACGTCTATTCCGATGCTGACCTGGCGGCCGAACGGGCCGCCGAAATGGTGGCCCTGGGCTTTACCGGCGTCAAATTCGACCCTGCCGGCCCTTACACCGCCTTTGACCCGCACCAGCCGTCTCTCGAAGATCTCGAGCGCTCGGAGCTTTTCGTCAAACGCATTCGCGAAGCGGTCGGCACCAAGGCCGACCTGTTGTTCGGCACCCATGGCCAATTCACCACGTCAGGCGCGATCAGGCTGGCGCGCAGGCTCGAGGCCTATGATCCTCTGTGGTTCGAGGAACCGACACCACCCGAGGTGCCTGAAGAAATGGCCCGGGTTGCCCGACAGACAACAATTCCCATCGCAACCGGTGAGCGGCTGACCACAAAATACGAGTTCTCCCGCGTCCTCGAACTGCAGGCGGCGTCGATCCTTCAGATGGCGCTCGGCAGGGTCGGCGGCTTGCTTGAGGCCAAGAAGATTGCCGGCATGGCGGAAGCCCACTATGCCCAGGTTGCACCGCACCTTTATTGCGGCCCGGTTGAAGGCGCGGCGAACATGCACCTTGGCGCGTGCAGCCCCAACTTTCTCATCCTCGAAAGCATCCAGACCTGGGAGGGGTTTCACGCCGAGATCCTCAAACGCCCGATGCAGTGGGAAGACGGTTACGTTATCCCGTCAAATGAACCCGGACTTGGCATTGAACTCGACGAGGAGGTTGCCGCTGCGAACCCATACACCGGCACCAGGCTCCATCTTGAAATGAAAGACACACCGGTTTGAACCCCTGCGACGTTGTTGTGATCGGCGCCGGCGCTGCAGGCCTGATGTGTGCAATCGAGGCCGGCAGGCGCGGCCGTCGCATCGTCGTCATCGATCATTCAAAAAAGATTGGCGAGAAGATCAGGATTTCAGGCGGCGGGCGATGTAACTTCACGAACAAGCATACGTCGCCGGCCAGTTTTCTGTCCTCGAATCCCCGTTTCTGCATTTCCGCCCTGAAGCGCTACACCCAGGCTGATTTCACCGCCCTGGTTGACCGATATGGGATCGCCTGGCACGAAAAGGCTCTGGGCCAGTTGTTTTGCGACGGCTCCGCCAGACAGATTATCGACATGCTTCTGGCCGAGTGCCACAAGATGCAGGTCAAGATACTTGCCGGTACCGACATCGAAGCCATCGACAAGGTGGCTGATGGTTTTGCTCTGAAAACCAGCGAAGGCCTCTTTCAATGCGCATCCCTGGTCATCGCCAGTGGTGGAAAGTCGATTCCGAAGATTGGCGCCACGGGATTTGCCTACGACGTCGCCCGGCAATTCGCAATCGACATCGTCGAGCCCCGACCCGGGCTGGTACCCTTCACTTTTCAAGGCGACGCGCTGGCGGGCATGGCAAAGCTGTCAGGAGTCTCCGTGCCTTCGGTCGTGTCCCTCGGCAAAATCGCCTTCAAGGAAGCCTTGTTGTTCACCCACCGCGGCCTTTCCGGCCCGGCGATCCTGCAAATCTCATCCTTCTGGCGGGAAGGTGACGCGGTCCTGGTCGATCTGGCGCCGGACACCGACATCTACGCCCACCTTCGACAGGCCCGCGGCGAGCAACCGAAGCAGACCGTCACAACCGTCCTGTCGGGAATTATGCCAGCCCGCCTTGCCGAGAACATTGTCAGCGACACCGGTGATGCCGGGATGCGGATCGCCGATTTTTCAGACAAGCGCCTAAAGGCAATCGCCGAACGCACGAAGAACTGGCGCGTCACGCCTGCTGGCACGGAAGGTTACCGTACGGCCGAAGTGACCCTCGGTGGCATCGACACCAGGGAGCTTTCCTCAAAGACGTTCGAAGCCAGGAAAGTTCCAGGCCTCTATTTCATTGGCGAAGCCGTGGACGTCACCGGTCATCTCGGCGGGTTCAATTTTCAGTGGGCCTGGTCTTCCGGCTGGTGTGCCGGACAGGTTGTCTGAAACGTCAGGCCCGCATCCGGCTGTTGTCGGGGTCATAGGGAACCGATTTTAGAATCCGCGCCTGCACGTGTTCATCCAGCACGCGGGCCGTCAAGGCAACCCCGGAATCCCGGACCCCCGGCTTGAGATAGGCCAAGGCGAGCGGTTTGCCGACCCGGTGCCCGAAGGCCGCCGATGTCACCAGCCCGGCAACCTGATCCCCGGCAAACACTGTATGCATGGCGAACGGATCAGGGCCCTCGTCCAGTTCCAGCAGGACCATCTGGAAACCATCGACCTGATTGCCAAGGGCTTCCGCTCCCGTAAACTGTCGACCATCGGTTTTCACAAAACGGGCGAGCCCCGCCTCGAGTGGCGTCCGTTCGCTTGACAGATCCATACCCCAGGCCCTGTAGCCTTTCTCCAGACGCATGGCGTTCATGGCGAAGGCACCATAGTGGCCGATGTCAAACGGACGCCCCACATCAATCAGCGCGTCGTAGATCGGTTTCAGATCCTCACTGGCACAGTGCACTTCCCACCCCAGTTCCCCCACATAGCTGACCCGCAAGGCGAGAGCGGGTTTCCCGGCAATTGTGATCTTCTGCCCCGTCAACCAGGGAAAGGCGTCATTGCCGAAATCATGATCGCAAACCCGTGAAAGCACGTCTCGCGATCGCGGGCCCATGACGGCAAGGGCCGCGCGCGACTGTGTAACGTTGGCCACCGATGCGTTGGCGTGAGCGCAGGCGTGGGCCTGCAGAAGATCGGAGTCGTGGCGCTCGGCCGCTGCCGCACTCACGAGGTAGAACGACGCCTGCCCGGTACGGGTCACCGAGAACTCCGATCGGACCCCGCCGTTTGGCGTCAACGCATGCGTAAGGCCTATCCCACCGGTTCGGCTTGGACTCCGGTTAGCGCCCAGCGTGTCCATGAACAAGGCCGCATCTTCACCGGTCACTTCGAACATGGAAAACCCGGTGATGTCGGCAATTGCTACACGGTCGGCGACGGCCTGGCATTCACTCGCCACCGCCTCAAACCAATTGGTCCGGCGAAAGCTCAGTTTTGCTTCCCGTGAACTGCCGTTCACGGCAAACCAGTTTGGCCGCTCCCAGCCGTAAGCCGCGCCGAACGATGCGCCGGCCTTATCCAGCGCGTCGTGTATGCCTGATGTCTTCGCCAGGCGACCCGCTTCGCGCTCCTCGAGGGGATAATGGACCGCGAACTGATTGCCGAAACTTTCCACCGCCTTGGCGATCCGGTAGTCACGGTTCGCATACCCGCCAAACCGGCGCGAATCGACGGCAAGCACATCCATCGGCGGTTCGCCGCCGACCATCCACTCCGCCAGCAGTTTGCCCGCACCGCCGCCTTCCATGACCCCCATGCTCGAACCGGTCAGCAGCCAGGCGTTGTGCAATCCGAATGCCGGGCCGATCAGCGGATTGGCATCGGGTGTGAAGGTGATGGGGCCATTGACCACTGTCTTGATGCCGGCCTCGGCCAGAAGCGGCACCCGCTCCATGGCGCAGGCCACGATATGTTCGACCCGATCGAGATCGGGAGCCAGGAGCTCCATGCCGAATTCCGGTGGAATCCCGTCCACGGACCACGTCACGCCGTCCTTCTCGTACGGCCCGATAATCAACCCATCGCGTTCCTGGCGCACATACCAGCTCTCCTCAGGGTCGCGGATCATCGGCAATTCACTGTCGCGGCCTTTGAGAGCATCTAGGCTGTCGGTCACCAGGTACTGATGAAGCATGGGCACAACCGGCAGGTCGATACCCATCATGGTGCCAATTTCCCGGCACCAGGTACCCGCGGCATTGACGACCATCTCGCAGTAGATATCACCATCACGGGTGTGGACGATCCACTCGCCCGAAGGTTTCTGCTCCATGCCTTCGACAGGATTGTTGCGCAGAATTTTCGCACCGCCATTGCGGGCGCCTGCCGCCATGGCATGGGTGGCCTGGCTCGGGTCCACGTAACCGTCGTCAGGCTCGTGAATGGCCCCGAGAAGATCGCCGGTTTCCGCAAACGGATAGATTTCCTTCAACTCGTCCGGTGTCAGGATGTGGAAATCGAACCCGGCATATCGCCCAATCCCCTGCACGTGGTGAAACTCGTCCATCCGGTCCGCCGACCGAGTCACGCGCAGGGCACCGCATTTGTGAAAACCAACCGGATTGCCGGTCTCTTCAGGCAGAATTTCGGAATAGAGGCGGACACTGTGCGCCCGCATGTGCATGATTGTGAGGTTATGGGCAAAGTGAGTGCATAGCCCGGCCGCATGCCAGGTCGATCCGGCGGTAAGCTCGTTCTTCTCCACCAGCATCACATCCGACCAGCCTTCCTTGGTCAGATGATAGAGCAGGGAAACGCCCATCGCGCCGCCACCGATAACCACTACTTTTGCGTGTTCAACCATCTGGAGGGACTGTCCTCTTGAAGAATTGTTTCGGTTACCCGCGCATGCGCTGGCCGTCGGGGTCGTATGGTGGGCGGACAAGGGGTTTCAATGTAAATCTATGACCGGCAACGGCGATCTCAAGGGTATCAGTCAGAAGGTCATTCACGCTTTCACCCGGCTCCATCGCAAGGCTTGCAAAACACAGGGAAAGTCCGGTTCGGAACCCACGGGCGCCTGACGTCGTGCGGCCGACCATGACCCCGTTCCGATAAACCGGCTCGTCATGGAGCAACAGGGGATGTGCCCCTTCAACCGCACACAAAACCAGGCGGCGGGAAACCGGGTCATTGCGCAGACGCAGGAGAGCGTCACGGCCAGCAAACCCCCCAGGTTTGTTCCAGGCAACGGCAAACGACAATCCCACCTCCATAGGATTCTCCTCAGGCCCCATGTCGTGTCCCCAATGGCGAAAGCCCTTTTCGATCCTGCAGGAGTCAATTGCCAGGAGGCCCATGTGACCCAACCCGAACGCCTCACCGGCCTGAGACAGAACGGCATGAACATGAGTCGCAAACTCGCAAGGGATGTAGAGTTCCCAGCCCAGTTCGCCGACAAAACTCAAACGCGACGCCCGCACCACCGCCATGCCCACATCGATCTCCCGCGTGGTTCCAAACGCAAACGCGTCGTTCGACAGATCGCTGGAACTGACCGTTTGCAGGATGTCGCGCGCCAGGGGTCCCATGAGGCCGATCACGGCATAGGCTGACGTCATGTCGGTGACGACGGCGAACTCATGATCATGGGTGTTCCGCTCGATCCAGGTCCGGTCCTTGACCCTGGTCGGCGCCCCGCCAATAACCCAGTACCGGTCACCGTCCAGCCGCTTGACGGTGACATCGGCCTCAATCCCGCCCGCCTCGTTCAGCATCTGGGTGTAGACGATCCGGCCCGGCTCAACCGCCACATCGTTGGCGCAAAGGCGCTGGAGAACCTTTTCTGCGTCGCGTCCGCAAACTTCGAACTTGCCGAACGGTGTCAGCTCAAGCAGGGCCGCCCGCTCCTCGACGGCTTTGCATTCCCGTTGCGCACAAGGCCACCAGGTCTGGTTGCCATAGCTGTAGCGGATTTCCGCTTCGTCAGTTGACTGCGCATACCAAAGCGGGCGTTCCCAACCGGTCGGGGCACCGAACACGCCACCGGCCTTCTCCAGGGCTTCATGCAACGGCGAATGTTTTATTCCTCGCGCGGACTTCAGTTGCTTGTGGGGCCAGTGCATTTCGAACTGCGTCCCGACGGCTTCACGAACCCGGGCATCCAGGAATGCCGTCGTCGCCATGTGCGGTTCGAATCGGGCAACATCGACCTCCCACAGATCCATTGGCGCCCGGCCATCGACGATCCACTCGGCCATGACCTTGCCGACGCCCGCCGAAGATATGATCCCGATCGAATTGAAGCCGGCGGCCACATAGTAATTCCGGTGACCGGGCAACTCGCCCATTACCTGTTTTGTGTCCGGCGTAAAACCCTCCGGCCCTGTCATGACATGTTGAACGCCGGCCGACTCCAGCACCGGCACCCTGTGCAGGGCCGCCGTCAGGAACGGCTCCATGTGATCCCAGTCTTCCGGCAGCATGATGTAGCCGCCGTCGGGGCCTGACCGGTCCGGCAACCAGGGTTTGGCATCGGCTTCAAACCCCCCGATCACCAGTTTGCCCGTGTCCTCCTTGATGTAGATCCTGCCTTCGAGATCCCGGACGATCGGAAACGGCTGCACCAGTCCATCGATAGGTTCGGTCACCGCATACATGTGCTCAGCCGCCTGCACTGGTACTGCCGCCCCGGAGCGCGCGCCAAGCTGGCTGGCCCAGACACCGGTGCAATTGATCACCACCTCGCAATGAATGTTTTCTCCCGTGTCGAGTTCGACCGCGTGAACCGTCCCGTTTTTCATGTGGACGGTCTGAACCGAGGCGTTCTCGCGAATCCGGACTCCGCCATTGCGCGCGCCCTTGGCGTAGGCCATGCAGGTATCGACCGGATTGGCCTGACCGTCTTCGTCGACCCAAAGCGCTCCGGCCAGGTCCTCGACCTTGAGCATGGGTAGCAGTTCAGCGGTTTCATCCCGGGAAACGATCCGCGCATGTAGTCCGGTCAGGTCGCCCATCGCCTTTATCCGTTCTAGCTCGACCATGCGATCGGCAGTCTGCGCAAGCCACAAGCCGCCGGTCTGCCGGTATCCCGTAGCCTGGCCGGTCTCCGCTTCAAGCGAGGCAAGCAGCTCGGTTGCATAAATCGAGAGCTTCGTCAGGTTCAAGCTGGCCCGCAACGGGCCGATAATCCCGGCCGCATGCCACGACGTCCCACTGGTCAGTGTATTGCGCTCAAGCAGGATCGTATCAGCCACCCCCAGTTTGCCCAGGTGATAGGCAACGCTGAGGCCGACAGCGCCGCCCCCGATGATCACGATTCTTGCACTGCCTGGCATTGAGCGATGTCCGAACAACTTGAAAACCAACCGACTATGCACGCGGACTGAACCACTTTTCAATCATGCACGTTCTGCATTAGCTATTCTAATAATCACCGTGAGGGGATCAGGCTTGAGAAGTTGGTCGCCTTCCAACCGTTTGCGCAATAACCTGACCTGTGGAGTTCGCGAAATTCGCCTTATTGGAGACAGCATGGCTACGGGGGACAACAAACTAAACCTGTTCCGGGCGATGGAAATCTTTGTCGCGGTCGCGGAGACACGACAGGTGACCAAGGCGGCCGCCGTTCTGGGCATTACCCAGTCCGCAGCCTCGCAGCACCTCAAGAGCCTGGAGCTGGAAATTGGCGCGCCGCTGTTCGACCGCAGCAGCCGGCCGATTTCGTTGACCAGGACAGGTGTGGAGTTTCACAATCGCGCCGAGCACATTCTGAGCGACATCGACGCTTTGCGTACCGACATCCGTCAGGCCCGTTCATTTCAACCAACGATCCTGAGGACAGGGATTCTGGCGTCTCTCGCCACCACGCTGACACAGCCATTGCTGTCGATGGTTTCCTCGATGCTGCCAGACGCCAAACCCGTGATCAGGGCAGGCCTTGCCTCCGACCATCTGGCACTACTGGAGGCTCGCCAGATCGATCTGGCCGTCACGTCGGATCCTTATTACGACGTCGACCGTCTTGAGCGGCGCACTCTACTGACCGAACCGTTCTGTCTTATCCTGCCTCCCGATTACAACAGTCCTGTGGAGAAGCTCGACGATCTCGCCGGAGTTCTTCCTCTGGTGAGATTCATTCCAGGGTCGCCGGTAGGGCGCCGCACCGACCAGCACCTGCAACGCCTCAAGCTGGCTTTCCCACGATCGGTTGAAGTGGATCGCTCAAGTCTTGCCGTCGCCGCCGTCGCGTCCGGCCATGGTTTTGCAATCCTCAGCCCCAGCCTTTTGATCGACGGCATAACCGAAGGCCTTGGCATGCAGATCAGGCCTTTGCCGGGACCGGCTCTCACACGCACCTTGACCGTTGTCTCGCGAGAGCGCGAACTGGGAGACCTTCCGGGCTTGATTACGGTGGGACTGAATACGGCGCTGCAACGCGCCTTCGCTGAACGATTGGAACCGGTTGCCGGTTTTGCGGCCCGTGCCATCCGTTATGCCGATCAAGACGAATGAAATTTCCATCGTTCTGAGAGGCGAAATTCAAAGTCTAATAGCGACTATTAGAATTCACGATTTATCCACTCTGTGACTGTTGTTCCGCGCAATTGCTTCTAGAATGATCTCATCAGGACGCGAGGTTCGCATTCCCTCGCGCAGTGTCGGATGGAACATGACAGCAATTGGGAAAGATACGGGCAAGTCCCGGCGCGGCGGCCGCTCGGCACGCCGGGAGATGCGCGCGGAATCAGCTCAACCGCCTGCCTTGCCGTTCATCCAGCGTAATGTGGGTGTTTACACCCTGCTTGACGATGACGGCCTGAGCCTCATTGAACACAACGCCGATACGATACTGCAGGAAGTCGGCATGGAGTTTCGGGACGATCCGGAGACGCTGGACATCTTTCGGGATGCCGGAGCTGACGTGCAAGGCGAGCGGGTTCGTTTCGAACGCGGCATGTGCCGCCGGATCATTCAGGCAACCGCACCGCGGCAATTCCAGCAGCACGCCAGAAATCCGGAACGCACAGTCACCATCGGTGGCAATAATACTCTGTTCTGTCCCAGCTTCGGTCCGCCCTTCGTCTACGATATTGAAAGGGGCAGGCGATACGCCACGCAGGAGGATTTCGACAATTTCGTAAAACTTCATCACATGCTCCCGGCGGTTCATCATTCCGGCGGAGTTGTCTGCGAGCCCGTTGACGTGCCCGTGACCGAACGCCATCTCGCCATGACAACGGCGCATCTTCGGTTGAACGACAAGCCCTTCATGGGCGCTGTTACAGCACCTGAACGGTCTCTCGATACGGTCAACCTCGCAAAGATCGTCTTCGGCGACGCCTTCGTGGAAGACAATTGCTGCATCTACTCCGTAGTCAACACCAACGCGCCTCTGGTTCTCGATGCCACCATGCTCGGAGCCCTGAAGACCTATGCCCGGCACAACCAGGCCGTGGTCGTCTCACCCTTCATTCTCGCCGGCGCCATGAGCCCGGTGACTGTCGCCGGCACCCTGGCGCAACTTTTTGCCGAAGCCACCGCTGGGCTCTGTCTCATACAACTGATCAAACCGGGGGCGCCGTGCGTGTTCGGCACATTTTCGAGTCCGATCTCCCTGCAAACCGGCGCGCCCACTTTCGGCACGCCGGAAGGCATGCAGATACAGTACTGCGCTGCAGCTCTTGCCCGGCGTCTCGGCGTCCCGTTTCACTCGGTGGGTGCACTGACCGCCTCAAAGGTTCCCGATGCCCAGGCGGCCTATGAAAGTGCCATGCAGCTCAATGCAGCCTTCCACGCCGGTGTCAATTTCATCATTCACGCCACCGGTTGCCTCGAAGGACTGCTGACCACGGGTTACGAAAAGGCAATCATGGATGCCGACCGCTGCGCCGCCCTGCAGCGCTTCGCAGAAGGCGTCAACCTCTCGGAGGAATACCAGGCCCTCGACGCTATCCGCGAGGTCGGGCCTGGCAATCACTACCTGGGATGTGACCACACTCAGAGAAACTTCGAGACCGCTTTCTTCCGCTCGACCATGTCCGACAACAAGACCTTCGAGCAATGGAGTGCCGACGGCAGTCTCTGGGAACATGAACGGGCGAATGCCACCTGGAAACGCATGCTCAACGATTATCAAAGGCCGCCGATGGATGAAGGCATCGACGACGGCATCAGCGACTATGTCGCCAAACGGCTCGAACAGATCAGATCGAACGGAGACAGCACATGAATGATACGGTCATACCGCCCGGATTGGGAAGCCTCGGTCACAACAGTACTGAATTTCCAGTTGACTGGTCGACCGACGCCATTGTCGAACGACGGAACCGGTTTTACGCCGCCTCCCAGCGCGCCTTCGTGCCGTACAAGACTCCGCTCATCTTCAAACACGGTCAGGGGCAGTTTCTCTGGGATGAGAAAGGCAACAAGTACCTGGACTGCCTGAGCCAGAACCTGACCATCAGCGTTGGCTACAATCATCCGGTCATGAACCAGGCCGTCATGCAGCAGTTGCAGGCAATCCAGCATGCCACCGCCATGTTCTACCATCCTGTGCCTGCCCATTTCGCCGAGGAGTTGACGGCCACCATGCCAGACAGCGAGGAGTGGGTTGTTCATTTCACAAACAGCGGCGCGGAAGCTATCGACCTGGCGCTGATGATGGCCCGTACCTACACCGGCAACATTGACATCGTTTCTCTGCACAACAGCTACCACGGCGCAACATTCGGTGCCCAGTCGGTCACTGGCGTCGGTGGATTCCGCCACAATGTGCCGCTTCCCGGTGGCGTCCATTTCACCCCCAATCCCGATCAGTATCGCGGCGACTTCGGACCCGGTGTCGACCCTTATCTGATGGCACTGGACAGGACCATTCAATGTGAAACCTCAGGCCGTCTTGCGGGCCTGATCCTTGAACCGATCCAGGGTTATGGCGGCATTGTCCCCCTGCCTCACGGTTATCTTTCCGGCGCCTTTGAGCGGATACGCGCTGCCGGCGGCGTCTGCATTGTCGACGAGGTTCAGGCGGGTTTTGCACGCACCGGCGAGAATTACTGGAGCTTCGAATACCACGACGTCATCCCCGACATCGTGGTGATGGCCAAGGGTATCGGCAATGGACTGCCCCTCGCAGCCGTGGTTGCCAAGCGCGATGTTGCGGAGTCCATGGCTGAAAAATTCCTGTTCCACACCTATGGCGGCAACCCCGTCGCCTGCGCCGCCGGACGGGCCGTGCTTCGCATCATTGATGAGGAGGGATTGCAGGAGAACGCCCGCAAGGTCGGCGCGGAACTCCTGTCAGTCCTTCGAGACCTTCAGAAGAAACACGATGTTATCGGTGACGTACGCGGCAGGGGACTGATGATGGCGCTTGAACTGGTGCGCGATCACGACACGAGGGAACCGGCTGTGGAAGAACTCGCAACCCTGTTCGAATTTACCCGCGAAGAGGGGTTGGTCATGAGTAAGTCCGGCACCTACCGTAATGTTTTGCGCATGTGTCCGCCGCTGTGCATCCAGATGGACGATGTGGAATTTTTCGCCGACGCCCTGGGCAAAGCATTCGATCGGCTCGCCGCCACGAGGGCGTAAAGAGTGGTATCCAGATTGGTCTGCCCAAAAAAGTTCGACGGTGAAGGAATTCTGTCTTGCCACCGGATGGTTTGTGTGGTTTCGATCCGCCGAACAGTCGCTGTAATCATGTCTCAATTTTTCACTGGAACCATGCGATGCCCGACCTTTCCCCATTCACACAACCGGGCCGGTTCTGGCGCGGCAATCTGCACACTCACTCTACACTGTCGGATGGACGTCTTTCGCCGGAAGAGGTGATCGACGCCTACAAGAACGCCGGCTACGACTTCATGATGCTGTCGGATCATTTTATCCACCACTTCGACTGGCCGATCGCCGATACCTGCGGGTTGAGATCCAACAGTTTTACGACCCTGATCGGGGCCGAAATCCATGCGCCGAAGACCTCTGTCGGCGAACTGTGGCACATGGTTGCCGCCGGCCTGCCGCTTGATTTCGAGCCGTGCGGCGACGATGAATCCGGAGCGGATCTGGCGCGAAGAGCTGCAAAAGCGGGTGCCTTTGTGGGCATCGCCCATCCGTCATGGTCGCAGCTCACGATTGAGGACGGCCACAGCATCGATGTGGCCCACGCCGTTGAAATCTACAACCACGGTTGCGCCATCGAATCCGATCGGGGCGACGGCTGGTATCTTCTTGACCAGATGCTCAATACCGGCAAGCGACTGACCGCCTTTGCCACCGATGACGCCCATTTCAAGGACCATGACCGCGATGCGTTTGGAGGCTGGGTGCACGTCAGGGCCGAAAGCCTTGATCCCGACGCTCTCCTGGAAGCCCTCAAGGCCGGCCACTATTATTCAAGCCAGGGTCCTGAGTTCAGGGGACTTTCCATTTTCGACAACGAATTGACGGTTGAGTGTTCGCCCGTGGACACCATTGTCGTCGTTGGCGGCACATCGCGCTCTGCCGGCAAGGAGGGCCGCGCCATAACCGGGGCGACCATCAATCTGTCCAGACTCGAAAAGGGTTGGCTTCTGGAGACCCCGAGTCCCTGGGTCCGGGTGGTAATTATCGATTCGCACGGCAAGCGGGCCTGGTCGAATCCGATCTGGCTGGATGATCTGTAGAGGCCTACAACCGGTCCCGCAGGGCGAAGTACGTCATGGCCAGCACCAGTAGCGGCCACCGCAGGTGCCGGCCACCGGGGAACCGCATTGTTGGAACGTCCGCCAGCACGTCGAAGCGGCTGAGCGTTCCGTCCACAGCATCTGCCATCACCTGGCCGGCCAGGGCCGCCATGGCAACGCCGTTGCCGGAATAACCGCATGCGGTCATCACATTGTCAGACAGGCGTGCCACGTAAGGCATGCGGTTACCGGTGATGGCGAGTGTTCCGCCCCACCCGTAGTCGATCTTCACATCGTGAAGCTGCGGGTAAACCTGCAGCATGGGCCGGCGGACAAAGTTCCTGATGTCCGCCGGAAACGAGTGCGAATAGTTTTCGCCGCCGCCGAACAACAACCGGTGATCGTTCGACATGCGGTAGTAGTTGACCACGAACCGGGAATCGGACACCGCCACGTCGTCCCGGATCAGGCTACGGGCGCGTTCCTCGCCAAGCGGTTCGGTGGCAATGATGTAATTGTTGATCGGCATGACCCGCGACGCAATTCCGGTGTCGAGATCGTCGAGATACCCATTGCAGGCAAGAATAAGAAACCGGGCGTCGATTTCGCCGGAATCCGTGGTGATCTGAACGGTCTTGCCATTGCTTGAATTCTTGTAAGAATTTACACGCGACATTTCGTGAATGCGAACCCCGGCACCAACCGCCGCGTGGGCCAATCCAAGGGCAAAGCGCAGCGGATGAAGATGTCCCGCCCCCATGTCGAGCGTCCCACCGTAGTAGGTTTCGCTTCCCACGAGGTCGCCGATTTCGGTTTCAGGCACAAATCGGATCTGGTCGTAGTCATAGTCACGCTGCAGTTTCTCGGCATAGGCCTTGCTGGAGTCGACGTAGCGTCGTTTGTGATCGGCGTGCAGCGAGCCGTCCTTGTACTGGCAGTCGATGGCATGATCCGCACTCAGCGATTTCACGAGCGCATTGGCATCCTGGGCAAGGTCCCACAGCCGGCGCGCCGGTCCTTCACCCAGGGACTGTTCAAGCGCTTCCTGGTCCTTCCGTTGTCCCGACGCCACCTGGCCGCCATTGCGTCCTGACGCGCCCCAACCCACCCTGTGGGCATCAAGCAGGACGACGTCATAGCCACGCTGCGTCAGATGTAACGCACTCGAAAGCCCTGTATACCCGGCACCAACGACACAAACATCGCACGATACGGGGCCTTCGAGTGCCGGAAACGGTTCCAGGGGGTCAGCCGACGCTGCATAGTAGGATGGCGGATATACGCCTTCCACGTCATTGGCATATAGAAACGAACCGGAGAACATGTGCGAGCACCTGCCTGTTCGAATGTTAGTGCGTCAACCAGCCTTTTGATCGCACATCTTCGAGCGTCTGGTCGAGGCTCTTACGCGTGAGTTCGATCAACTGATCTATTTCGCCTTGAGAAATCACCAGCGGCGGCGACATGATCATGCAGTCGCGCACCGCCCGTAGGATTATCCCGTTGGCCACACAGTGTTCACGACAGAGCAATCCCACTTCGCCCGCGTTCTTGTCAAATCCGGCACGTGTGGTCTTGTCAGAAGTCAATTCGATGGCCCCCATCATCCCCTTGATGCGGGCTTCGCCAACCAACGGATGATCGCTCAGTTCCATCCAGCGTTTTGCCAGATAAGGTCCGGTCGTCTCGCCGACGCGCTCGACAATGTTTTCGTCCTGCAGGATTCTCAGGTTTTCGAGTGCGGCCGCACAACTCGCCGGATGGCCGGAGTAGGTGTAGCCATGGGCAAATTCACCGCCCTCTCCATTTAAAACCCCGGCAACCTTGTCGCTCACCATGACACCGCCAATCGGCAGGTATCCCGAACTCAACCCCTTGGCGATGGACATGACGTCGGGTTCAAATCCAAACGTGTTCGAACCGAACCACTTGCCGGTACGCCCGAAACCGCAGATCACCTCGTCAGCCACGAGCAGTATGTTGCGGGCCTTGCAGATACGCACAATCTCCGGCCAATAGGTTTCCGGGGGTACGATAACGCCCCCCGCGCCCTGAATCGGTTCCGCCATGAAGGCCGCGACATTGTCCTCACCGAGCCGGTCGATCTCCGTTTCCAGCGCCTTGGCGCATTGCAGTCCGAACTGGCTCGGATCGGTGTTGCCGCCTTCGGCGTACCAATAGGGCTGATCGATATGGGTAATGCCCGGAATCGGCAGGCCGCCCTGTTCGTGCATTACCGACATGCCACCAAGGCTGGCGCCGCCGATGGTTGAACCGTGATAGGCATTAAGGCGTGAAATGATCCCGCTCTTTGTCCGTTTGCCCTGTGATGCCCAGTAGTGGCGCACAAGCCGGATGACCGTGTCTGCGGACTCCGATCCAGAACTGGTGAAGAACGTGTTGTTGAGCGTTCCCGGCGCCAATTCGGCAAGTTTTTCGGCCAGTGCAATCGCGGGAGGGTGGGAGGTTTGAAAAAACGTATTGTAGTAAGGCAGTTGCGTCATCTGACGTGCGGCAGCCTCGGCAATCTCATTGCGACCGTACCCGACATTGACACACCACAGCCCGGCCATGCCGTCCAGGAGCCTGTTGCCGTCGGAATCCGTTACAAAGACACCATCGGCTGCGGTCATCACCCGCACGCCTTTTTCCTTTAGCGGTCCTCCGTGGGTAAACGGGTGGAGATGATGGGCCGCATCCATTCGCTGCATTTCAGCCGTGGATGGCAGATTGGGGATATAACTCATCAGTGCTGACTCCGCATTTGAGGAAAACCACGAAAACACGTCATTTTGTGATCACAAAATTACGCTTACCAATTGAACTGCGAGCAAATATCTCACACTGAACGGGAGTTTCGCAAGATTTTTTGCAATCTTCAATATCAGCCGGCGTCAGAATTCTTGCATAAACACCAGTTTTGTGATCATAAAAGCTGAAATTTAATTAGGCTCCAACAACCAAATCCACTCACGTCACAAGGACAGGGTTTCCACATGTGCGCGGACAAAAACTCAAAGTTCGATGTCGAGGCAAAAGCGTTTCTCGAGGCAAACCCGGACATAACGTCCGTGGAACTGGTTTTTCCCGACATGAATGCGGTGCCCAGGGGCAAATGGCTCCCGGCAAGCGCGATCGGCAAGCTCGCTGCAGGAAGCGTGCGGTTACCGCGCTCGACCTATGCGCTGGATGTTTGGGGCGTTGACGTCGAGGAAACCGGACTGGCAATCGCCACCGGCGACCCCGATGGCTTGTGTTACCCGGTTCAGGGCAGCCTCACCCGGATGCCGTGGAGCAAGCAGCCCATGGCCCAGGTACTCATGACCATGCGCGAGCCGGACCGGACCACACCGTGCCCCTACGATCCCCGTCATGTGCTGAAAACCATGCTCGACCGTTTTACCGCGAAGGGACTGACACCGGTCGCCGCCACCGAACTGGAATTCTACCTCATCGACGCCGACACGACGCCTGCCGGCCATCCCCGTCCGCCCCATCGTCCCGGCCCCGGTGGAAGGCTCGAAGGACCACAGGTTTACGACCTTGAAGTGACCCAGGATTTTTCAAATTTTCTGCATGACATAACAGACGCATGCCGCGTCCAGAAACTGCCGGCCGACACGACCATTGCAGAGTTCGGACCGGGGCAGTTTGAAATCAATCTTCTGCATGTGTCTGACGTATTGACCGCCGCCGACCAGGCGTTTCTGTTCCGCCGTCTGGTCAAGGCGGTGGCCCGTCGTCACGGGTTTGTGGCGACCTTCATGGCCAAGCCCTATGCCGACCAGCCGGGCAATGGATTGCATGTGCACACGAGCCTGCTGGACCGGCAGGGGAACAATGTTTTTTCCGGAACAACAGACGCTTTAGCAAAACCTTTGCGTCATGCCATCGCCGGGTTGCTGAAATCGATGCCGGATGCCCAGGCGGTGTTTGCACCGCATGCCAATTCCTATCGCCGATTCCAGCCGGACTCCTTTGCGCCTGTCAGTCCCGTCTGGGGCATGGACCACCGCGCCGTCGCTGTACGCGTACCGTCCCAGACCGGGCCTGATGCCCGCCTGGAGCATCGCGTTGCCGGTGCGGATGCAAACCCCTATCTGGTTCTGACCGCCATCCTCGGCGGAATTCTGCATGGGTTGGAAGCCCAGGCCGATCCGGGCGACCCCCTCACCGGCGACAGCAAGCTGGACAAGACGCCGCCTCTCACAGGCAACTGGAATGCGGCCATCGACACGTTTGCAGGCTCACCGTTCATCACGGATGTTTTCGGGCGCGACTACCAGGACGTTTACGCTGCCTGCCGGCGGTTTGAGTGCGGGCAGTTCGCATCGACCATTACGGACTTCGAGTACCAGACCTATCTCCATCGGCTGTAGTCACAGCGGCGTCCTGAATTTCAGGCTCTATTCCGCCCCGGCGCATCCGCGCCCACAGTCATCGAGGCAGTGCTGAAGCGCCTTGTCGAGGATGTCCACGCCGCGATCAATCTCATCTTTCGAAACGGTCAGAGGCGGCGCAATCCGCCACACCGCTCCGCGCTCCGGCCGGCGCCTGATGTTCATGCTCAAACCAAGTTCAAAACACTTCTGCGTGGTCGCCGCTCCCAGAGCGTGATCGGGAACACGGCTTTCCCTGTCCTCCACCAACTCCAGGCCAATCAACAGACCCTCGCCGCGAATATCGCCGATGGCCTCGTGTTTTTGCTGGAGGTCGCGAAGCCGCGTGCGCAGGTAGGCACCCATGTCCACGGCCCGCTCCAGCAGGTTCTCTGTTTCGATGGTTTCCAGTACCGCAAGCCCAACAGCCGCCGGCAGCGGGTCCGATACATGGCTCGTGTAGAAGGAGAATCCTTTCTCATGGACGCTTTCCTCGATTTTCTCCGACGTGATGGTTGCCGCCAGTGGCAGGCCACCGCCGAGCGTCTTCGAAACTGACATGATGTCAGGCACCACGCCAAATCGGTTCGCGGCAAACTTGTGTCCCAACCGTCCGAATGCGGTCTGGGCCTCGTCGAAAACCAGCATCATGCCGCGGGCGTCGGCCGCCTCACGCAAGGCCTGGAAGTAGCCCTCGGGCGGCACGATAACCCCACCGGCACTCAGGATGGGTTCGGCAATAATCGCCGCAGCCCTGCCGGTTGTCTGCATGTCGAACAGGCGTAGACCGATTTTCATGCAGGTCATGTCGCAGGTGTCGCGGCAATGTTCGACCGGACAACGGTAAGCATTTGGTTCAGGCAAGGCGAATACACCGGTTGCGGCGGGGCCGTATCCCTGTCGGTCGCTGGCGAATGAGACCGAACTGGAGGTCCCGGTCACACCATGCCACGACCCGCCCATGCCAATCACCTCATGGCCACCGGTGTGCATCTTCGCCATCCGCAGTGCGGCCTCATTACTCTCACTACCGGTGTTGACGAACAACGAGCGGCGCAATGGTGCCGGGAGCCATTCGGCCAGCGCCTTCCCGAGCCGGGCCACCGTTTCGGGGATCATGCCGCTGAACATATGATAACCGGTCCGGCCGGCCTCATTGACCGCATCGACGACCGCCGGATGGTTGTGGCCGAGCGTGGCGCACATCTGGCCGGAAGTGAAATCGAGAATCTCCCGACCGGTATCGTCCTTTACGATTGAACCTTTCGCAGACACGAACAGATTATCGAAGGCGTCACCGCCATAACGAACGAGGAAGTCCTTTGCCGCCTGTCGCAATTCCGGGTCCATGATGTGTGCGCCTCCGCTTGAAAACAACGAGCACGGGAAGAGTGCGGGATCGGCGCGACGGCGTCAATTCGGGAGACCGCGTTTAGCAACCTCAATGGCATCACCCACACGGTCACTGGGATGAACGATGACCGTCTCGCCGGCATCAAGACCGTCGATCACTTCCGCGGTTCGGTCGTTTCGATGGCCAATCGTGACGGGTGTCAGCACCGCACGACCGCTCACGTCCCTGAACACGGCCCACTTTTCCTTGTTTCGAAACAGGGCGCCCAGGGGCACCATCAGAACATCGTCGGCCTGCCAGACGACAATACGGACAAAGACACGGAAATCGTGACCGAGTGCCGACCGGGTGTCCGGTCCACCAACAAGATCCAGTATGGTGTTGACCCGTTGCTCCTCAATACCCAGCGCGGACACTTTCGTGAAGCCGGACGGCTCAACCCGTCTGACCCGCGCTTCCAGGGTCTCGGTGCCGCCCCAGCCTCCGACGAAGGCGGCGTCGCCGGCCTTGATCTTGACGGCATCCGTCGACAACAGTTCCACGACGATTTCCAGATCGGACGGATCCCCGATCTCCAGAAGCGGCGCGCCGGCCGTCACTGCCTGCTCGCTCTCCGTCACGATCTTCAGCACACGCCCACTCACCGGCGCCAGCACTTTCTGACAACACAGTTCCGGGTCTTTGGCAGGCCCCAGCGGGTGTTCCGGGCGCGTCAGCTTTGCCTGAGAGCTGTCACGTTCGCGCTCGCGCAACTCGAGGTCGGCCCTTGTCGCCGCCAGCGCATCATTTCTGACGTCGACCTCAAGGGAGGCCCGTTCCATAGCGCGTCCCGATATTACGTTGGATCTGGACAACGACTCCGCCCGCTTCAGATCGCTCTGCGCAAATTTCAACTCCGCTTCAGCCTTGCGAATCTCAGTGCGTGCATGAGCAACGGCGGCCTTCGCAGCCGCTAACCCAGCCTCAAGTTCACGGGCCCTGCGCGCATCCAGAAACGGTGGATCGTTCGCCTCTATCACAGCGACCAGGGTCATGCCCGCAGTCACTGAATCGCCGACTTCACGCGGCGACCGCCTGATCTTGCCCGCCACAGGGGCTGAAACCTGATAGATCTCACGGATTCTGGTCTTGCCTTCCTCGTCGACCGTCACGGTCATGGATCCTCGTTTCACGGTCTCCACGTCCACGAGTACAGGCTGGGGCCGGAGGGCATAGACGAAACCGGACGCAACCACCGCCAGTATCGCCACGACCGCGCTGCGTTTGATCCATAAAGTGTTCATCGTTTCAATCCCGTGTCTTCAAGACGCTGATCATGTCGAGCCGGTCGACCCTACGTTTCACAACGATCGCCGATACAACCGAGGCCAGCACAACGATCAGAGCCGCTATCGCGTAGGTCGACGCATTGATAATGAAGGGAACCCGGTAGAGGTCGCTATCCAGGCCCCGCACCGTAACCCAGGCAATCAGATAGCCGATCCCCCAGCCCACCGGGACAGCAGCGGTCGTGATCAGAACAAGTTCCAGAAACAGGATGCGGAAGGTCTCCCATCGCGTGAATCCCAGCACCCTGAGGCTGGCCAGTTCGCGAGCGCGTTCCGACAGGTGAATCCGGGCGCTGTTGTAAACCACGCCGAATGTAACGACGACACCGAGGGTCACATAAACGGTAATCATGATGACGATGTTCTTCGCCAGGGTTTCACGGAACTTCGCCAGAGAGGCCTTCTGCAACGTAATGGAAGCCACAGCCGGTATGGCCTTGACCTCGGCAAAGAGCTTGTCAGCCAAGTTCCGGTCGTAGCTGATATGGACGCCGCTGATCCGCGGTCCTTCATCGACCATTGCATTGAGAGCGTCGAGGTCCATGTAGGCGGTAAGTCCTAGATAGCTCTGAATCAACCGGGTCACTGGAACGAACACCGCCTGGACGCCGGCGTCCGGATCATAACCCGAGACGATGTCAGTGACCGGCATGCGAAACGTCTTGCGGCTGCCCTCGAGCACTTCCGCCTCGATCACGTCACCGCGTCTGATGTCGATCAGGTTGGCGAGTTTCTCGGACATCGCCAAACCGTCTTTCGGAAGGGTCAGCGGACGGAGGTTCAGTTCAAGGACCCGGCTGAGCCGGGCATCCGGCGGTTTACCGAGGATCGACACACTCCGATTGAAGTGCCGGTTTCGAAGCCGTACTGAAATCGCCCGGTACGGCTCCGCACGAAGCACACCGGGCAACTGCGCCACAGACTGCAGGGCATTGTCTGCCTTGTTGTCGGCAAAAGTCACCGTCGCATCCTGGCGATCGGACTGGAAAAATGTGAAGTCGATCATGTGCTCGATTGAATCCAGGGAAAACAGCGAGCCCACGAGCAAGCCCACCATCATGGCCAGTCCCAGGGCCGTCAGTGCGGAGCGGACCGGCCAGCGAAACATGTGCCGTAAAACCATTCTTGTCGGTTGGGACCAGACAACGAACAGCTTGATCTTCTCTGTCCACAAATGACCGTATCCGGTCGGGGCGGGCGGTTGCATGGCGACCGCGGGCGGCAACGCAACCGCCGACGCCACGGAACGGTATCCCCCCAATGCTGCAGCCGCGAGCGACACAACAGCCCCGATCGCGTAAAGATCGGGACTCTTCTTGAAGATCAGAAACGGAAAGCTGAAGAACTCCGTGTACAGTCTCGTCAGACCATGGCCCAGCCAGACACCGACTGCGATGCCGATGATCGTTCCCGTGACCGCGATCAGCATAACGAACTTCAGATAATGTACTGCGATCGCCGCGCGGCTGTAGCCGATGGCCTTGAGGACGCCGATCTGTTCGCGCTGAAGCAAGACGATCCGCGATAATATGACGTTGATCAGAAAAGCCGACACGCCCAGAAATATTGGCGGAAAGATCTTGCCCATGGCCGACAACTGGTTGAGTTCGGCATCGATGAAGGCATGTGACTGTTGATCTTTCCGGCCATGCGCCGCCAGGCCGCCGTAACGCTTGAGCAAACGGTCAAGGGTATCGATGACCGCATCTCGCGATGCATCGCGGAGCAATTTCACGCCGACCGAGTTGAATGAATTCTCCAGATCGAACGTCGCTTCCAGAGACTTGAGGGACATCCACACGATACCGTACCGCCGGTCGTCGGGAATCATGTCTCCGGGACCGAGCGCATAGATGAATTCCGGGGACAGGGCGACACCGGTCACCTTCAGGACTTGCTGGCGGCCGTTGAGCAGGACTTTGAAGCGGGACCCTTCCGTAAAGCCGTGCGCTTTGGCAAACCCTTCGTTGATCACAGCTTCAGCCCGACTGCCCGGATCGGGCAACCGTCCGGAACGCAGATAAAGCCTGTTGAGTTTCGGCATGCCCCTCTCGGGCAGTGAGATCACCTGTGCCGTTACCGGTTCCGGCATGTCGGCAATGTCCACGAGGGCTGTTTTGACGATCCGCGTTTCGACGGCAGCAATGCCGGAGATCTCAAGAATTCGGTCTTCCACCGACGACGGCGCACGCCGCAGCAGGGCAAACACGTCGGCAAACTGGTAGCGGTCGTAGTAGGCGTCACGGGTTTCGTAGAGCGAACGATAGGTACCCGTGCTCAAAATCAGGGTCGCAACGCCCGCGGCAATCACAAGTGCAATGGCGAGCGCCTGCACCCACATGCGTCCAAGTTCCCGCAGGAGTTTTCGGTCGAGGATGCTGATCATAGCATCACCAACTCACTTCATCGGGACGCAGCCGGTGCTCGTTTTCGACCATCCGAGAGATACGCCCGTCGACGAAGTAGAACACCCTGTGCGCGATTTTGCGGATCGAGGCGTTGTGGGTAATGACCGCCGTTGTCGTTCTGAATTCCTCGTTGATTGTCGTCAGGGCCTCAAGCACCCGAATTCCGGTCTTGCTGTCCAGCGCACCGGTGGGTTCGTCGCACAGAAGCACGCCGGGGCGCTTGACGATCGCCCGGGCGATCGCCACCCGCTGCTGTTCGCCGCCTGAAAGTTGAGCTGGAAAATGGTCCATCCGGTCGGAGAGCCCGACCAGATCAAGGGCTTCTTCGGGGCGCATGGGATCGTCCGCAATTTCTGTAACGATGGCGACATTTTCCCGCGCTGTCAGGCTCGGCATGAGATTGTAGAACTGAAAGACAAAGCCTACATGCCTGCGCCTGTACTTTGTGAGAGCGCCTTCGGAAAGGCCTGCCAGATCTTCACCCTTGAACTCGACCCGTCCGGCGGTTGCCCCATCGAGCCCACCGAGAATATTGAGTAACGTCGACGTGCCACTGCCGGAAGGTCCGAGCAGTACCGACAGTTCGCCCGCGTAAAGTGTCATATCGACACCGCGCAGGGCGTGCACTTCCACGTCTCCGGTTCGGTAGACCTTTGTCACGCCTTTGACGTCGAACGCCTTGTCCATCCGGTTCATCGCAATCTGGCCAGTGAATCACCCGAGGTTAAGGCAATTTGACCTGAAGCTTCTTGCGCTGAATCAATCAAGCATTGTTCCTCGTCTTGTAAATCACGTGCGCAAAGCGCTAGAAAGCGGCGACACGTATAATCACAGATGAAGACAGATGACGGATTTCCTGGTCGCCGCTTTCTATAAGTTCGCAAAGCTGCCCGACTTCGCAGACCTTCAGGCACCCCTTCGTGAGGCCTGCGATGCCTCGGGCGTCATGGGAACCATCCTGCTGGCCGCCGAGGGTATCAACGGCACGATCGCCGGGCCTCCCTCAGGCGTCAACACGGTGCTGGATCACATTCGCGCCGATCCGCGGCTTGCCGACCTTCAGCACAAGGAATCCTCTGCAGCGGAAATGCCTTTCCTGCGCATGAAGGTACGTCTCAAGAACGAAATCGTGACCATGGGTGTTCCCGACCTGGATCCGGAGTTCTCCGCCGGCACTTACGTCAGGCCCAGTGACTGGAATGAACTGATTGAACGCGACGATGTTGTCATTGTGGACACGCGCAATGACTATGAGGTTTCCATCGGCACATTTTCCGGCGCCGTAAACCCGGAAACCGGTTCGTTCCGCGAGTTCCCACAGTGGGTCGAACGCACCGACACGCTCAAGTCCAAGCCGAAGGTTGCCATGTTTTGCACTGGTGGTATCCGGTGCGAAAAGTCCACCGCTTACCTGCGCAGCCTTGGCTACGAAGAGGTCTATCATCTCGAAGGCGGCATACTGAAGTATCTGGAGACCGTGCCGGAGGAAGAAAGTCTCTGGCAGGGAGAGTGTTTTGTCTTCGACCAGCGCGTCTCGGTCGGTCAGGGGTTGCGTCCTGGATCCTACGATATGTGCCACGCCTGCCGCCAGCCGGTCGACGACAACGACAAGGCATCGACACTCTACGTTCCCGGTGTCAGTTGCCCCGCTTGTCACGATTCGACAGGAGAGGACCGTAAACGCCGCTTTGCAGACCGACAACACCAGATTAACCTGGCAAAGGCCCGCAACGAGGTTCATCTTGGTGCCCGTCCGAAGGGCGGACACGACGGACAATAGGGCACTATTCTCAGCGTCATGGAACACAGCCTGCCGATACTCTACAGCTTTCGACGCTGCCCCTATGCCATGAGAGCAAGACTTGCTCTGCAATCGAGCGGCACGGCATGCGAACTACGTGAAGTTGTTCTGCGCAACAAGCCGGCGGAGATGATCGAAGTATCCGAGAAGGCCACCGTGCCTGTGATGGTTCGGACCGACGGCACGGTACTGGACCAGAGCCTCGACATCATGCTGTGGGCCCTTCACAACCACGATCCGGATTGCTGGCTGTCACCGGATGCCGACAGCTTCGACGCCATGATCACCCTGATCGAAAGCTGCGACGGTGATTTCAAGCACCATCTCGACCGCTACAAGTATGCCACCCGTTACGATGACGCGGACCCGAACTATCATCGAGATCGGGCGTGCCTCTTCCTCGGGGAACTGGAGACCCGCCTGGAGCAAGGTGATTTCCTGTTCGGCAAGAGACCCGCGCTCGCCGACATGGGGATCGCGCCCTTCGTTCGCCAGTTCGCGAACACCGACCGGCAATGGTTCGACGACATCCCGTACACGAAAACCAGGGCGTGGCTCGATCGGTTCGTCAAAAGCCCTGCATTCCTGTCAATCATGACGAAGTACCCGGCATGGGTGTCGGGCGAACCGGGACTGCCTTTCCCTGAACACGCCGCGTCAATGGCTTGATCAGGCCGCCGCCGACATCCCCTGATAGGTTTCTGCCACATCGTAGAGCGGCGACAGGCCGTTGACGCTTACCCGCCAGAGAATGCGTGCGTTGGGATCGTCCGGTTCGACTCCGGCGAGCGGTGTGGCGCAATGCAGGGTGGAGAACGTGTCCCAGGCGGCAAAGTCACCCTCCTCATAGTCGATCGAGGTTATGAACTTGTCCTGCAGGCAGTGGTCCATGAGTTCACGCAACAGCGCCACCGCCTCGTCTGCCGGCCAGTCGACAATGCCCCAACTGGTGCCCGCCACACTGTAGAGAGACTTGCGCCCGGTAATCGGATGACGCTTGACCAGCGGATGATAGACATCCTTCACCTTTTTTTTCTGGTCTTCCGTCATCCGCTCGGCTTCGTGTTTCGAATTCTTGCCAGCCACATCAGACTGGAAGTCGCGGTTGCCGTAATGATGGATGCAGGTGAGATCGTCGATCTTGCGTTTCATGGATTCCGGCAACGCGTCGTATGCACCGAAACAGTCCGCCAGCGAGGTGGGACAGCCATCGCGGGGTTGCTTGACGGAGTAAACCATGGTCGTCGAATTGGCAGGATCCAGGTAGGCAACATCCGTGTGCCAGAAGCAGGCCCCTTCATGAACGCCCAGTTGCCGGCCGTCTTCATAGATGTTCGACAACATCAGGATTGCCGGATGACCGCGCATACGCAGGTGATCGAGAAAATGGGGATGCTGGTGCCCGAATTTCCTGGTGATCTCGTCGAACCGTTCAAACGACAGGTCCTGGCGCCGGAGCATCACCACCTGGTGGCGGTAGAAAATGTCTTGCAGTTGCCTGATTTCACCATCGGAAGCCGTGCTCAGGTCGATGTCGGTAACTTCGACGCCGAAGGCGCCGGGCAGGCTCTTGAATGCAACCATGATGTCTTCTCCCCGTTCAATTTCCGGTCAGCTGTCGCGATGGCAAGACGGCTCTCTGCTCATCCGAGGTCTGCGAACCGGGTTGTCGCCGAATACCGATAACGGTCGGCCCTCAGATACAAGTGGGTCACGGCCGCGGCTGAGTCCGTTGCCGTCACATAGACATTCTCGACAAAAAATATCGGCGCCCCGAACCCGATGCCCAAAAGCCCGGCGATGTCCATGTCCGCCGTTCTGGCTTCCACATGCTGGTCTGCGCGTTCAAGGATTTCTGAGTAACGCTCGCGCAGCAACTCGACGAAATTTCCCGTCTCCCTAAAATCGTCTTCACCGATCAGCTGGGCCATGTCCGGTCGCCCGAAATTGACATGATAGGAAATCGGATCGGTGCCGATCGAGCGCAGACGGCGCATCTGCCACGCAGGACTGCCGTCCGGAATGTTCAAAATCCCGGCAACCCGGTCCGGACACCTTTCAACCGACCACCCCAGAACGTCCTGACGAATGTCATGATCGACAGCAGCAGCAGACGCCAACCATTCCGTAAAATTGCCTGTCATCCGAATATCGACCAGCGTCTCCGGCATATCATCGCTGACGATCGTACCAACGCCGCGTTTGCCGGTAACCCAGCCTTCCCTGGCAAGGGTCTGGAGGGACTTGCGCACGGTGATTTCGCTGACGTCGAACATGCGTTCCAGCAGACCGGAGGACGGCATCCGGTCGCCCGCCCGGTAGGTGCCGTTCGCAATCCGGGATTTCAGCGTGTCGGCAATCTGCCGGTACTGGGGAACCGATGGTATAGTCGACATGTGACAGGTCCTTGCCTGTTCCGGTCAAACTCATTATGTATATTCGTATACATTTAACGCCTACTGGTCAAGGCATGCAAGAAAAAGGGGCAATGCCATGACGCAGCCAAAACCGACCTGGCGCGAACTCATGCAGAAGGACCGTCCTTTCGTACTGCCCGGAGCCTACGACGCACTCAGCGCCCGCCTGATCGAACAGGCAGGTTTCGAAGGCTTCGTGGTTGGTGGCTTTCCCCTTGTTGGGGCGCGTTACGGCTTGCCCGATATCGGTATCGTCGGTCTTGGTGAAATGGCCGCCGGCATGCGCGATATTCTGAATGCGGTCTCCCTTCCCGTCCTCATCGACGGCGACCACGGTTATGGCGACGTCAAGAATGTAACTCACACCATTCGCACCTACGAAGCTATGGGCGCTTCTGCCATCTTCATCGAGGATCAGGTTTCGCCCAAGAGATGTGGTCATACGGCCGGCAAGGATGTCATCGAAGCCGAGCAAATGGTTGAGAAGATCCGCGCGGCGTCCTCTGCCCGTGACAACAAGGACTTTTTCCTCATGGCCCGCACCGATGCCCGCGCCATCCACGGGCTGGACGACGCGCTCCGACGGTCTGAACGTTACATCGAAGCCGGCGCCGACGGCATTTTCGTGGAAGCCCCGCAAAACATCGAGGAACTGGAACTCATCGCCAAAGCCTTCGATGTGCCGCAGATGTGCAACATGCTGATCGGCGGCAGGACACCGATCCTGTCCAACCAGGAACTCCATGACATGGGGTACCGGATGATTGTCCACGGCACCACCCTGATCAAGCGCGTCGCCAAGGCCCTGGAACAGACCCTTGCAGAGCTCAAGGCAGATGCCCTTGACTGCAACGAGGCAGATTTCATGCCGCTCGATGATTTCATGAAAGCAATGGGCGTCGATGATTGGCGCAGGCTCGACGACCGCTTTCGCGAAACCTGACGTGGAAACATGTCCGGTCCCTGCACCGGATTGCTGTCACGGAAGAACACGGGCGTACTTGCAGATATTGCAGGCACGCCCGTGATTTATCAGTCGGGAACGTTTGCTTTTCTCACTTTGGTTTGGCCGCCCGCAGGACCGGATAGAACTGGGTGAACACAAAGTCATCTGCCGCACTCGCCTGATGGCACGCGTTACAACTCTCTGCGGGAAACGCCTTGGCGGTTTTTGCGTAAGGCGGTGTCTTGTGGCCGAAGCTGAAGTAAACCCATCCGCCCGGCTCATCCGGATAGCGTTTGGTATCCTTCACGGTCAGTTCAAGACCCTGGAACTCACCCTGAAAGTAACCCACACCGGAAACTTCACCGGTTGAGCCATCCTTGTTCATTTCGTCTTTGTCTTTTTGCCCGATCAACACAAGCTCCTTCACGATCTGCGTGCCGTTGGCAAACGTGCCGGTCTTTTGCCAATAGGCAAAAGCGGACGGTTCCATATAGACGTTGTGAAACTCAGGGAACGGCGCCTTGCCGTCGTTGAGCGCATTGGGTGTCAACGGCGCGCCGACAAAAACCCATTGGCGCCAGTTTTGCGGGATCATGACCTGACCGTCACCGGTGAACTTTGCCGGGGCTACCGCATTGTCTGCAGCATTCGTCACGCCGTGCCCGACGAAGGCTGCCAACAGGGAGCCGGCGATTGCAGCGGAAAGAAGATGTTTGCGCATGGGGAGACCTCTCAATCCAATTTTGGTTTGTGCGAAATTGCCTCCGGCCGCTGTCCGATGAGCTTGGGGCGAGGAAACCGGGCGGCGGCCGGCGCAAAGCTCGTGCCGCTGCAAAAGTGGCGGCAAGATCCAACGTCCGAACGCTTGACGTGGGCGTCATGTGCACGATCGGCCCGCAACGTTTCAGCCGGTTCCTGAATGAATTTCACGACGATCATCCCAATATCGAAATGACATTGCATGATGTCACCCCGACGCGAATATCGGATCTGCTGCTCGAGGGCGGGTTGACTTGCGTATTTTGCGCACGCTCTGCGGAACACGACCAGCGGTTCGGGGCATTCGATACGGTGCCGTTGTTGGAGATTTCCAGGGAACCCTATCTTGACCGGCTGCATTGCGAATTTCGGGACGACTTTCTGAAAGTCACCAAGGCAAGCGGCATGGGCGTTAGTGTCATGCCGACGAGTTCAGCCATCCTTAACACCGTCGCGCACCGGCCCGTTCATGATCTGCCTCAGACCCGCCAGCTGGAGCTTGTCATGACCATAGATGCCATGTCCGATCCGGCACTGATCGCCTTTCGTGATGCCGCAGCACTCTTTGACTGGCAGTAACCCTCCAAGCGCGCGCCGTCGCCTATAGCCCCTTGATTGTAAGCAGCGGCCACAAGCGGGCGACTTTGCTCGCCACATCTCCGCCAACCACCGTATCGATGATCGGTGTCACATCCTTGTAACGTGACGGTGCTTCCTCCAGCAGGGACCGTTCCCAGTCTTCACGGATATCGCGCCGCAGATGACGGCCATCCACCTTGGTCACCACACGCAAGGGTTCAAGCTCTTCTGTGGAGCCCTGCCGCCCCTTCTGTCTGGGGGCAATTCGTCCGGCCCCATGACAGGCCGAGCACAGGCTGGCGACAGATCCGTGCCCTCGCAGCACATAGCTCGAGGATCCCATGGAACCGGGAATGATCACCGGATGTCCCCACGGAAAAGCCCCGCCCTGCGCATTGCCTTCATCTGCCCCATCGGCCGGGCAGGCCCCCTTCCGGTGGATCATCCGATGATCGCCCTCGTCCCAGATGAGGTTGTGTGGAGCGTCATAGACAAGTTTGGTCTCGACCTCACGCCCAAGCATTTCCGACAGCGCCCTCACGACCATGAGGCCGAGAAAAAGACGGTTCGCATAGGCAAAATTCCCGGCATTGCCCATGGCCGATAGATACTGCCGGCCCGAGTAGCCCGCGACGGGCAAGGGGAAGAAGCCATGATCTGGGTGTCTGGCACTGCCTGGGAACAGGGACCTGGCATGGCTCGTGAAATGCTTGCCGATCATGCTGCCGATGCCCACGGACCCTGAATGCGCCATGATCGTGATCGTGTCTTTCTTCAGACCCCACGCCCAGGCTGTCGTGCCGTCGAACACTTCCTCGATCCGCTGGATCTCGACAAAATGATTGCCGCCGCCGATCGATCCGATCTGACCGTCCCTCGTGAATCCGGCGCCCGATCCTTCAATGAATTCATCTTGCTCGAAAATGCCATCCGTCTTGAGCCCGCCTGTCAGATGCGTACGCTGGATGTCACGCTCCTGGTCGCGGACATCCCAATGATCCCAGATACCGTCATCAGCATGGCCACAGTTCAGCAGGCCCCGAAGGCCGTCCCGGAAAATGCCGCGGCGCTGCTCGGCACTCAGCGCAATGTTGCGGCCGCCTTCGAAGAAGATATAGCGCACGCGGGCATCGAAATCGTCACCCAGGCCCGCAAACTCTTCCGCCGTCACGTCCGTTGAAAGCAGGCGCATGCCGCAGCCGATATCGGATCCGACCGCCTTGGGCAGGACAAATCCGCGCGCGTCAAGCACGGTACCGACGGGAATTCCCGAGCCGCGGTGAAAGTCAGGTGTCAGGACGATCCGGTCAATTCGGGCCGGACTGTCAGCGAAAAAGCCCTCACCATTGAGGGTCTCAAGCGTGTCGGCCAACCCGGCGAATGACAGAATTTCGTCAACGCTGGCAGAATCGAGAAAAACGCCCTCGTTGGCAAACAAGACTATATCGAGATCGTTGTGCGTGCGCACGCGCAGACGGTTGGCGTCAATGCGCTCCAATGCAGTATGCATAACAGGCTCCTGTAAGAGGTCACTTCGGTTCAGCAGCCGCGGTGCCCATAACAGGTGGACGCTATATGGCGTGCCGTCGTCGCCGTGTCAATGGACGGCCGCACCCGATGACCGGCTTCGCAAGCCCTCTCCGACGCTGTACGGTGTCTTGGAAATTTTGTTTCTCCACCACGAAGAGTATTCAATGCTTCCATGGATAGAACTTGATTCTGCGACTGTCCCCGATGGCGGCGGTACGCTCCGCCTCAAGCAACGCGGCACTGAGTTCTCGATCATGTCCGGGACCATCGAGCTGATGAACAGCCGGCTCAGCGGCTCCGAAGAAGCGCTGGCAAGGTTGTCCTGTGAGAAGATTTCAGACCGTGAAGATCCGCAAGTCCTGATTGGCGGGTTGGGTATGGGCTTTACGCTTCGCACAGCCCTCGACGCGTTGGGCGAAACCGCACGGATTACCGTCGCTGAGCTGGTACCAACGGTGACAGCCTGGGCGCGCGGTCCCATGAAGGAGGTCTTTGACGGCTGCCTTGATGATCCCCGTGTCGACATCCACCACGGCGATGTCGGCGACCTCATGAAATCTTCGAGGTCGACCTACGACGCGATCCTGCTGGATGTCGACAACGGTCCGGAAGGTCTCTCCCGCAAGGCCAACGATGGCCTTTACAACGACAAGGGGCTGGCCGTCGCCCATGCGGCACTAAAGCCAGGCGGCGTTCTGGCCGTCTGGTCATCAGCCCCAAGTCCAAAATTCAACCAGCGTCTGAAAAGATCCGACTTCGTCGTCGAAGAAGCCAAGGTCCGCGCCAACGGCACACGGGGTGGTGCCAGGCATATTGTCTGGATTGCCGTCAAGGTTGGGACAACAAGAGCCTCTGGCACTCGCATGAATGCAAACCGCTCCGGGAAAACCCAATATCGCAAACGCTGAAAGAGAGAACGCTCTCTAACGCTGGCGGGCTTTTCTCGCAGCGTACCGCCGGTCGCGCTCTGCCTTGCGGTTGGCTTCATAGTCAGCCAGTTGTCTCGCCTGTTTTTCCAGATCAGTCACGCGGGCTTCCTCTTCGGCCGCCAGGCGTGCTTCGGTTTCCGCTTTTTCACGGGCTGCTGTCTCCTGCTTCACGCGTTGGCGCTCGGCGCGACGCTGCTCGCGTTCAGCGGCCTGGGCCTCGCGTGCAGCACGCTTGGCAATCATCTCCGGATCATCCGGTTTTGGCGCTGATGCAAATTTTTTCAGCAGTTCCTGCTTTGCAGCATTTGCTGTCTTGCGGCGATCCGCAAAACCGTTTTCCCTCTGATCCCTCATATGGTGTTCGCCTCGTTCAACGTCGTTCTCCTGTTGTTTGGTAAATTGACATGCCCAACATCCACGAGAAATTCGCGAACGTTTTCGATGAAGATATTCGGTTTGGGCACATCCTCTAACCCAAAGCGTCGCGGGAAACAACCGTTCGCCTTAAGAACGACCGCTTTGAGACGACATCACCTGCCCAATTGGGGCAAATGTGCAACACTATTTTCGCATTGACCTGTCCGCAACGATGGCTCTCTATGTTTGTCGGGCAGTAAACTTTCGGACAAATTGACATGGCGGCCACCGAGGGGCGTTCTCTCGCCTTGAATTACCCTGTCGGAATCGCCTTGGGCCTGACCGGCGCGCTGGGGCTGAGCAGCGGCGGCATTCTGCTGCGCTCGATGGAGGCAGCGGACGGTTGGCAGATCATGATCTACCGCTCGATCTTCTTCATTATCACCCTGCTCATCGTCATTGCAATCCGTCATCGCGGCCGGGTGCTGAGGCCATTTCGGAGAATCGGTACGGATGGCATCCTGGTCGCGTTGATCCTGGGTGTCGGATTCACGGCCTACGTCTTTGCGATCCTCAACACCACGGTTGCGAACGCCATGTTCATCCTGTCAGGCGCCCCGGTTCTGGCAGCGCTTTTCGGCTGGCTCATCATCCATGAACGCATCAGGCGCTCCACTTGGCTGATCATAGTCGTTTCCATTGCCGGCATTGGAATCATGGTCACCAACGGCCTGGCCACCGGACGCATTGTCGGCAACCTCTGCGCATTGGGTGCCGCCCTCACGTTCGCCATATCCATTACCCTGTTGCGGCGGTCATCGTCTGAAGACATGTTGCCGGCAACCTGTCTGGCCGGCGTCGTTTCCTTGTTGTGCGCGCTGGCCCTTGCCGACAGTTACGCGATCTCGTCGTGGGATCTCATGTTGTGTCTGGTGCTCGGTATCTTTCAGGTCGGCGTCGGCTTCATTTGCTACACCTACGCGCCCCGCTTCATTCCCGCCGCCGAAGTTGCCCTGCTCGGGCTCCTTGAAACAATCCTCTCGCCCGTATGGGTCTGGATCGGGATCGGTGAGACACCCGACCGGTTCACGATGATAGGCGGGGTGGTCGTTTTTGCCTGCGTCTGCATATTCACCGTGAGTGCCCTGCGCGACCAACGTTCCCAGTCCAATATCAAGGTCAGCGTCCACAAGGGCCAGGGATGAGTTCGATGAACTCGGGTAATCTGCGCGGCATCGCAGCCCTGTCGTTGGCGATGATCTGCCTGACGATCAATGACGTCACGGTCAAGCTCACGAGCGCCGGCATGCCGACCGGACAGCTGATCTTCCTGCGGGGTCTTGCGGCCTGTGTGTTCACGCTGGTCCTTTGTATCGCCATGGACAAGCACAAACGTCTCGCCGAGGCCGTTACACCACACGTCATGGCGCGCGCCTTTGCTAACCTCCTCGGCACGGTGACTTACCTGACTGCCCTGTTCAACATGCCGATTGCCAATGTCAGTGCCATTGTCCAGGCCATCCCGCTTGTGCTGACGGCCATGGCCGCGATCTTTCTCAAGGAAAAAGTCGGGATACGCCGGTGGACCGCCATTCTGGTCGGTCTGGTCGGGGTTCTTATCATCGTCCGGCCGACAACAGACGCGTTCAACATTTTTGCCATGAGTGCGCTTGCCACGGTCCTGCTCATCGCCCTGCGCGACCTGCTGACCCGCATTGCCCACACAGACATTCCGTCCATCGTGATTACCTTTGCAACCATGGCCGTCGTCACGTTGGGGGCGGGCGTTTTGAGTTTCTTCGAAGACTGGGTTCAGGTGAGCCTCAAGCAAGGTATCCATATCACCATCGCCGCAGTGTTCCTGGTTCTGGGTGTTCAACTCGTGATTGTCGCCCTGCGTGCAGGTGCCGTGGCGGTGGTTGCCCCGTTCCGGTTTTCGATCGTGCTGTGGGCGACGCTGGCGGGGTATTTCGTCTGGGGCGAGATCCCGGACCGCTGGTCGATCGTCGGAACGGCCCTGATCGTGGGTGCGGCGATCTACACGCTCTGGCGCGAACGCGTCGCCATGCGTTCCGAACCCGTTGTCGTTCGGCCGCCGCATTCCTGAGATCTAGACCGTATCTGGTCTTTATTGAACCATTTGACCGGAATTTCGCGTCTGCTGGCAAGGCGTGGTTTGCGCCGTGGTCCGGTTGACCACAAGCAGACCGCAACGCTGTCCAGCGGTCGCGAAATTCAGGCCTTCGGTGGGCCAAATCAGCCCATCGCCGGCGTTGCGAAGCTTGTCCGATGCCCCACATCGCACGGCGCTTCGCGCCTTGGCGAGTGAGCTGATTTGACTCCATCAGATGGTTCAATAAAGACCAGATACGGTCTAGAGCAAATTCACGAACCAGTGTCGTCGCGCCGCCGGGCCACACAGGTAGCTTCGACCAGGCTACCGCCGAAAAGCTTGTCCGACTGTACACACGTCCGCGCCGGAAAGGCACCCTGGTCGAAAAAGCCGGCATAAACGGCGTTCATCTCGTCCATGTCATCAATATCCGCCAGGTGAACGTCACAGCGGACAACATCGCTCATGTCGAGGCCAATCCTGCCCAACAGCGCTTGCATGGTTGTCATGACGATCCTGGTCTCGACACCGACGTCGCCCAGCACCTCGCGGCCCTGTGGCATGTCCGCGGCAACGATCCCCGCAAGGAACGCATAGCGGTCGTCGAGGACCACATTCGAAAAAGGAGCGCCGATGTCGATGAGGTCCGGGAAATTGAGATGCTCCGGCATATGGCGTGCTCCTTCATGACACCGGTTCAAAGGCGGCGGTTGATCCGCGTGGAAAGCACGGTCAACCCGATCAGGACGAGGCCGACTGTAATGAACACGGCTTCTATCGGGAAGAAGATCAGCACAATACTGAAAAACGCAGCGTGACTCACATCGCCGATGTCACGCTGGGCTGAAAAGATCGGCGTCATTTCGGTCCGCTGAGACGGTTTGCACGCCCGCAGGAAAAGAGCATTGCCGTAGCCGTCGATAACGGTCATTGCGAAAGCCGCGACCACCAGGCAGGCCGCCCCCGTCCACGGTGACGAGAATTGAAGCGAGGACAACAGAGCCCCGGCCGCGGCAACTGGAAAGGCAACCAGACTGACCCGCCTGATACCATAGCGCCGGGCGAACCAGCCCCAGAGGGGAACGCCGAGCAAAAAGGCCGATCCCGCTGCAACGATATAGCCGCCCAGGGCTGGATCATGGCCTTTGCTGGACGCCCACAAGGGCGAGTAGAAGATCAGGCAGTTCCAGAACATGCCGCGACCGATGGCGTGTACGAGGGCCAGGCGCAATCTCGGTTGCCGCAGAAACACCTTGAGGTTGGCGAACGGATTGCCCCTCTTGCGCACTTTTGTCGCCCGCACGATCGGTACATCACGCACGCGCAGCATCCAGAAGTAGATAAAGGCGAACGCCATCATAAGCGCACTCCCGACAAACGGTGCCCACTCTCCTACGTGTTCATTCAGCAGCACCCCGATGACGGGTCCGATGGTCCATGAAATGCCCACAGACAGCATGCGAAGCGGTTCAGACCGGCCGATATCGTTACGCTTGATCCGGTCCATGATGAACATGCTCATGCCCGCATAGAAGACAGCGATCCCACTGGCACGCAGGATGAACCCGGCCACTTGTGATTGCACGTCATGCACAATGAACAGGATCATGGCCGTGGCGATCATCACCATGGCGAGCGAGCACAGTCGGGCCCGACCCATCCATTCCGCCAGGCGCGGGATCAGGAAAATCATGGAAAGCGCCGACGCCGAGCCCACGAAGTAGAGCAGGCTGACATCCTCGTCGCTGCCCATCAGTCGCAATGTCTGTATCGGCAGTGCCGACGTCACCAGCGCACGGGCCATGGCTTCAAAGCCGAACAGAATCGAAAAGGCGCCTGCTCCCGGCGTTGCCAGGCGCGACATCCAGACAACCGGTCTCGTCGGCATCGGCCTTGCGCCCCTCTCACCAACTCTGGTTGGTGTCAGCCGCTATTGTTTACACGGACTCCGCGAATTTAGGATTGGCACCGGCAAGCGGAATACCGGTTTCGTGGGTCGTCTGAAGCGTAATCGAACGAAGATCTTCCGGTTCCAGGTTGTGGACATTGGTCTTGCCCGTACACCGCGCCATGATCGAGGCTTCACCCGACAGCGCCCGCAACAGGGACGCCGATCCGTCGACCCGGTCCTCATGGCTGTAGTCGGAGTGGAACACGAAGTGGCGTTCATCAGTCATCTGACCACCCAGGGCAAAAGCCATTGAAGCCCCCAGGGCGACCGCATTGGCGCCCATGCCGATGAGTTTCGCCCCGTCTGTACCTGAGCGGATACCGCCGAAATAGACCAGTTCGAGATCCTCTTCGCGGTTCATCTTTCTGAAGATCCGGATAGCGTCACGCATCACGCTGAGATCAGGGGCGCCGTCAAGTTCCGGCCATGGCGAGTCGATCGGTCCATTGCCGGTCAGAACCATCATGTCAAAGCCCGCCTCAAGCGCCCGTGGAATGGCAGCCTCGAGATCCGCGGCACTTACCGCAAGCCCCAGCCCGGCACTACCGGTCCGCACGGTGGCCTCGATGCAACTCAGGTCACCATTGGTCGGAACGATCACATGTCCGAGCGCGTCCGGATCCGGTTGGTCGGCGCCTGCTCTAACCAGTTGAATATACCGGCTGTCGGCGCCAAGCCGGGTCCGGCCCAGATAGACCGAACCTTGTTTGTCGATCCCTTCCGCCAATGCCCGGCGGATTTCTTCAGGCGCTTCATCGAAGCCTGTCACCACAAAGGGGCTTTCGATCCTGAGCGCACCCCAAAACAGATCCGTCGCCACATTGCAGGCGTCCCGGTAAGGGTCGATCACAAGCCGGGACAGGTTGGCGGGCAGGAAAATCAGATCCTCGAGCGTTGCATCAGGCCGGTCCGCAAACGGGTCGTCGCGCAATTGCAGATGCTTGCGCAGCATTGCCTTCTGTGTCCGGGCATCGTTGGGGTTGGTCCGGGCCATCACGAAAATGTCTTCCCGGTTGCGCACCGAATAGTCCGACGAACCGGTTTCCGCGTCGCAACGATAGCAGCGCGCCGCCTCGTTTTTGGCCTCTTCGGGGGTATAGGTAGATTCGATTTCGGGAAAGGCGACCGGATCATCGCCGAGCCCGTGAAACGGTTGCTCGAACCGGTTGAAAACTTCCCAGTTCACATCCTGGGCCACCGGCACCCGGCGTGTCCGGAACGGCGTGCGGTACGGCAGCGGTTCCTCGATGCCGTCAAGATAGCCCCGCACATAATAGGCCACCCGGTGACCGTGCTGCATGGCCATGACGATGGTCGAGCCGCCGAAAGCGCCATCACCGGCCGCAAACACCTTGTCGTCGCCGGTGCGCATCGTGTCCCAGCTTGTGCGGACCCGGTCCCATTCCATGAGGCCTTGTGACGCCAGTTCTTCGGATTCCGACTTCTGTCCCACCGCCAGGATGACCTGGCCACATTCGAAATCACGCTCCGATCCAGGGACGTTTTCCGGCCGCCGGCGACCGTCTTCTTCCGGCTCCCCGAGGCGGGTTTCAACGCACCTCAACGCAAAACGCCCGCCGTCGGAAATCACTTCGACCGGTTGCGTGTTGTAGATGATCTCGACATCTTCGGCGATCGCCCCTTCAAGCTCATCGCGGCGTGCGGGGATTTCGTCGGGCCCGCGCCGGTAGATCACCTTCACTTTTTTGCACCCGGGCAGGCGCTTGGCCACGCGGCAGGCGTCCATGGCCACGTCACCACCGCCGATCACCAGAACGGTTTCCGGTGAGGCAGGCCGTTCCCCGGCATTGATCCGGCGCAGGTAACCGACACCGTCCACAATCCGGTCGTCATCGGCACCGGGGATATCCATCGTTTTGCCCCACCAGGCACCGATGGTCAGCACCACGGCATCGTGTTTTTCCTTGAGGGCATCGAGCGTGATGTCCTTGCCCAGTGCTGTGTTGACATGAATCTTGATGCCCGGACAGTGGTTGAGCATGCGGTTCATGTCTTCTTCGACAGTTCCCGGCGGCAACCGAAACGCCGGGATGCCCCAGACCATCATGCCACCCGGCCGGTCGCTCATCTCGTAGACGTGGACCTCGAATCCGGCTTCCGCCAGATCCTGCGCCGCCGTCAGGCCGGCAGGCCCCGCACCGACAATGCCGATGGTCTCTTTGCGTGTCACCTCGACCGCCGGCAGGTGATGATCCTTACCGAGTTGCTCCATGACATAGCGCTTGAGGTTGCGGATCGCCAACGGACCGTCGGAATCCGTGCGCCGGCAGACCGGTTCGCACGGTGCGTCGCAAACCCGCCCGCAGATCGAACTGAATGGATTGGTCGCGGTTATTGCCTCAAACGCTTCCTCGTTCTTGCCTTCCCAGATGTAGGCGATGTAGGACGGCGCATCGGTGCCGACCGGACAACCGACCTGGCACGGCGCCGGTACGAAATGGGCATCCGACACGTCATCGGGAAACTCTTCAGGAGCGGGTGGGGTTATCACCCGGTCGATATCGTAAACGCTTGTCATGTCAGGATGCCTTTTTCAGCATGTCCGCGTTCAGTTCGCGGTATTCGGGGGCATAGGGCAGCCGGGTAATGGCCGCAGCTTCCGGTGTCAGGGCAACCAGATCGTCGCGGGTTACCTTGTGGACATCGTCGTGGCCCAACGCCTGGGTGATGGCGGCGATCTGCCAGCGCACCGACTCCAGGTAACGGTGAATGTTCTGGGCTTCGACCGGCACGTTGTAGCGTTTCTCGTGTTCCGGATCCTGGGTCGCAATCCCCACAACGCACTGGCCGACGTGACACTGCAGGCAGGCGATACAGCCCCCGGCGATAATCGCCGACGTCCCCACGGCGACCGCTTCGGCGCCCAGCGCCAGGGCCTTGACCGCGTCGGCACCGTCCTTGACACCGCCCATCAGAACGATCGGCATGTCTTCGCGCCCGCCGACTTCCTCGAGTGCATCCATAGCTTCCTGGATTGCCGAAAGCGTCGGGATTCCGACAAATTCAAGCACTTCATTGCCGGCGGCTCCGGTGGAGCCCTGCAGGCCGTCCAGTTCGACGAAATCAAACCCGTCTTTCCAGGCAATCTTGATGTCGTCGCGCACCCGGCCGGCACCCAGCTTGACCGATACCGGCACCTTGTAGCCGGTCGCCTCGCGAAATTCCTCGACCTTGATGACCAGGTCATCGGCGCCCAGCACATCCGGATGCCGTGAAGGCGAGCGCAGATCGATGCCTTCGGGGATGCCCCTGATGCGGGCAATTTCCTTTGTTACCTTCTTGGCCATCAACTGACCACCCAGACCGGGTTTTGCACCCTGGGAGATATAGATCTCAAGCCCATTGGCCCGTTGCATGTCGTGGATTGACCACCCAAGCCTTCCCGAAAGGCACTGGTAGATCAGTTGGTTGGCCTCCGCTCGCTGTTCATCCGACATGCCGCCTTCTCCAGTGTTTTCGGAGATATCGGAGAGTTTCGAAGCAATCGCCAGGGCAAGCTTGGTCGATTTGGACAGGGCACCGTAGCTCATCGGCGCGATCATCACCGGCATCGAGAGCTTGATTGGGGCGCCACCGTTGCGCCCGCCGATTTCGGTTCGCATGTGAACTTTTTCGACTACATCCGAAGCCGGTTCTATCGCCGTCAGATCCTTCTTGAACCCGATGTCCGACAGATGAGGCAGGGCCCGTGTAGCGCCATAGCCCCTGATACGGTACCGGCCGATCTGTGACTTGACGTGAATATCTTCCTGGACCTTTTCGTTCCAGTAGTTCGAGTCACCGGACGTCACGAAAAACGGAATGTTGCGCACCCTTGGTTCCGTACGGTTGTAGCGAAGCTGCTTGCCCGCATTCTGGACCTTCTGGAACGTGCCGTTGAACGGGATCTTGTATTTGTCGAGAAACGCCCGCAGGTCCTCGTCTTCTTCTGATGGCAGATCGATCTGGGCGGCGTCGTTGCCGAGCGAGATGATCCGCCCGCCCACATAGATTTCGCCACCGGTCATGTCCTGGCCGATCTGCTCACCGGAATCGCCCAGTATGACGATCCGTCCGCCATACATCATGTACCCGGCCATGAAATTGGCGTCGCCGGCACACAGCAATGTGCCCTTCTTCATCACCTGGCCGGCACGTGACCCCAGATTGCCGTGCACGATCACGTCCGCACCGCGGATCGCCACCCCGGCAATCGCTCCGGCATTGCCGTGAACCACGACCGAACCGCCCAACATATTGTCGGCAAGGCCCCAGCCCACGTTGTTGTCGATGACAAAATGCGCACCATCCGTCAGGCCGGCACAGAAGTAGCCCGCCGACCCGCGCACATGCACATTGATATCGTGAACCAGACCGACCCCGATGTGATGGCGCGCATCGGGGTTGAGGACTTCCACATCCTCACCTTCGCTGCCAAATTTACGGATTAGTTCGTTGGCGTCCCGGACTGAGACTTCAGCTAGATCGATCTTTGCCATGTGTTGAATGTCCCCGGCGGTGGTTCGGATGTGTTGAGCGCCTGGCCGGGAAACAGCTTGTTGAGGGAGACTTCCTCGGAGGCGATGGCGATAATGTCGTCGGTTTCGTATTTGACCATCGGCTTGGCGGCGAGGCGGTCTTTTGCGTATCCGATTTCATCCTTTGTCGATACCAGGAAGGAAAACGTCCCATCCATATCGTCGATCGATGTTTTCAAAGCATTTTTCAGGGTAATTTCCTGGGAAAGCTTGTCTGCCAAGTAGACCGCGATCAGTTCGCTGTCATTGTCCGTATTGAATTCGAATCCGCGTTTTTCGAGGCGGCGGCGCATTTTCCAGTAATTCGTGATCTGGCCGTTATGAACGATCGCAATGTCCGCAAACCCTGTTGCCCAGAACGGATGCGAGGCCTCAGGAGCCACATCCGACTCCGTTGCCAACCGTACATGACCGATACCATGCGTTCCGTGAAATGAATCCACATCATAGGTGTCATCCACGTCATGTGCACCGCCGATATCCTTGATGATATCGAGGCTTTCCCCGATCGAAACCACTTTGGCGGCATGTTCCATGGCATAGGAGAACCGCCTGAGGTCACCAGTAAACTCGACAGTTACGCGATAGGTTGTCCCCACCCGTTCCTCGCGGATGATCTTGGCCTGAAACTCCTTCAGCTTGTTCTGAATGCGCTCGATTGCGTCATCGGCTTCAGACTCGTCGCCAACAAAGAACCGCAGCCTCAGATGTCCTGGAATCGGCTCGTGATAAAGCGCAAATCCCGTTGAATCGGGCCCGCG
>JAJFHC010000173.1 GCA_021775835.1 Hyphomicrobiales bacterium | reverse complement strand
GATGTATCCGTCATGGGTCTGCTCCCTGTGTTGGATGAGGTTTTAAGCACCCAAATCTCAACACAGGGCAGACCTGCCCGTTAATACTCAGTCATCGCCAAACGCCGCAGAAAAATACCGCGAAAGCGGTTTAGTCCATTGACCCCAACCGGACTCCAGCCACCTGATCCCAATGGGGCGTTGGCTTGCCTTCAAAACACCTGCATCGGTATCGTCACAGCGATCTCACCACCTTAGATACCGGCTAGCTTTGACCATCCCAACAAGTCGTTTCGCGGAGACATATGCCTATCCTGAAAAAGGATAAATCTCATTTTCGAGCAACCTCATTTGAGAATCTTCAATTCAAACACGAAGCCTGTATCTGGGCCACAGTCTTTGCACGTGACGCTAAGCGTCCCTCACAAATTTGTCAGAAACAATCCACACCTTAATGAATCAAAACTGAGAGCAGTACCGGCAGCCGGCGGTTGACTTATCGAAATTGCCGTCACCCCGGCAATCACCGCTGGTGATGGGGGCGATCCAAAAGAGTTTGTTACACAAATCCGAATGATGCTTTGACGCAGAGCTGGCCGAGCCGCTTGGCTTGAATCTAAGAGCACAACGGTTTGCGTCGTTGCAATTCGAACTGCGAAGTCCGGATTTGCGAGTTGGCCAAAAGAATTGCTCGGGAAAGCCAACAATACCAAAAATCCCAATAGCATTTGTCGGATCGTCACCCAATTCATGCTTGCGTTCCTTTTGTCAAAGTCAAATCTGAAACCAACAATACAAGGCCAGACATAAAATATTAGGCCAAGACGGACTCTCTAGTAGTTCGCCGCCAGAGTCTACTATTGGATGAAGTTAGGGCCCCGCGAAATAAAGGGCCCCACCTCCAGATTGGAGGCGGGGCAGCTGTCTGCACTTCTGAGTTCGTTTGCGAGGGAGTTCGTCCCTCTTTTGGTCAAGGGTCGCACAATATCTGTTGTGCGCACGGTCCGGCAGCATCCCATCTCGACTGCGTGCTATCCGAACCTTATGATTGGAAGGTCGCATGACATCGACGATGTGCGCTCTGGCTGTATTGGACTGAGCCGACACTTGCTATGCGTTCAAAAATCGATAACCATAATGCCTTCAGTTTTTCACCTTCGAAAGCGTGAATCATGAATGTCCATCGCAGTACACAGAAACGCCTCAATATTTCTAACTTGATCAAGGCTAGACGTTCTCTATTTAACGCAATATGGGCATCAATTTTCACTATCGGACCTATATCTTTGGAGGCCATCGGCTCTGAAGCAAATATTGACGATCCACATTATTCACAACCAGTTACATTTCTGGATAACTGTGCAACTTCGTATTCTATTTCATTTCCTTATGGTAAAAAATATCCTCAAGGTAGCGTTCAAAGACGTAGTGGCACAATTAGACATGAGGGCTCAGATATAGCAACCTATTCCGGTATAGGGGATTTGGTTGTGGCACCAGCTCCAGGTGTTGTAGTAGGTGTGATGCAGAATAGGTTTAGCGGAAACGAAGTTTATTTGAAACACTTTTTAACCTATGGACGTGAAGACGGAACGGTAGGCCAGCATGAAGTACTGTCTCGTTACGCACATAATGAAAGAGTACTGGTTCAGACCGGACAAAAGATCAGTGCTGGAGATGTTTTAGCAGTCCCCGGAGACACAGGTGCATCTGGTGGTCATGAGCACATTCATTGGCAACTGTACTTCACAAAAAAACTTCCTAGCGTTGAAGCATACGTGAATGGTCAACTCCCTGCTGACTTTAGATTCCCCACGCTTAGAGCATCACTTAACCAAATGTTCCGTCAAGTAAGAAATATTCACGTAGATCCAATTAAATTTATGTATAATGGTGATGGTAGAATGGCGGTTTTTGACCCTTCCATTCATAACTGGCCAAATCAAGAAAACCCAAGTCAATATCCTACAGGGGATACAGCGTCACCTTTGCAATTTGTAGTGCCAGCGAGACGATTAATTGAGAAACAAGTTAAATTGCCTCATAATAAAATAATACAATTGCTGAGTAGAGGTGAATTAGTCTTTAAAAAGTGCGTTCGAAGAAAGTGATATCGATATAGAATTTTTACTATAACTCTCAGAAAATTCACCGAGCCATCGATATCTCAGAAGGAACTTCAATATTTGGTTCAATTAACTCATATCCCAAAAAATATCTAGAAACATAGAGACCAATCAAGCGTTTCTGTCAGAGCGGGCATGTGCGTTGCACAATCTTCATTTTGCGACCCAAGACTCATTATGTAACGCTAATAGGCCATTTACGCGGCTACAATGCAAACGACTCCCGGTGGTTACGTGCCAGATTTTACTACCACGTATGCGTAATTGGCAGTGCCCGCTCTTGCGATGCAATCTTCCCTAGCTTCTAGTGTGAGCCGACTCCACCTCTTAGCCATATCGCTTTCCAGCTGGATATCCAACGAACCTACAGACGGCGAAAAATGGCATATCCCGGAAGTTCGAAAGCCCTCTCAAAGACGGTTGTTGCAGGGTGGACAACGGACATTTGAATCCCAGTACTCATGCCAAAAATAGAGGTAGGTTCGATTGGTGCTGCCTCGAGGGGATTTGTTCGACCCAGAATTATGTGCCAGCGTGCCAGTGACGTGCTGGAATAATTCGTGTGGTGGAGCACAAGAGATTCAATATGGGATTCTACGACAGATACGTCCTGCCAAAGGTTATCAATTGGGGTTGTAGTTCGAAACCGGTACAGAAGCAGCGCCGAAAAGTGGTGCCCCTTGCTGAAGGGCGTGTTTTGGAGATTGGCATCGGATCTGGTCTCAACTTGCCGTACTACAATCCCGACAAGGTCGAGCGGGTTATTGGCCTTGATCCTGCTGAAGAGATGTTGACCTACGCCAGACAGATTTCAGCCACGTTGCCATTCCCGGTGGAGTATCTCGCCCTGCAAGGGGAAGACATCCCATTGGATAAGGAAAGCGTCGACACCGTGCTAGTCACATACACACTCTGCACAATCCCTGACGTACTATCCGCGTTGGATGGTATGCGCCGCGTCCTGAAACAGAATGGCAAACTGATCTTTTGTGAACATGGCAAAGCGCCAGATGAAGCTGTCCGGCGATGGCAGGACCGTCTCAACCCGATATGGGGATCCATAGGTGGTGGCTGCAATCTCAACCGGGATATTCCCGCACTGATTGAGAATACCGGATTTCGCATCGACAATATGGAAACGATGTATTTGCCGGGCACACCCCGTTTTGCGGGATTCAATTATTGGGGGACGGCCCGGCCAAGGTAGGCGCCTCCGATGTTCCATGAAGCCTGTGTTCTGTTGGCATGGCGATGTCAGATAAACGCCTAGGCTGAACCGCGGCCTAGAAGTCTCTCGGGGAGCTGAATGCGGCCATTCTGTTCGGAAGGAAGAGATTGCCCCGGTGGTCTGCCGCTAATACGGTCACAACAAGCTTTTGGATTCAACTGTCCGGCACGATCTTCTTGTTCAATGCATCGGTGGCGGCCTGTCCAAGCTTCTCCGTCAATCGCTTCATTTGCTGAGCTCGCCACAACATGTATGTGATGGCAAATACCATGCCGATTGGAAGAACCGTCAAAATCAGCATAATCGCTATTTCCGGCGCACCAATTATTTGGCTGAGACTTTTGCCCTGCGCGATCTCCGGGCTGCGAAAACCCCACAGATAGATCGTGCAAACGCTAAGCCAGACGAGCGATAGCAGGGAAGCAAACCAGAATGACTTGGCGGCGGTCTTCAGCTTCTTGTCGTCGGCATTGGTGTCACTCGGATCTGCAGAGGCGTTAGGCTGATTTAGGATGAACGCGCCATATTTGTCGAGGTTTGCTCCGGTGGCCCCGAAGTCGAAAACGCCTTGTTCAATTTCGCTCAGGTGTTGGTTTTGAGCCCGGCTGACACGGTAGTGCACTAGTCCCAATATCAAGGCCGCCGCCAAACCAAAAAATATCGAGGCAAATGCTGCCCTGAACCCGGAGCTCACAATAATCAACAGGTTTTTGGTGGTCTCCACGCTCAGCGACGCTGGTTCCCGGCCGATCTCGATTTCACCAATGGACATATCCGTGGCAGCAAAGAGGCTCATCAGGCTCCACATCGCACCAAACCCACCAAGTAGCATCAGCAGCTTTGTACAAACTCGTCCCCACCTTCTGAGGTCGGCGAGATTCCTGCTGATCATTTCAACAATGACCCTTTGGTCAGAGGCCGCCAAAGAAGGCTTCTCCGACGTCGCGGACATCAGGATCAGAAGTGGTCGCAACTCTCTGGGAATTTTCTGCCTATGGAGATCGCCAAAATCCACACCATCTTCCAGCTGGCTTAGCCAACCAGCGCCACGACCAATTCGGGACAGCACCCAGAATGAGTGCACTAGACCGGAGATCAAGAATGCAAAGATCAGGCCGTTCAAACCCGGGTTAGAGGTAAAGCCGTCTTTTAGCTGTGGGAACAAAATCATTGCGATAAAAACGCAAATAATAATGGTTATGGCAATGCTCAGATATGCACGCCAAGGCTTCGAATACATTTGTCTGCCCCCCTCTGGCATTTCAGCCAACACAACAACATAGCCGTTTCGGGAACCGGGAACCAGTCGACGCCCGTCGTGGACACACTTGCCGATCTTACCGGTCAGACGTTTGGCCAGTTATATTGGCACTGCCTATGCTGGTATTTTGACACTGCCTCGCTACGTAAAAATATTAAGTTCAAGGAACGTCGCATGCTGATGGCAGGATTCAGCGACAAGGATTAAGGGCGACTATTAGCTACCGGTCCTTAGTCGCCTGTGGGCCGAAGGACTGCCGCCCATACTAAGACTACCCTGAACTGTGCATTCACCGGTCAGCTGAGGGGCGACGTGACGCATTTCCTGTAAGTTGTATGGCGTAATGGGGCGTTGACAAGATTTGCCGGACCGTTTTGGCTTTTCCGGACGGCGCCTCAGGTCTATCTTCCTCCTTCCGAGAATGTCGGAGCACCGGCCAGAAGAGCTCGCGATGGGGCGAAACCAAAGATGGGCAATAAATGGATGTTAAGTGGGCAACAAATCAAGCACACCTTGAACAACTCAAGACGACCAACACGTGTGAAGGCTGTGACCTGAGGGGAGCCAGTCTGCTCGGCACAGACCTGTCGGGCGCGAAAATGGCGAAAGCGGTCTTGTGGGATGCGAACCTGACAGGGGCTAACCTGTCGTTTGCCGATCTTACCGACGCGAACCTGTCACGAGCGAATCTGACCGACGCGAACTTGTCGTTTGCAAGGCTCAGAGGTGCCAATTTGTGGATCTCGGATCTGTCTAATGCAAAACTGTCAGGCGCAGATCTGCAGGATGCGAACCTGTCAAACGCCAACTTGCGGGATGCCAACCTGCAAGGGGCAAACCTGACAGGCGCTAACCTACTGGGTACGACCCAGCAAGGGACTCGGTTTTGCAACACGACAATGCCGGGCGGTGAGATCAACAACAGCGGGTGCGACTAAACCCGAGGGAGTTCAAAAAACTCCAAGGACGTGAAGACGCCTGAGTGCCTCATGTGAGGCCGGACAGCAGCTTCTTGAAGCGGCGGATACCTAGCTCAGTCAAATGCCGCACTTGCGACGAAAATGCCGTCCTAGAGCCAACGTGTTCAGTCGCCGGGTTTGCCAACCATCACGGTGCCGCCAACTGGCTTGCTCAGCTTAAGCGACGATTCGGCGTCTGCGGGAACACCACCCAGTCGGAGTAGTTTTGACGTATTAAGGCTGATCCGTGGCTTTTTGATTCCATCTGTTTGATTCTCCATACTCTGTGTTCCTCAAATCTCATTTGCATTCTGGACAAGTCGAAAATCTGAACTGAAACTCAGCCGAACTTCGACGCTTTAGAACCGTTGCCTCAGAGAACAGAGGCGAGGTCCGTTTCAATTGTCACGGTCTTGATGCCGTCAGTTGCGTCCTACACGCTAACATATGTTAGCAAACGGCTCGGACCTCGATTCGGGGCGAGACCCGAGCCTAGCCCGCCCAGCCTTGCAGCATCGAAAGATACGAACAACTAAGCAAACCTTTCGCATGATAACACACCTTAGAACCGTGCCGTAATTCGTTCGTTTTCGGATACCGGCTTTTGCCCATCAGGGATTTGAACGCTGGGATAGGCGAGCCGACCGAGTGCTCCGGCAAACCGACAACGTGCGGTGTCTTCACAAAAATTTCGCCACACGCCACTATTCACGCGTCGTTGACGCAAGTTTGACGACGCTTTGACGCTCCATCCCCACGTCATCAGGTAAGGGCAGTTCTGTTTGTCCCCACCTCAACAGAGCTGATCTAAAAAGGGAGAGAGCAATGACCGTCACAGCATATGAATTTGATACGGCATACAAGGCCCGCAGAACATCAGATCACATCACCGACGTTGTCAGAACTGCTGTCAATGTTCTGGTCCATTGGCATGATCGTCGCCGGGCTTTGAGGCAACTTTATCAGGTGCATCCCAGAACCCTGAAAGACATTGGCATGAACCGGTCTGAGGTCAATTCCATCGTCTATGGAGGTTCCTCTGGGCGCAGGAGGGCCTGAGACAACAACTGATGGCGTTACGCCAGTCGTATAGACACGGCATAATGTCGGCCCGGACCAGCAGACTCACTGAACAACCGGCCCGGGCCTAACCCGTCCTGAAATTCACCCGAGGGGATGAAGACCACCGAACAGGCCTGTCCCGTATATTTGCCTGAGGGTGCGGAAATCAATGCGGCATTCTTGCCAACAGGTGAATCGCTTGAGTGTCGTGGTTTCTCGGGGACGAGATGGCTATCTTGGTCGCCACGGTGGCTTGCAGGGTGGTCCGCCAGCGTACTTATTGCGTATATGCCGTTACAGGTCGGATATCGACGAACCGAATGAATTTGCCGAAGAGCGCTGTCTTTCGAATCTTGACCTCATCAAGCGCCGGATAACGCGTGTCGGTTTCCTTTTCCTCGATAAGCCCAAGCCATTTGAGAGGTCGGACAACCCGGCCAAGGACGAAAAAGATCATGTTTTCACGCCGACCATATCCGTGGCATTCATCGGTATAGATAGGCAGGCACCATCCGGTGAATTCGATGACCGGTGTCCAGTCATGCAGACGGTTATCCACCACCCCTAGGAAATGCCGGTGATCTGAATAGTCGATTGGGATCACAAACCGCTCAAAGTTGGTGAAATCAAACCGTGTGAAAAAGGTTTCAAACAATACGGCCTGTAGTGCGCCGTGATCGTCAAGGATGTTCCTTGCCGTTTTTCTCAAGAGTGCCTTGCCCTTGTATTTTCGTAACAGACGGGCCGCCATCAAGAGATCGTGCAGAATGCCCAGAGGCAGAAAATCGTCCTCATTGAGCACCTTGTTCACAAGATAAAGATAATCCGGCGTGTAACGCGGCCACTGAAATTCTTCGGCAGCCCACTCCACACACTTGCGGTTGAATGCGCCCGATTTGGTCAGGGTTATCCCATCGTTGTTCAAAGCATACTTCAGAAGTTTCATGCCGTTGATGGCCAACGGGCTTCCCGAAAGGGCATCGGCATCCAGCTTGTCGTTGAGCAACATATTGTCACAAACGTCAGAAACGATTGTCATCGGCGCAGTTCCAGTTGAGGCCTGTGATAATTATCCAGATACCTATCGCATCAACTGAAGGCATTTTCCAAACTGTGGGTAACAGCCCAGCTGTATTCGAATCTCAAAACAACTGACAGGCCGCTGGCCGAAACATCGTTGAGAGCGTCATGGTGTTTTTAGTGGGACCGTCGATGGCATGTGGAGGAACAAATAGCTCCGAAGGGGTGCCCAATCAAAGGCAACATCTCAAAGAGCGGGCCTATTTATCACGCGCCATGGTCTCCTTGGCACTCTCGAACAAAGGTGTCGTTGGACAAGAAAGAGACGTGGTTTTGCAGTGAACGTGAGGCTATTGATGCTGGATGGCGGGCACCAATATGGGGCAGGAAATAGAACCCGCGATTGCTGATTGCCGTTATCGGTTATGCCTTTTGAATAGGAAAGCCCTGTTTACGGCCAGTGATGGCGTCACGGCAAAACTGTTCGGAGCCATTGCTGCTCAGTGGCACCATTACGATTGCAATAGATTGGTTTTGGTCGAAATATTTTTGTAAATTTTTTTCAGAATTTTCTCACACCAAGCCTGCGGAATAATATGTACAGCAGGTGAGGTACCCTAATTGATGAAGGGGGGTGCCACCGGGGTGGGGTTGTGATTAGGTGGGATTTGGGAAATGGAGAACTATGCTATCGGAGTACAAGAAACTCGATTTTTGGATAAAGCAAGGCCGTTTTGTAACCCGAAGACTAAACTGGTCAAACGGAAAGTTCACTAAGTCTTTGAAAAGAATGGTACCGCCTCCCCGGCTCGAACGGGGGACCTCTAGATCCACAATCTAGCGCTCTAACCTACTGAGCTAAGGCGGCACACGGCGCGTCGGAGCGCGAATTCGGGCGCAACCTACGCTTATCGGACGGGCTTTTCAAGCCTGTCGTTGAGGTCTTGCGCCATAAAAAAAGAGGCCGCACGAGGCGGCCTCTCCGGGTTTCCAGTACTTGCAGGAACCCTTTGTCGTTATGGTTCAGACCTTGAACGCTGTCTTTGCCTGGTCGAAGGACTTTGTCATGCCGTCCTTGATCGGCTTGGCAGCGGCTTCGGCGGTCTTCGCGGCGAGGCCACCCAGTTCGGTGGTCTGTTCGGTCAGCGCGGAGATCTGTGTGCGGGCGAAAGTGGCCTGCATATCAGCGACTTCCTTGAAGTCTTTCGCTGTTGCGATCTTGCGGGCGAAATCGAAACCGGCCAACATGTTCGCCTGGGCGATGTCGAGGGCCTTGAGCTGCAGCGTTGCAGCGCTGTCCTTGACGGCTGTTGCAGTGACGTCCAGGAGATCAACGGTTTCCTGGGTGGCGTCACGGAACTGGCCGTATACGACCTGTGCCTGGTCAACGCTCTTTTCTGCCAGTTCGCGGATGTCTGCGGGGACTTCAAAGGCTTCGGTCTTGGTCTTGGCTTGTGCTTTTGTCATGATAATGGTTCCTTATCGTTCGGGTTGTGCTTGTTCCGGATCGGGTTGCCGATCTCGGTTCGGCACGGGGAAAATCATTTGTGTGAGCCTGATATAGGATACGTTATTGTGCATTGCAACATAAATTTTGCGTCGCAGCAAATTTTATGTGTTTTTGTGGCTTCGGCTTGCCATAATGCCTGTCATTTGCCATAGCACAGCGTATCGAACCGGATCGGAGAACGAGCGAAATGGGCATCAACAATCAGACTGACCTTTCTGCGGAATTGCAGATCGGCCCGACCGATCTTGGCATGGTGCGGATTTACGTCGCGGGCGATGGGATTGACCTGCCCATGGACTTCACGCCCGAGGAGGCTCATGAAATCGCCGAAGAACTGATCGATGCGGCAACCCGGGCTGCCGCGCAACATGGTGGCGAAAAATCGGCACGACCGGGACAAAAGAGCGGCAAATCCGGCGATTCCGGGGCTCCTTCAAAAAACCGGAACAAACGTTGAACCGGATCAGGGCCTGACCTCGCGCAAGACCACAGCGTGGCATCCTTGCCACGGCGCCCTTGAATAGAAGGGATTATGTGTCACGCACGTAGACGACACAGGTCCATTTGATGTAATGTAAACAAAGTATTAAGGAACGGTTGATCCTGGCGGGGATTTGCCGCCGCAATTTTGCAGCGACATTTGGGATTTCTTACGAGGCCACATAACACATCCGACCAGCGGGAACTGGTTTCGGAAAAGGGAATAGTAGCCCGTGAGTTTGTACAATACGTCTTTGCTTGACGCCCTCGCGACCGACGCGCGTCCTGCTTGGCTGTGGGATACCGATCGACGGCGGATCGTGTGGGCCAACAATACCGGAATCGGTTTTTGGCGCGGCGAAAGCCTGTTCGACGTTCTCGACCGGCGTTTCGATCCGGCCGAACCCGGCGTCGACCGAGCGGTTCAACTGGCCAAATCCCTTAAACACAACACGTCGATCGAGGAGGATTTCAGCTTTCCCTCCAGCGGCCGGCGAGACATGTTGCGCTGCCGGTGCCAGCTCTTCGGCTTACCCGACGGCCGCAACGGCGTCCTGATGACCGTCGAGAGCCCGGATCAGCGCGCGGCCGGCCCGGGAAGTACTGACGCATCCATCGATCTTCTGCCCTTGCCGGTCATCCTGTTCGATACACGCGGCGCTCTCCAGGCGAGCAACGAAATCGCGAAGGAGATCGTTGCAGCCCGTGGAGACGGCATGCCCGAGCCCGACCTCGCCGGTCTTTTGGGCAGCGGGGAAGATGCCGGCGATCTGATCGCACGTACCGTGGATGCGGGCATGGTCAGCGAAATTCGCAACATTCAGACCTGCCTGGGCATCCGTGTTCACCGGATAACCGCCCGTCACGTGGGCGGCGACCATGGCGGCGACACGGGCACGATCGCGATTGTCTTCGACGACGTGACCGAGCGTCGCCAGCACGAACTCAGCCTCATGGAATCCAACCAGCGGCTGACCGACTTTGTTGCCGCGGCTGCCGATTTCACCTGGGAGCTGGACCAGAATCTTGTGTGGTCCAGCCTGTCCGACGGCTTTGAAGAGGCCAGCGGAATCGCCACGACCGCGGTCGTGGGCCGGACCTGGTCGGAAGTCGCTGCACGATTTACCCTGGATAGCACGGGCCAGATCCAGGCCGCCTGCAACGCCCGTAAGGCGTGGCGCACCCTGACCGAGTGGAAACATGAGGGTCGGACAATCTCGATCATGCTGAGCGCAACGCCGGCCGTGACCGGGTTGTCGGGGTTTGCCGGCTACAGAGGGATCGGCACGGTGAGGCAGGGAGTGACCGAGGTCGTTCCCATTCCTGCCTTACAAACACAGACGCAACAAGCTTCCATACCGCAACCCGAAGACGACACCTTGGAGACGCCGCAGCAGGCAACGGAAATCGGCGGTGGCCTGACCGAAGAGGACCGGCGCACTTTCAGGGCTATCGGCGAAGCCATTTCCCAGGAACGACGGCGCGACGAACAAGCGACCGCAGCGGAACACCCCATCGAGGACGCAGGCGAGACCCCTGCCCCCGATTCAACGGCAGACGATCTTCCCGCCGAAACGGCAACGGACGGCGATGCCCACGCGGCGGTCGTCAGCTTTCTCAATGAGTATCCCGCAGGCCTCATTATCGTGCGCGACAGGAAACTTCTTTTTGCAAATACCCGGGCCGCGGTCCTTCTGGGCTATCCCGATGCAGCAGCCATTGAAAACATTGAAGACGTCACAAGTCTGTTGAGCGCACAGGGAAGCGGCGATGTGCTGGATGCAGCATTGATGTCAGCGCAAGAAGATTATAATGCTGTTCTCGCACTATCGCCCGTATCCCTCGGCAACTCGAGCGACGGTGACCGCAAGCAGACCCTGCAGGCCGATCTTGCCGTGGTCGACTGGGAAGACGAACCGGCCCTTCAGATTGCCCTATCCGAACAGCCGATGCTCCCGGTGTCGGGCCCGCGCGAGGCCGAACTCGAAGCCATCCTGAACACGGCCACAGACGGTATCGTGACGCTTGACGCACACGGCCACATCGTCACGGTCAATACCAGCGCACAGGCGATATTCGGATATGATGAGGACGAAGTTGCCGGCCGTGAATTTGCTACCCTCATGTCCGAGGATACCGCTCAAGCGGTGCGCGACTATGTGACAAGCCTTGCAGACAGCGGCCTGGCGAGCATTTTCAATGACGGCCGCGAGGTGGTTGCGGTTGAAAAGAACGGCGGTGAAATTCCCCTGTTCCTGACCCTGGGCCGCATGAAGGCGGAGGATGACAACGCCGTCAGTGGCGTGTGTTTCTGTGCTGTGGTGCGCGACATCACGCAGTGGAAAAAGGCCGAAACCGATCTCAAGAAGGCCAAGGAAACGGCTGAGCGGTCAAGCACACAGAAATCTGAATTCCTGGCCAAAATCAGCCATGAACTGCGAACACCGCTCAATGCCATCATCGGGTTTTCCGAAGTCATGACGACGGAAAAATTCGGCCCCCTGGCCAACGACCGCTACAAGGGTTACGTCAACGACATTCACAGCAGCGGCGAGCATCTGCTGAGCCTGATCAACGATCTTCTGGATCTGTCGAAAGTTGAAGCCGGCAAGCTTGAACTCAGTTTTACCAGTGTCAATCTGTCGGACATCATCAGCCAGAGCAACGGCATCATGCAGCCGCAGGCCAATCGTGAGCGGATCATCATTCGATCCTCGGTGGCCCCCGACCTGCCACCGGTGGTTGCCGATCAGCGCAGCATGCGCCAGATCATCCTCAACCTGCTGTCCAATGCGATCAAGTTCACCGACCCTGGCGGCCAGGTGATCGTGTCCGCCTTGATGGACGATGCCGGGCGGGTCCAGATCCGGGTCAAGGACACCGGCATCGGCATGGACCCGGACGAACTTCAGCACGCACTCGAGCCCTTCCGGCAAATCCAGCGGCCGGGCCGGGTGGAGCAGATCGGGACCGGGCTCGGGCTACCGCTGACCAAGGCGCTGACCGAGGCCAACAAGGCAGAGTTCCTGATCGAGAGCACCCCGGACGAGGGCACGCTGGTCCAGATCACGTTCCCGACCACACGGGTCCTTGCGGACTGACGGATTTCTGAAGAAACAGTTGCCGACGACACCGAACACGCGTGCGGCGGATCCAAGTTCCAACGACCGTTTCTCGCCTGTCTTTCGCACATGCGCACCGGCAAGGAGGACGACAATGCGATGGATAATGTGATGACAGTCGGAATTGACACGCCGTCACCGGTGCCGATAATTGTCCCCATGTTTTCTGACCGGTTGTCACCATGATCATCTGTTCGTGCAATGTATTGAGTGAGCATCAAGTTCGCGGCGTCGCGCGGCAGGCCAAAGGGTCGCCGCAACACTGTTATGCGCTGCTCGGCTGCCAGCCTCAGTGCGGCCGGTGCCTGGAACGGATCAAGGAAATCCTTGCCGAAGAGGAAAATACCGTGCTGGTCGATGACGGGCATTGACTTGGCATTGCCCCACCCTATTATTAGAATGATTCCAAACTAGAAACATCGAGGTTTACCATGAAGGGCGATGCCAAAGTCATCGAGTACCTCAATCAGGCGCTCAAACTGGAACTGACGTCGATAAATCAGTACTTCCTGCATTCGCGCATCCTCCAGGACTGGGGGTTCGAAAAACTGTCGAAAAAACTCCACGACGAGTCGATCGAGGAAATGCACCACGCCGACAAGCTGATACAGCGCGTATTGTTTCTGGAAGGCCTGCCCAATCTTCAGGACCTGGATCCCCTCGGCATCGGGGAAACTGTTCGTGAAATGCACGAAAGCGATCTGGCCGGAGAACGCAAGGCGCATGCACTGTATAACGAGGCCGCGCAGTATTGCCATCAAGTCAATGACACCGTGTCGCGGGAGCTGTTCGAAACGTTGATCGGCGACGAAGAAGAACATATCGACTGGCTGGAAACCCAGCTGACGCTGATGGAAAAAGTCGGCGAGCAGAACTACCTGCAATCGCATCTTTGATTTGCAGAACCAGATCTCGATCTATCTTCCGTAACGCCGTTTCCCGTGCGCGATGCGGCACGTCAGTGCTGAATCGTGGACGCGGGAAAGCCGATGTCGATCTGCGGCAAGCGCCGCAACACCGGTAGTATATCGTGCAACTGCTGGGTCGCATAAGCAAGATGGCGAACAATGCACCGTGGTGGCGATCTGCATAATCAATTAGGCGGGCGCCATGCTGAATTCGGTTGCCAGTTATTGACTGCCAAAATACGGCAATCCCAATGGCCCTTCGAGTTCCACTGTGTACAAAAGCAATGATGGAAGATTACCGAGCGGACAACCCGGAATCGGTCCATACGCGCTTCTGCACTCAAACTCAAACTGCGCTCGTGTATTGGTGGCGCCCCGGGTTGGCCGGCTGCCCCAGCTCACCGAAACCCCCACACCGTCATCGCTCCATGAAAGCTGGGTTCCCCGGACGCCCCATCCGTTGCTCAATTCATCGCCAGCCGTAACCGGTTCACCGCGACGTCGTTCAAGAAGGAGACGCGGCCTGACGTGATAGCGGATCTCCTCTCGATCCAGCTGGACAGTCAATCGGGCTCTTTTTCGCGCTTCATGGCCGAGATGGTTCTTCAGGACAATCTGGCAGCGTTGCTGGTTGAGCGAACGGCCAGGAGTGGGAAAGAAGCGAACGCCAACTACCGTTTGTGTCCACTCAATAACGGTGCCACGTGACGTTTCATAACCCAGGCATTCGAGCTCCACTGTGCCTGGTTGTTCGGTGAGGAAACGATCGCCCTCGATCGTAATGTCGACACCAGGTTCAATGACGGAGGGACCGACCCGCTGGATACGCGGCCGGTCCGGTCCAATTTGCAATGTCTTGGTGGCTGCTCCGGTGTCGGCATGTACCCACAATCGAGCCTCGTGCGCAGCCTCGCCGACAAAGGGGCGTATCTCGACCGGAATTCGGAGCCGGATTTGACGGTTGCTCCAACTATCAGTCGGCAGCTGCAAATACAGCCCGGCAAAATCCAGCATCACACGACCGCTGGAACCGAACTGCTGGCCTGTGATACGCAGTTCGTGGCCCGGTGATACAGGCGCCGGCGTGCTTGACGTGATCCGCGGCCCATCCGGTGTCCGCGGTGCGGCGGCTCCCGGCACAGGACCTTGCGCAAGATACCGCTTGAGCGCCACGGCGGGCTTTATCTGGGATTCTCGCCTTGCCTTTGCCCTTGCGTTTGCATTCGCAATCTTGATTCTCAGTCGGGCACTTGCTGCAACTTGTCTTTCACCAAATCGCCGTTTCTTGCCGTCCAGGTTCGGTCTCAGTGACTTGGTCGTGAATTTGATTTGACCTCTGCCTGACGGTTTCTTGCCTGTCTTGTCGACACGTTGAGGCCTGCGCAAGTCGGGCGGCCGTCCCGTTCGAGGTGACTTTTGTGCCGTTGTGCTCTTGCGGCCGGCCGTTGCGATGCAGGATTTTCTGACCTTGAGCTTGAAGACATTATTGCGTTCGCTGACCTCCTTGATCGTATTGCGGCTGTCGACAATGGCCACAATCACAGCCCTGTTCTTCAATCTAACTTTGCTTCGGAACGAAAGCGAAGCGCCGGGTCTTGATAGCCTCTGTCTCGGATCGATCTTGCGTAAGGAAATCGGAATGCGCTGCTTTCCATACCGCAAACTGAGCGTACTTTGACGCAGGGCGCGTTTTGCGATCTCTCGTTTGCCCGAGTTCGTGATTTGAACGTTGATTCTGCATTGACGATCCAGCCACACACGCCTGATCGTCAGGTCCGGCAATTCAGCGCGGCTTCGCGTTCGCACTTTTGCCTGCGCCAGCAAGAGCTTGTCTCCGACACCGGTCACGCCCCCCGGAACCGACCCGGCCCGAGCGTCTCTGATGTGTGAATTCGCTTCGTTGGAGCCGAGGATCTCAGCGCTCCATGTTGGGTCAGCTACAGCGACTATCTGGACGATGGATACGGCTAGGATGAAGGATCGCAAATGCATGATTTACTTCTCCCCGGTGACAAAAAGACGGCTCTAAACAACTGAAGCCCCGCACCGAGTGGCTGTGTGCAGACAAGGGCACTTCTGCAGGACTGGAATGAAATCGCCGGTTTCGCGAGCACGGGCACTTGAAGTTTCCCAAATACCTGCGTCGACAACCGTCACGCGATGACCAGATGACCAGATGACCAGAACTTCCTCATTGTCGACAATGGGACCGACAACAGACATTGATGTGGGTCAAGTTGGTTATGGCCAAAACGATACCGGCTTGTCTGCCCAGTGCGTAATCTGGCCGACACAATTATTGGCGCCCGGCTGGCGGGATTGCCTTGGCGCCGGAGATACTCTCCACGTCCGGCTGCAAATGGCCCCTGATTGATTGCAAGGTGCAAAGGGCATTTTCTTCCTTATAACCGGGTTTGAGGAACCGCCAAGCGCGGCATTGCGGGTCTTCCGCACATCGCCTCCGACACTGAAGGGGGTCTGGTTCCGTCAGCCTAATGACTTTGTAACTGCGACCAGCGTAGCGACCGTTGACCATGCCTCTATTGTCATAGTTGTAGAGTCGGCCCGATACGATGCCTTGTCCCCCGGGCCGGCGTGCCCGCATGTCCGAGCGCAATGCGCAACGCGCCGACGGTGCTCCATGCGGTGGAATGTACTGCCATGCCTGGCATTGGGAATCGTTAAGGCATCTCAAGCGACAAAGGTGCGGTTGAGGGTTGCGCATGCGTCTCACTTCATAGTCAAAGCCGCCCCAGATGATGTTCTGGTCAAACGACGAAAAGCGGTCGAATGCACGCGCCGTTGCGATCGATTGCACAAACAGGATCATGATGCCAATCATCAGGACGGCAAGGGCCATTCCCGAGGTTCGCCACTTCGTTGCCGGTAACGTTGCGACATTCATAGAACAAATGTCGGGGCATCCGGGACGCGACCGCCAGGCACCAGCCGACTGTCTTGATACGCTTGGTCTAGGCATGTGCAGGTCCTCGACGGGCCACACCGCTCGCCCTCGACAGAATCGGACCACTCAAATTCGCAAAACTTGGACTGATCATCCCATATGATGAGGCGCGGATGATCTTTATGGCGGTTTGAATTGGGTTCATTTTCTCTACCCTCCCTCGGACATGATGATCGTTTCGCGAGGGTTATAGGTGTCTGTATGCGGCACGCCGTTCTGCCCCTGAATTTCTACCCGGTGCCTGAACTTGCAGATATAGCCGGGGTTGACCCAATACTCGACTTCCAGTTGCGCGCGCTCTGCTCCTTCCCGAGGCCGGTTGTTGCCGACGTAGTATGCGCCGCAAGAAGGCGTCTCATAAAAGCCATTGCTGTCATCAAGAACGATTTCGCCCCCAATAATCCGCCATCCATTGTGCAGTGTGATGTTATAGGTGAGCTTCTTCTTCTCGCCGAACCAGCATAACGCCCATTGCACCGGCCCCACGGTTCCCAGACGCCCCAAGTCCGTATCGACCCCAAAGGGTCCGAGGATCCAGGGCTCACAGGCCACAACTACCTCGTCAAGTCTCAGTATCCGTGGTCTGATATCGTTGTTTGTATAGGTCACCAATTCCGGCGAGTGAGTGACATACTTGTTGGTCCGCGTCCTCACGGTTACGTAGAGTTGCACGGCCTTCACGCCGTAAACCGGGGGAATGCAAGCCACGATAAGCTCATCACTCCACGATACAATCCGACCAGTGCTATGCGCACCCAAATGCTGGGCCTCAAAGAGCACGCTCCCATTGATAAAGCCACGGTCCGGCGGTGGGTCGCTCGGAAACTCGCCCATGCTCTCCTCTTGAACAGGACTGTCAATATGGGTGCTTAGGAAATTACGCCCGCGAATATCGAGACACCTGTTGTCGTAGGATAGCTCTGTTGTCGAGATTGATGTGACTTCCGGCTCAAGAAGGAAAGGATCGGGCTCGATCGCGATCGCCGCAAAAGCACCTGCCCGCTCTGTTGTAATGTCGGCGCGCTGCACCCAGATGCGCCCCTGTTCGGGCCGGTGCTGCCGGTTCCAGTGATCGGCCAGGGTTTCGGCGACGGCTTCCGGAATCCTGACATGTATATGACTGTTGGTCCAACTCCTCACGTGTGCGGTAAGATCAAGTGCTGCTCTCAATTCGCTCCCGTTGCTTGACAGGCGTCCTTCACTGGTTTCGAAATACAGTAGCCCGACACGGCCGACAGAAAGGCCGAATCCACGCCCCCCGCTCCTCAAAACGATCTCCTGCCCTATGGCGACAGGCTGGTTCGTTGTGATCTCGAGCGAGTAATCGAGGTCAGGCATTTGTGAACGATCCATATGCCTGACAGGGGCACCCCATCTCTGCGCCAAGCGCAAGTTCTGAGCACGCGCCGCCTGGAGGTTCTCCCTCACGCGACGTTTGAAGGTACGCTTCTTTTCCCCGGTTCTGCGTGAACGCGCGGCGAGTTTCCTCTTACGATTCGCATCACGTTTGAGCTTTCTTTGCCGGACGCGGCGCTCATGCCGGGCCTTCGTTAACACAATGTTTTTGGATGCTCTCTTTTTGACCGGATCATTCCGCCTCAAGACAAGCATCTTGTTTTTGTAGGGCGTTGTTTTCAGAGCCTTCAAAAACAACTTTTGTTGAACCTCTGTCAGTCTCAAGTTTCTGCCGTACTGTTTACGCAAATCATCGAGAGACCTTGCCCGTTCAATGGTCTTCAAGATGCCGGCGACCTTTCGATCTCTCGCCTTGGCTTGATGTTTCGATCCGATGTCGGCGATTGGCCGGCGATCGGGCTTGGCCGGATCCCGTTGGACCCGCATCGGCCGTTTGGAGTCGGGGGTCCGTACGGGTTTTTGCGACTGGGCTTGCTTGCGGGTTTTGCGTGCTTTGCGCTCAGTCAATGTCAGGCAGGGCTTCTGAAGACGAAACCTGATGGCGTTGTTGCGCTCATTGAGTTCGCGGATCGTGTTACGGCTGTCGACAGCGGCCGAAACAACGGTTCTCTTCTTGAGTCTCACTGTGCTCCGGAACGAAACCGTTCCGCCGGGTTGGGAAAGCCGGCCGCGCGGATCCACCTTACTCAATGAAATTGGAACGCGACGCTTCCCGTACCGCAGGCTCAATGTACTCTTGCGCAAGGCGCGGTTCGCGATCTTCTGCTTGCCAGAGTTCGTGATCTGGACATTGACGTTGCATTGATTGTCGAGCCACAGCCGCCTGACCGCGAGGTCAGGCAACGCGGCGCGGCGGCGCTGCTTTTGCTTTGTCTGCGCCAGGATTGTTTGGCTTTTTGCCTTAGCAATAGGTCTGGCGCCTTTGTCGCCCTGACCCTTCCCCAAGGGGGAACCCGCGTTCAGGGAACTGACGTTCCCGGCACCCGACGCTGAGGCTGCACCGGCAACTAATTGTGCCACAAACACGGCAATGGCTAACGACCGCAAACACATGACAAACTCCTGTCGGCAATGACACTTTTGCGCAGATAACGTGTGACTCTGAGAAACCGGTTGTGCACGATTGCTTTGATCCAATGAGACCCGGTTAACCTAGGCCACGCGGAACCAACCCATCTCAAAGGTATCGTCTCGCCCCCCCATGCTTCTCGCTGAGGTTGAATGCATTCGGCGACGCTATGAGTAACAGCACGTCGAGCTGTATTCATTGATGTGAGTCAACCCGGTCCCCTGAAAGCGAGCCAAATGTTCGAGGACTAGCGAAGGTTCACTCAGTTGCCCTGTAGATATCCAGCCGGACGCAGTGTTAGCCGGCGCTTCGGAAGCTTGAACAGACAAGGCCGCAAGGCAGTCTGTTTAAGAGGGTGATGTTCTTACTGCCCTACAAACTGCGCCCTTCGCCCGACCGGCGTCAATCGGTCCTCCCCGGACAGTGCCACACCTTGTTGACCGGACGTTGTCGAACGCCCTATAACATTCGGGATTTGTTGCGAATGATTTGCAATTCCGGATCGGGGCCTGCTGAAACCATCGGGTCGAAAGGTCTACCGGAACCTTGAAACGCCAGTAACCAGCCAGCCTTCATGACCTTAGGACAGCCTTCCGACCACGACGTCGCTTCGACGCAGAGTTTTGCGCCAAAAAGCGATGGTGACAGGCGTTGGGGGATTGTTGCCCTGTTCTTCAGCGCCCTGGTTGCCGCGCCGGTCGTAACTGTCGGTGTTCTGGCGATCAGCCCGACGCAGAACATGTGGCCGCATCTGATATCCACAGTGTTGCCGGGATATGTGCTGACCACCGTTCTGCTCATGACCGGCGTTGGGCTCGTCACCTTTATCACCGGCACGACAACGGCATGGCTGGTCGCGGTTTGCCGGTTTCCCGGCCGCAAGGTTCTGCAATGGATGTTGCTGGTCCCGCTGGCCACGCCCACCTACATCATCGCCTACACCTATGTGGATGTGTTTGAATACTCCGGCACGGTGCAAACCTTGCTGCGTGAACTCTTCGGCTGGAGCAATGCGCGCGATTACTGGTTTCCCGAAGTCCGGTCGCTTGGTGGGGCGGTCTTTGTCATGTCCTTCGTGCTTTACCCGTACGTCTATCTGACGGCACGCTCCAGCTTCATGAAACAGTCGGTGTGTCTTCTGGAGGTCAGCCGGACACTCGGCCGCAGTCCCTGGGGCACGTTCTTTTTCGTCGCTTTGCCCATGGCGCGCCCGGCCATTGCCGTTGGCGTTACCCTGGCCATGATGGAATGCCTCAACGATATCGGTGCCGTTGAGTTTTTCGGCGTCAACACACTGACCGTCGGCATCTACACCACATGGCTCGGGCGCGGTAACCTGGGCGGGGCGGCACAGATTGCCAGTATCGTCTTGATATTCGTGTTCGCCCTGATCTGGCTGGAACGGCTCGCTCGCAGCCGACAACGATTTCACCATACGTCAAGGCGTGAGCGTAACCTCCGGCCCTTCCGCCTCAAGGGTGTTCGGGGATGGGCGGCGACGACGATCTGCATCCTGCCGATCATATTCGGTTTTTTCATCCCGGGGATTGTGCTGATCGACTTTGCGATCGGCAATTTTGAAGAAGCAGCCAGCCCTGACTACTTCCGGTACGCCCGCAACAGCCTGATCCTGTCAGTGGTCGCGGCAACCGCTGCGATCACCATCGGCCTGACACTGGCCTATGCCCACCGGCTTTCGCGCTCGAGCTTCGTACAGATCGCGATCAGGTTTGCAAGCGTCGGTTATGCGGTTCCAGGGGCGGTCCTCGGGATCGGCATCCTTGTGCCGCTTGCCCGTCTGGACAACGTGGTCGACGGCTTTGCCCGGGATCTCCTTGGCTTCTCCACAGGCCTGCTTCTGACCGGCACGATATTTTCCATCGTGTTTGCCTATGTGGTCAGGTTCCTGGCGATTTCCTACGGCTCCATCGAATCCGGGCTGGGGCGTGTCACGCCTAACCTCGAGGCCGCGGCACGCACACTGGGACGTTCTGCCGCCGGGGCTCTGCGCGACGTTCACCTGCCTCTCATCCGCCCGGCACTGGCCACAGCAGGTCTTCTGGTTTTTGTCGATTGCATGAAGGAGTTGCCGGCCACTTTGATCCTGCGGCCCTTCAACTTCGACACCCTGGCAACCCACGTCTACACCTACGCATCGCTCGACCTGCTTGAAGAAAGCGCGTTGTCGGCCCTGACGATCGTTGCGGTCGGGATCGTTCCCGTGATCCTCCTGAACCGGACGCTGAGAGAACCCAAGCGTCGCTCGCCCCGGCTACCGGAGAGGGCAACGGCCTACACGGGCGGCGCCTGAACCGCCCGCGCCTTAGACGCCGTCAACTCTGGAGTTCGGGAATGTTTCGATAAAGGTCGAGCGCTTCCGGATTTGCCAGGGCTTCCTTATTCTTGATCTCCCGGCCGTGAACGATGTCGCGCACGGCCAGTTCTGTGATTTTTCCCGACTTGGTGCGCGGAATATCGCCGACCGCGACCACTTTGGCGGGGACGTGACGGGGAGACGCTCCGGTGCGAATGCGCTGCTTGATGGCCGTGATCAGGTCCTCGTCCAGCGAGACCCCTGCGGCCAGGACAACGAACAGCACGACTCGGGCATCATTGTCCCAGTCCTGACCGATTGCCAGGGCCTCAACCACTTCCGACATCTGCTCGACCTGGGCATAAATTTCGGCAGTGCCGATCCGTACGCCACCGGGATTGAGCGTCGCGTCAGAGCGCCCGTGAATGACGTAGCCGCCGTGTTCGGTGATCTCGGCAAAATCCCCGTGACACCACACACCTTCAAAACGAGAGAAATAGGCGTTGTGGTACTTGCTGCCGTCCGCATCATTCCAGAAGCTGATCGGCATGGACGGAAACGGTTTCGTGCAGACCAACTCGCCCTTGCCCGACGCCATGGGCTTGCCGTCATCGTCCCAGACATCAACAGCCATGCCGAGCATCGGTCCCTGGATTTCACCGCGCCAAACCGGTGCGGTTGGGACCCCGCCGACAAAACAGCCGGCGATATCGGTGCCGCCGGACACCGACGCCAAGAGGACATCCTGTTTGATGGCTTCATGGACAAAATCGAAACTCTCGGCGGCCAAAGGTGATCCGGTCGACATAACAGTGTCGACAGACGCAAGGCTATGAGTGTCCTTGGGGCGAAGCCCGGACTTCTTGAGGGCATCTATGAACTTGGCGGAAGTCCCGAATATGGTTGCCTTCTCGGCATCGACATAGTCGAAAAGCACGTTGCCCGAGGGGTAGAACGGCGATCCGTCATAGAGCAGAAGGGTGGCGCCGGCGGCCAACCCGGACATCAGCCAGTTCCACATCATCCATCCACAGGTCGAAAAATAGAACAGCCTGTCACCGTCCTTGAGGTCACAATGAAGCTGCTGTTCGACCAGATGCTTGATCAGAATGGCGCCTGCTGAATGAAAGATGCATTTCGGAGCGCCGGTGGTGCCGCTGGAAAACAGAATGTAGAGAGGATGGTCGAACGGCAATTGTTCAAAGGTGACATCACGGGCGTCGTGCGGTGCCAGACAGGCATCCCACGTCATTGCCTCAGGCACCCGGCCTGCGACTGTGTCCGCCGTGCCGATATAGGAGACGACAATCACCCGCTTCAGGGACGGCAGCTGAGACACGACCGCCTCGATCTTGTCTGCGATGTCGATGGTCTTGCCGTTGTAGTAATAGCCGTCGGAGACCAGGAGTACGGTTGGATCAATCTGACCGAAACGATCAAGGATTCCGCGTTCGCCAAAATCCGGCGAACACGATGACCATATTGCGCCAAGGGACGCTGCCCCCATCATGGCGATCGCCGTCTCCGGCATGTTTGGCATGATCGCCGCGATGCGGTCGCCACTGGTGACGCCGTCGGCTCTCAACGCCTGTTGAGTCTGCGAGACGAGCGCGGACAATTCAGACCAGGAAACGGTTTTGGAAACACGGTCTTCCCCGCGAAACACGAGTGCTGGAGATGCATCGCTTTTGACCAGAAGGTTTTCAGCATAATTGAGCCTGGCGTCGGGGAAATATCGGGCGCCCGGCATCTGATCGCCATTTTCGATGACACGTTCACCACGGATCTGTGCACGCACGCCACAGAAATCCCAAACCCCGCCCCAGAATGCCTCGGGCTGATCGACGGAAAAACGGTACAAGGCGTCAAAGTCGTCACAATCCCGATCGCAGGTCCGACTGATGTATTCCCGGAATCGTTCAAGAACTGTTGCGGCGATCCTGGCGTCATCCGGCTGCCATAACGGCACATTCATATATGTCACTCCACGGTTGTGATTTCGTTTGCGGGCACAATACGTCGATGGCACAAAACGCCCAAGTTCAATTCGTTCAAATGCATGCTGTTATACCAACGGTGCCTACTATTGCCCCATTTCACCGTGGCGATTTTGGTCTGCCGGCAAGGCGCGTTTCGCGCCGGAGTGCGGTGTACTCCAAGCGGAACGCAACGATGTCCGGAGGCCAAAATAGCCCGGCCTTCGGTG